>NZ_LFHY01000015.1:0-524656 GCF_001660175.1 Escherichia sp. B1147
GTAGCGCCGATGGTAGTGTGGGGTCTCCCCATGCGAGAGTAGGGAACTGCCAGGCATCAAATTTAGCGTGCTGATATGGCTCAGTTGGTAGAGCGCACCCTTGGTAAGGGTGAGGTCCCCAGTTCGACTCTGGGTATCAGCACCACTTTTTAGGTTAAAGTTCGGCAGATTAGAAAAGAATTTGTCTGGCGGCAGTAGCGCGGTGGTCCCACCTGACCCCATGCCGAACTCAGAAGTGAAACGCCGTAGCGCCGATGGTAGTGTGGGGCCTCCCCATGCGAGAGTAGGGAACTGCCAGACATCAAATCAAGCGAAAGGCCATCCGAAAGGATGGCCTTTTTGCGTTTTGAATCTATGTACAACTTAATGGATAACCTGTGATAAAAATGCTCGCGTACGCTCCGATTTAGGATGCGCAAAAAATTCATCCGGTGCAGCTTGCTCCACGATTTCTCCGCGATCCATAAAAATCACTCGATCAGCGACAGTCCGCGCAAATCCCATCTCATGCGTTACGCACAGCATCGTCATACCTGACTGCGCTAGCCCAATCATTGTATCCAGCACTTCTTTTACCATCTCCGGATCGAGCGCCGACGTAGGTTCATCAAACAGCATGATCTTTGGTTTCATGCAGAGTGACCGTGCAATGGCGACGCGTTGCTGCTGGCCGCCGGAGATCTGCCCGGGAAACTTCTGCGCATGTTCGGCAATTCGTACTCGCTCAAGGTAATGCATCGCCAGAGCTTCAGCCTCTTTCTTCGGCATCTTACGCACCCAAATCGGTGCCAGGGTACAGTTCTGTAAAACGGTCAAATGTGGGAAGAGATTGAAATGCTGAAAAACCATTCCCACTTCCTGCCTGACGCGCTCAATATTGCGAATATCTTCGTTAAGCTCGATGCCATCCACCACGATCCGTCCCTGTTGGTGTTCTTCCAGATGATTAATACAGCGAATGGTTGTCGATTTCCCGGAACCGGAAGGACCACACAAAATGATGCGTTCACCGGTTTCCACTGTCAGATTAATATCTTTTAAGACATGGAATTGTCCATACCATTTATTGACGTTTTCCAGCGTAATCATCGCGTTAGCAGGTTGCAGTAAAATTTGGGTCATAGTGTCCTCAATGCGGTGTACGCCCGGTGTTAAAACGTTTTTCCAGATGCTGGCTATAGCGCGACATGCTGAAACAGAAGATCCAGTAGATCAGTGCGGCAAACACATACCCTTCTGTGGACATACCTAGCCAGGCGGGGTCAACGGTTGCCTGCTGAACGCTACTGAAAAGATCGAACAACCCGATGATGATCACCAGACTGGTATCTTTAAAAAGTGCGATGATGGTATTTACCAACCCAGGAATCACCAGCTTCAACGCCTGTGGCAAAATAACCAGCCCCTGGGTTTTCCAGTAACCTAACGCTAGCGACTCTGCCGCTTCGTATTGCCCTTTGGGCAATGCCTGCAATCCGCCTCGCACGACTTCTGCAACATATGCTGACTGAAAGAGGATAACGCCGACCAACGCACGAATCAGTTTGTCGATGCTGGTGCCTTCCGCCATAAAGAGCGGCAGCATGACCGAAGACATAAACAGCACGGTAATCAGCGGTACGCCACGCCAGAATTCGATAAAAATGACTGACAAGATACGCACTATCGGCATATGGGAACGACGGCCTAACGCCAACAGGATCCCCCACGGCAGCGCCCCAGCAATCCCAACAGAGGCGATAATCAACGTTAGTGTCAGCCCGCCCCATTGCCGGGTTTCAACCCGCTCCAGACCAACAAAACCGCCATACATTAGCCACCAGACAATGAGCGGGTAGATAACCGCCCATACCGCAATATAGCGCCCGCGATGCGGGAGTATTTTCCAGAACATTGGCGCAATAGAAACAAGGCCAATCAGTAATGCCAGGTTAATTCGCCAGCGCTGGTCGTGTGGGTAAAGCCCATACATAAACTGACCAAATCGTTCGTGGATGAAGACCCAACAGGCACCAGCTTTTGTGCAGTCGGTACGCGTTGAGCCAACCCAGTTTGCCTGTAAAAAAGCCCAGTTCAGCAGCGGTGGAATCAGTTCCCACATCAGCCACAGGCAGCCAATAGTCAGCAGGCTATTGCTCCAGCTGGAGAACAGATTTTTGCGCACCCACAGCATAGCGCGGCTAGAGTTATGGCTCGCCGGGCGCGGGGGATGAGACAGCAATACTTTTGTCATCATGACTCCTTAGCGTTCAACGATCGCGATACGGCGGTTATAGATATTCATCAGCAGCGAGATAGTCAGGCTGATAATCAGATAGACCGACATGGTCATGGCAATCGTCTCGATGGCTTGCCCAGTCTGGTTTAACACGGTGCCAGCAAACAGCGAAACCATATCTGGATAGCCGATAGCGGCGGCAAGAGAGGAGTTTTTGACGATGTTGAGATACTGGCTGGTAAGTGGTGGAATAATCACCCGCAGCGCTTGTGGAATGATCACCTGGCGTAGCGCAACCGGGTTGGGTAATCCCAGCGAACGCGCCGCTTCGTGCTGACCATAAGGCACCGCCTGAATTCCGGCACGAATAATCTCGGCGATAAATGCAGAGGTATAAACTGAAAGCGCCAACGTTAAGGCTGCCAGCTCAGGGATAAGCACCATCCCGCCGCGGAAGTTAAAGCCTTGTAACGCCGGAACATCCCAGTGTAGTGCCGCGCCAAAAAGCCATTGCGCCAGTAAAGGCAAACCAATGATCAACACAGCGGCGATCGGCCAGGTTCGGCGCAATTGTCCGGTTTTTATCTGGTGCGTTTTATTAAAACGGAATAGTCCAACAGAAATGGCTATAGCAATAACAACAGTCAGGATAAACGCAATAAATCCATCTCCCAGCTGCGGTGATGGAATATAAAGCCCTCGATTGCTCAAAAAGGCGAGATCAAACGCACTCACAGCCTGTCGCGGTCCGGGCAAATTGCGCAACACGGCAAAGTACCAGAAGAAGATTTGCAGTAGCGGGGGAATATTACGGAAGATCTCAATATAAATTGTGGAAAGCTTTCGTAGCAGCCAGTTATCCGAAAGTCGCGCCAGACCGATAAAGAAGCCCAGGACAGAAGCGAATACAATACACAATGCCGAAACCAGTAGCGTATTGAGTAAGCCGACAATAAAAACGCGTCCGTAGGTATCGCCCTGCTGGTAATCGATCAAATGCTGGACGATCCCGAAACCTGCGCCGCGATCCAGAAAGGCAAACCCTGATGTAATGCCGCGATTGTTCAGATTCGTCACGGTGTTGTGAAATAACCAACCAACAATGCCGACGACGACAACAACGGCCAGGATCTGGAATAACCAGGCGCGAACCGTAGGGTTGGTAAAGGAGAGCGATCCTTTAACGGTTGAGCGGCGATGGGGCATATAAACCTCGGAAACCATAACGCTGAAGAGAGCGCCGCCGTAGCGACGCCCGTTACCTCACACCGACTTAACGCACGGGCGGCGCGTACTGAATACCGCCGTTATTCCAGAGATTATTTTGTCCACGTTTAATTTTCAGCGGACTTTCAGAGCCGACATTACGCTCAAAAATTTCCGAGTAGTTACCCACCTGTTTGATGATGTTGTAAGCCCATTTGTTATCCAGCTTCAGATCCTTGCCGTAATCACCCTCTTTACCTAGCAGATGCGCCATATCAGGCGTAGCCGGATTTGCCGCTTTTTCATCAACGTTCTGGGAATTGATACCCATCTCTTCAGCATTCAGCATGGCAAACAGGGTCCAGCGCACAATAGAGAACCATTCATCATCGCCACGACGGACTACCGGACCAAGCGGTTCTTTAGAGATAACTTCTGGCAGGACAATCCATTCGGCAGGATTACTTAATTTGATCCGCAGAGCATACAGTTGCGACTGATCCGAGGCCAGCGTATCGCAGCGGCCAGATTCCAGTGCTTTCGCTGATTCGTCAGAGCGATCGAAGGTTACTGGCGTGTACTTCATATTGTTCGCCTTGAAGTAATCGGCAACGTTGAGTTCGGTATCAGTCCCCGCCTGAATACAGACCGTTGCACCATCCAGCTCTTTCGCGCTTTTTAGCCCCGCTTTATCGTGCGTCAGGAAACCGATGCCATCGTAATAAGTGACGCCAGTAAATGCCATTCCCATTCCTGCGTCGCGGGATGAAGTCCAGGTCGTATTACGGGAGAGCAAATCCACTTCCCCTGACTGTAAAGCGGTGAAGCGTTCTTTTGCGGTGAGTGGGGTATATTTCACTTTCGTGTCGTCGCCAAATACAGCAGCGGCAACACCACGACAAACATCTACATCAATACCTGAAAACTTACCGTCTGCATCGGCATAAGAGAAACCAGGTAATCCGTCACTGATCCCACATTGAACAAACCTTTTATTCTTTACGGCATCAAGTGTCGCGCCAGCATGCGCCTGATTTGCAACGGCAAGCAGCACGCTGGCGGCAGCCAGTGTGGCTATCATCATCTTTTTCATAATGCTTCCTGTGAGGCGAAAATTATCGTTATAGGACGTTTGGGAAACGTCTTTTACCTGTCTGTGGCCATCCTTTTATAAGCAAAAGTAGTGCCAGCTTTTGCGCACGATTCCGCGTCGCAATAAGCTGAGTGTAGACAGGAAATAATAAAAACATCGCCCCGCCATGGTGCGAAAATGAAACATACGCCACATTTTAGCGCAAAATATTTATTCACATTTTACTAAGCAGGATAATGATTGTTAGTGTGAGCATGTTTTTTAAATGAGGTGTGAAATTTAATGGAAGTGTTATTTCAATGGTTCGAAATAAAATGCTAAATTAAAAGGGAATAAGCTATAAGAATATAGTTGTATTTTATCTTACGGAGAGATTTTGTGCCGTTAAACAGGGCGCAGAAGCTCGCGCCCTGTTTAGTTATTTCGACAGTGCGATGATCCCCATCGTCAGGCCCGCGACAGCCGCCGCCCCGCCAGCAATAGCTCCGGCAGTTTCCCAGTTATCCTGAGTTGTACCTTTCATACAGGTATTAGTGTGAACCAGACGGCCCTGATCGTCATAAACCGGAACGCAGGGGGAATCGTGAGCGCAGCCCGCCAGCAATGCGGTGAGCAATGCGACAGGAATTAATCTTTTCATGGTGTTACCTCAGTAATAACGCTACCGCTTAATAAGCTAACTTTCTTATTAACGTGCTGAATGCCATTTTATCACCAGGAGTTATAATTCTTGCGAGATGAATAATGACAAATTATGTGAATTGTAAAAATAATGAAGGGAGAAAGAATGAATGCACTCAATTCAAAACTCAATGAATTATTAACTCATTAATTTTTATAGTTTTAACTGCAAATTAAAAGGCGTCCGAAGACGCCTTTGTGCCTTAATTTTACCCATTGAAGCAACGGCGGATCACCACAAAGAACACGGGGACGAAGAAGATAGCCAGTAATGTTGCGGAAATCATGCCACCCATGACTCCAATCCCTACCGCGTTCTGCGCACCGCTTCCCGCACCATTACTGATAGCCAGCGGTAATACGCCGAGAATAAAGGCGAGAGATGTCATCAGTATAGGACGAAGACGCATACGTACGGCCATCAGCGTCGCTTCAATAACACCTTTCCCCTCTTTCTCCATCAGGTCTTTGGCGAACTCAACAATCAAAATAGCGTTTTTAGCCGATAAGCCAATTGTCGTTAACAAGCCCACCATAAAATAAACGTCATTTTTCTGATTAAAGAGTGTCGCAGCCAGCAGCACGCCGACAATCCCTAACGGCACGACCAACATAACCGAGACAGGAATTGACCAGCTTTCATAGAGCGCCGCAAGACACAGAAAAACGACCACGAATGAAATGGCTACCAGAGCAGGGGCCTGGTTGCCTGACAAGCGTTCTTGATATGACATACCCGTCCAGTCATAACCGATTCCGCTAGGTAGTTGTGAGGCGAGGCTTTCCATTAGCGACATCGCATCGCCGGAACTGGTGCCTGGCGCGGCTTCCCCTTGAATCTCCATGGAAGGTAGACCGTTGTAGCGTT
Source organism: Escherichia sp. B1147 (assembly GCF_001660175.1). Classification (NCBI taxonomy): domain Bacteria; kingdom Pseudomonadati; phylum Pseudomonadota; class Gammaproteobacteria; order Enterobacterales; family Enterobacteriaceae; genus Escherichia; species Escherichia sp. B1147. The sequence goes on from NZ_LFHY01000015.1 coordinate 6,067, forward strand.
CCAGACGCGGAGAACCATATACCCAATGTGAAGTGGTAAAGGTGGAGAATGGCACCATTTCGCCGTTGGCGCTGCGGACATAAAGTTTATCGACATCTTCTGGCAGCATGCGGAACTTGGCATCCGCCTGAACATATACTTTTTTCACGCGGCCACGGTCGATGAAGTCGTTGACATAAGTCCCGCCCAACGCCGTAGAAATGGTCTGGTTAATGTCAGAAAGCGAAACGCCTAATGCCTGTGCTTTTTCCTGGTCAACTTCAAGTTTGAACTGCGCGGTATCTTCCAGGCCATTAGGGCGCACACTGACTAAGCTTTCAGGATGTTGCGCCGCCATGCCAAGCAACTGGTTGCGAGCATGGGTTAAGGCATCGTGGCCGAGACCCGCCTGATCGATTAACTCAAAGTCGAAACCCGTTGCCGTACCCAGTTCAACAATGGCTGGCATATTGAATGGAATGACAAAACCGTCGCGGATTTTACCCAGCTCCATTTTGGCACGTTGGATTACCGCTTCCGCGCTATTTTCTTCGCCACTGCGCTCTTCCCACGGTTTAAGGCTGACAAAGGCCATCCCGGCGTTTTGCGCCTGACCACTGAAGCTAAACCCATTGACTGTAAAGACACTTTCAACGTTCGCCTTCTCGTTCTTCAGATAGTAATCCGTCACTTCATCCAGTACTTTTTGTGTCCGCTCTTGCGTCGCGCCAGCCGGCAGTTGGATCATGGTCAGGAAGACACCCTGATCTTCTTCCGGCAAGAAAGAAGAAGGGAGGCGTAAAAACAGTACAACCATTCCGGCGACAATCAGCGCATAGATCAGTAAATATCGCCCTGTGGAACCGAGGATTTTGCCAACGCTACTGGTGTAGTGATTAACGCTATGATCGAAAGTGGTGTTAAACCAGCCGAAGAAACCTCCCTTATTTTCGTGATGCTCGGCAGAGACTGGTTTCAGTAATGTTGCACATAACGCGGGGGTGAGAATCAGCGCAACCAGCACTGAAAGCGCCATTGCTGAAACAATAGTGATGGAGAACTGGCGATAAATTGCCCCTGTTGAGCCACCGAAGAATGCCATCGGAATAAATACCGCCGACAGTACCATCGCGATACCTACCAGCGCGTCCTGGATTTGCGACATCGATTTTTCCGTCGCTTCTCTGGGGGGGAGTTTATCCTCCATCATTACGCGCTCGACGTTCTCCACAACGACTATCGCATCATCAACAAGAAGCCCGATGGCAAGCACCATCCCGAACATCGTTAGCGTGTTGATGGAGTAACCAAAAGCGGCGAGTATGGCAAACGTTCCTAACAGAACGACAGGTACAGCAATGGTGGGGATCAATGTAGCCCGCATATTCTGCAAGAACAGATACATCACCAGGAATACCAGGACAATGGCTTCGAACAGCGTTTTCACCACCTCCTGGATAGAAAGCTGGACGAAAGGCGTGGTGTCATAAGGGTAGAGAACCTTCATTCCCTGTGGGAAGAACGGCTGCAATTCTGCCAGTTTGGCCTTAATGGCTTTTGCGGTATCGAGTGCGTTAGCACCCGTTGCCAGTTTAATGCCGAGGCCAGCCGCGGGTTTGCCGTTGATACGGGCGATAACGTTATAGTTTTCACCACCGAGTTCAATCCGTGCGACATCTTTTAGCCGTACCACCGAACCGTCGCTGTTAACGCGTAGGGTGACTTTGCCGAACTCTTCCGGATCTTTTAACCGTGTCTGGGCAATAATCGACGCGTTTAGCTGCTGTCCCGGTAATGCCGGCGTACCGCCTAACTGACCGGCAGCAATTTGGTCGTTCTGCACCTTCAACTGGTTAATGACATCAACCGATGTGAGTTTATATTTGTTCAGCAGATCGGCATCGAGCCAGATACGCATAGCGTACTGAGCGCCGAACAGTTGCACGTCGCCGACGCCATTCAGACGGCTAATGGTATCTTTGACGTTAGAGGCGATGTAGTCAGAAATATCGTCTTGTGTGGTACTTGGGTTATCAGAAACAAATCCAGCCACCATCAAAAAGCTGCTACTCGATTTCTCGACACTAATCCCCTGTTGCTGGACTTCTTGCGGCAGCAACGGTGTGGCGAGTTGAAGTTTGTTTTGCACCTGCACTTGCGCAATGTCTGGGTCGGTCCCTGACTGGAAGGTGAGAGTAATTGTCACGCTACCGGCTGAATCGCTGGTGGAGGACATATACATCAGATTATCGATGCCGTTCATATTCTGTTCGATAACCTGTGTCACCGTATCCTGCACGGTTTGCGCATCAGCGCCCGGATAGTTTGCCGACACAGAAACCGCAGGTGGGGCAATGGTTGGATACTGGGCGACGGGCAATTGTAGGATCGCCAGTACGCCCGCCATCATCAGAATAATGGCCAGCACCCATGCAAATATTGGTCGTCGAATAAAAAAGTTTGCCATATCAGATTGCCTTACTTCGACGCAGTATCTGCGGGGGTATCGGTAGTGGCTTTAACCTGCTCTCCCGGACGCGCTTTTTGCAGGCCGCTGACAATGACCTGATCACCCGCTTTAAGCCCTTCGCTAATCAGCCATTTATCGCCAATGGCCTGGCTGGCGACAACAGGACGTGCCTCAACCTGGCTTTTATCATTAACAATCAGCACGGTAGCGTCACCACGCGGTGTACGGCTAACGCCTTGTTGCGGGATAAGAATGGCGTCAGGTTGTACACCTTCATCAATCCGTGCGCGCACAAACATACCTGGCAGAAGCGTGTGTTGCGGGTTAGGGAAAACTGCGCGCAGGGTAATGGAACCGGTGCTTTCATCAACGGTCACATCAGAGAATTGCAGAGTGCCTTTCAGGGGATAGGTTTGACCGTTTTCCATGACCAGCTCTACGTTGCTGGCGGCGTTTTCCTTATGCAAACTACCTTGCTCTACGGACTGCTTCAGTCTCATGAAGTCGTTGCTGGATTGGGTCACATCGACATAGATAGGATCGAGTTGCTGGACAGTCGCCAGTTCGGTCGTTTGCCCGTTAGTGACGAGAGCACCTTCGGTCACCGAAGATTTGCCGATACGTCCGCTAATTGGCGCAGTCACTTTGGTATAAGCGAGATTGATGCGGGCGCTTTCGACTGTGGCTTTTGCGGCTATGACGGTAGCATCGGCCTGACGAGCATCGGCAATGGCCTGGTCGTATTCCTGCTGGCTGATGTATTTCGTACCCACAAGCGGAACATAACGTTTTACCGTCAAATGCGCGATGGAAGCGGCAGCTTCGCTTTTCGCCAGTTCGCCTTTCGCGCTGTCATAACTTGCTTGATAGGTCGCTGGATCGATCTGGTACAGGGACTGGCCTGCCTGCACATCGCTGCCTTCAGTGAAATTACGATTCAGTACGATCCCGCTAACCTGCGGGCGAACTTCGGCAATACGGAAAGCATTAGTACGGCCTGGTAATTCAGTTTTAACTTCTAACGGAGCCGTATTCACAACATGAACGGTAACCTGCGGTTCACCGACGTGAGCTTTCTCTTCTCCCTTATCGTTACAGCCCGCAATTAACGCTGCGGAGATCATGATAAAGGAGGGCAGGAGGAAAAACCTGGCATGTTTTGTCATTACTATTCCTCAAAAAACCAAAAGCGCGTTATTAGCCTGAAAAAGGCAACGCGTTAACTCGCAGAAATAAAAATACAGTTCTCTATCCTACAAATTATCGTCCGGTGATGTAAGGAATAGTTATGAATACTGGCGTTCCAGGGCACATAAACACAAAAAAAGATTAATATTCTAATGTTTTGTTTTGCCGTTAATTGAAATGAGATGAATTACTTTCACTTAAAATGAAATATATATTTGTTAAATGAATGCATTATAGCTAAATGATAAGTTTGAGCTATTTGATGATTTATGACAGACAAATTTAGCCTCTCGTATAAATACGCATTAGGTGATAGATTACCCTTCGCTATTTTCTCACTCCGTGTCGAATATATTTATTTCCTGAATAATTAACAATGGCAAAAAGAACTAAAGCCGAAGCTCTGAAGACCCGGCAAGAACTGATTGAAACCGCCATCGCCCAGTTTGCGCAGCATGGCGTAAGCAAGACGACGCTCAATGACATCGCCGACGCCGCTAACGTCACGCGTGGCGCTATCTACTGGCACTTCGAAAACAAGACCCAACTGTTTAATGAGATGTGGTTGCAACAGCCATCATTGCGGGAGTTAATCCAGGAGCGACTGGCTGCAGGGCCAGGCCATAGCCCGTACCAGCAATTGCGTGAAAAACTGATTGTTGGCTTGCAATATATTGCCGAAATTCCCCGCCAACAGGCATTACTGCAAATCTTATATCACAAATGTGAATTTAGTGATGAAATGCTGGCCGAGGCAGTAATACGTGAAAAGATGGGCTTTAATCCACAGATTCTGCGCGAAGTATTGCAAGCATGTCAGCAACAAGGTTGTGTAGCAAATAACCTCGATTTAGATGTTGTGATGATTATTATTGATGGCGCCTTCAGCGGTATTGTTCAAAACTGGTTAATGAATATGGCGGGTTACGATCTTTATAAACAAGCACCCGCATTAGTCGATAATGTATTAAGAATGTTTATCCCAGATGAAAACATAACGAAATTAATTCATAAAACAAATGAATTAGATATCGTATAAAGTTACATCCTATTGTAAAAATCCAGCTCGTCACAGTTAACCAGTTTTAGCGGATTAACCGAGTTCATATTGCGACATTTGTCTGTTTCTGTTGCCAGCAGTTCAATCCACTGCATCAGTAAGGTATCAAGCAGAAAAACGGAGACAGCGAAAACGACGAGCCACCAATACTTGCGAATCATTACCTGAGCCTGTGCATGTTTAACCAAGTCTGGCAGGAAATATACACGAAATGAATAATCTGAAAACCAGGCTTACACTTCCTTTACTTTGCAATGAGATCGGGGTCAACTTCGCTTAACCGGCTTCGTTTTGACAGGTTGCCGGTTTTTCTTTTTTTCACTTTCGCCAGCTCTTCCATGGAGTAATGTGACGCGACATCCAGCCGGCGTAGTCCTATCTTGATGTACTCGCTGTTAATCTCAATGCCAATGAATTTTCGCCCGGTCGCGACGGCGACGGCACCGGTGGTGAAGCTACCAGCAAACGGATCGAGAATGACATCGCCAGGGTTAGAAGAGGCGAGAATAATGCGCTTCAGTAAAGCTTCAGGCTTTTGCGTCGGATGGTTTTCATATTCATCCATCAAATAACGTACGCGTGGAAAATCCCAGACGTTACCTGGTACTTTTTGATGATTGTAAGGCTGCGGGGGATTTTTGCGGTAATCGATCAACGCGCGCTGCGATCCGGTTTTAGCCTCTACCAGAATAGCGTCGCTGTTGAATGTGTAGTTTCTGGCATCTTTCACCATCATCAGGATGGGTTCATACATGGAACCGTAGTGTTTCTTTGCCTGTACTCCGGAACTGTCATATGACCAGACGATGCGGCTTTTGATGGTAAAAAGCTTGCGGCACTGGAGATCGATAAAGGGCATGTTTTCCGTGCTGTTCATGATGTACATGCTGCCCTGTTTTTTCAGAACGCGGTGGCACTCTGTAATCACTTCAAATAGCCAGTTAATAAACAGATCTTCTTTCCACGCTTCGATCAGGCCATCGAAATTTTTGCCGATGTTATAAGGCGGGTCGGCAAAAATTAGATCGACACTTTCTGCGGGTATCTTTTTAAGTTCAGCTAATGCATCACCATGGATAATGGTCTTTGTATTGTCGCCAAACCTGGTGGGTTCACATCCTGTTCTCATGGTCACTCCCTTTGTGACACCTATAAAAAAGGCGCTTCCCCATGCCGAGTAGCGCCTTTTAATCAAGCAATTAGCTAACCTGAATTAGTTCATGCCGTACTTTTTCAATTTTTTACGCAGCGTACCACGGTTGATGCCCATCATCAGCGCAGCACGGGTCTGGTTACCACGGGTGTATTGCATCACCATGTCCAACAGGGGCTGTTCTACTTCAGCCAGTACCAGCTCATAGAGGTCATTAACATCCTGACCGTTCAGTTGAGCAAAATAGTTCTTCAGTGCCTGTTTAACCGAGTCACGCAGGGGTTTTTGGGTTACCTGATCCTGAGAGTTAACGGTAGAAACGGTCAGTACGTCAGAATTTACGCGTTGTTCGAACATAGTTCTGTCAGCTCTTTATTTCTGTTTACGCAAAATTTTCGAAGTATGCCTCCAACGCCTCCAGCTGTTCGCTGGTATCCTCAATGGCGTTGAATGTGCGCCGAAACTGGTCATTTGGAGCGTGTTCCTGGAGATACCAGGAAACGTGTTTACGTGCAATTCGGTACCCTTTTGCCGGACCATAAAAGTCATGCAGTTCCCGAACGTGCGCGCAAAGCAAGCGCTTAACCTCTGCCAAAGGCAGCGGGGGCAGCAACTCCCCAGTGTCCAGATAATGCTGGATTTCCCGAAAGATCCAGGGTCTTCCCTGAGCTGCGCGGCCTATCATCAGAGCATCCGCCCCTGTATAGTCGAGCACAGCTCTGGCTTTAAGCGGGTCAGTAATGTCGCCATTCGCGATAACCGGAATGGAAACTTTCTGCTTAACTGCCCGAATACTGTCGTATTCAGCTTCTCCATTGAACAAACAGGCGCGTGTACGGCCATGAATGGTCAGAGCCTGAATGCCACAGTCTTCAGCCAGTTGGGCAATCTCTTCGCAGTTACGATGTTCCGGCGCCCAACCAGTGCGAATCTTCAGGGTGACAGGAACGTCCACTGCATTGACGACCTCGGTAAGGATCGATTTAACGACATCCGGGTACTGCAAGAGGGCTGAACCTGCGAGCTTGCGATTCACTTTTTTAGCCGGGCAACCCATATTGATATCAATAATCTGGGCACCGCTTTCCACGTTAATACGTGCTGCATCCGCCATTTCTTTCGGATCGCTACCGGCAATTTGCACGGTGCGAATACCGGGTTCATCAATGTGCACCATCCGTAAACGAGATTTGTCGCTTTCCCAAACCTGTGGGTTAGAAGACATCATCTCGGATACTGTCAATCCGGCTCCCATCTCGTAGCACAACGTCCGAAAAGGTCTGTCTGTAATGCCAGCCATGGGCGCTGCGATCAGGCGATTTCTGAGCTGATATTGTCCGATGCGCATGAGTTAAGAAATGACCATACTGTGACTGCAAGGCGGCGTATATTACGCATTTTTTGCACGAGATGAAAGGCCAAACTTTGACCAATCCTCTGAGATGGATCAAAGAATTGCATTTAAAATGAACTCAGAGGAATAATTAATCATAAAAATCATCACATTAGAAATAACTGATTAAAATTCGCACTCAAAGAAATTTGAGTAAGTTCTCAATTTTTCTTTATGAATGAAAATTTTGGCACGCAAATTTGCCTAAATAATCAGCAAAATTACGTGCCTTTTGTGACGTTGCTCGCAGTTTACTCTACATCACTATGCCGCATTCTGGCGGTTAATTCTTACGACCAGTAATGCGACACCACTCTTCTTTTTCCACGACCGGGTCCAGAACGAAGCAATCCGCGTAAGCTTCGCAGACGCTCTCTGCCTGGCTTGCAAGAATGCCAGAGAGGCCCAGCAAACCGCCTGAAACCGGCAGGACGCTGATTAACGGTGCCAGTTCACGTAATGGGCCTGCCAGGATATTAGCGACCACCACGTCGGCTTTCATCGCTTCTGGCTGATCTTTGGGTAAGTAGAGTTCCAGACGGTCAGAAACGCCATTACGTTCGGCGTTGTCGCGGCTGGCCTGAATCGCCTGCGGATCGATATCAATACCAATCGCTTTTGCTGCGCCCAGTTTCAGTGCTGCGATAGCCAGAATGCCGGAACCACAGCCAAAGTCGATCACCGTTTTACCGGTTAAATCGAGGCTATCGAGCCATTGCAGGCACAAAGAAGTGGTTGGATGGGTACCCGTACCAAACGCCAGGCCTGGGTCTAACATCACGTTGACGGCGTTTTCGTCTGGCACATCACGCCAGCTTGGGCAGATCCACAGACGTTCACCAAAGCGCATTGGGTGGAAATTATCCATCCATTCGCGCTCCCAGTCTTTGTCTTCCAGTTGTTCGATTTTATGTGCGAAGCCTGCGCCGAGCAGCGGATGATTCTCCAGAATCGCCACGACTTCATTCATGTCGGTTTCAGCATCGAACAGACCAATCACATCGGTGTCGCCCCACAGGCGCGTTTCGCCCGGCAGAGGCTCAAACACCGGCGTATCGTGGGTATCCTGAAAAGTAATGGACACGGCACCCGCTTCCATCAGCGCATCGCTAAGATCTTCTGCGTTCGCGCCGGTGGTGTTCAGTTTCAGTTGGATCCAAGGCATGGCAAAACTCTTTATTTATCAGTAGTCAAAACGGTAGCTTGCGGGACGGAAGTACCGAAACGGTTTCCGACCAGGAAAGCCAGCAAACTTAGCAGTAACGAGGGCACGATAGGGTGGAAGCCCAGGTACTGAATATTCAGGGTCGCAAGTACTGCATACAGCACACCGCCAACGATCATTGCACTCAGCGCACCTTTGGCGTTGGCGCGTTCCCAGTAAAGACCCAGCACCAGCGGCCACAGGAAGACAGCCTCCAGCCCACCGAAGGCCAACAAATTTAGCCAGATGATCATTTCTGGCGGCTTCCAGGCAGCAAGCAGCAGTAACGCGCCGAGGACCAACGTGATCACTGCCGACATCCGCTTCAGACGCGTCTCGTTTTGCATTTGATCCGGACGAATATTCAGATAGAGATCTTTAATGATCGTAGCGGAACTTTGCAGCAATTGGGCGTTGATCGTCGACATGATCGCGGCCATCGGTGCAGCAAGGAAGATCCCGGCAGCAAACGGTGGCAGCACTTTTACCATCAATGTCGGGATCACCAAATCCGGTACGGTAAGATCGGGGATCACCGCCCGACCTAAGGCTCCGGCCAGGTGCATACCGAACATCAGGATTGCGACTACAATCGTCCCGATGATGATCCCCCGATGTACTGCTTTGCTGTCTTTATAAGAAATACAGCGCACCGCGGTATGCGGCAGGCCAATAACACCAAAGCACACCAGCACCCAGAATGAGGTCATAAAGGCAGGCGACAGAATATCGTCAGCGCCTTGTGGTGTTACCAGTTGCGGATCGATAGTTTGTAGCGTCTCTACCGCATTGCTTAAACCGCCTGCGGCATGCACCACGCCAATAAGCAGCACAATGGTGCCAATCAGCATCACCAGTCCTTGCATAGTGTCGTTCAGTACACTGGCGCGAAAGCCGCCAAAGGCGGTATACAACGCAATACTAATACCGAAAATCAGCAGGCCGGTTTCATAAGGAATACCCGCAGCGGTTTCCAGCAGACGCGCACCGCCGATAAACTGCACTGTCATCGCACCAACGAACGCGACCAGCAAACTCAGGCTCGCCAGCCATACCAGTAGACGGCTCTGGTAGCGGGCAAACAGCATGTCGTTCAGTGTTACCGCATTGTAGCGGCGCGCGAGAATCGCGAACTTCTTGCCGAGAATACCGAGCGAAAGCCAGACTGCAGGTAGCTGGATCATCGCCAGTAATACCCAGCCCAGCCCGTATTTATAAGCAGCACCTGGCCCGCCGATAAACGAACTGGCGCTGATATAGGTCGCGGTGAGCGTCATCGCCAGCACGATGCCGCCCATGGAGCGGCTGCCGAGGAAATACTCATTGAGGAAGGTGCCTGTGCTCCGTTTACGCATCGCGTAAACCGAAATTCCGAACACCACCACCAGATAGGCGACCAGCGGTAGAATCACTTCAAGCTGCATCGTCATCCTCCAGTGGGATATCGCGATAGATAAATTTCACCATCGCCCAGCACAGTCCAATAAATAGCAGCGGCGTCAGGATGCAGGCCATCTCAAACCAGCGCGGAAAGCCGGTAAAACCGGGGGTCACGCCTGGTAAGTAAGCGGCTACTAACCATACCGCCAGATACAAAAGGGTCAGCCCCAGCGCCCAGCGCGCCTCTTTATGGGCCTGAACAAAACGAGTGTCCATTTTTTGTCCCTGATGGGTGAAGAAAGCGGGGATTGTACCTTATGGGGCTTGTCGATCCCCAGAAATAAAAAAGGCCGGAAATTCCGGCCTTTTGACGCTTTTGCTGTCTTATTTTTCCTGAAGACCGAGTTTTTTCTCCAGATAGTGGATGTTAGTTCCACCATGCTGGAAGTTCTCGTCGTTCATGATACGGATCTGCAGATCAACGTTGGTTTTAATACCGTCGATGATCAGCTCTTGCAATGCATTCTTCATGCGCGCAATCGCCACGTCGCGGTTTTCACCGTAGCAAATCAGTTTACCGATCATTGAGTCATAGTACGGCGGCACGGTGTATCCCGCGTAGATATGAGACTCCCAACGCACACCAAAACCGCCTGGCGCGTGGAAACGGGTGATTTTGCCCGGGCTTGGCAAGAAGGTATTCGGATCTTCGGCGTTGATACGGCATTCCACCGCATGGCCGCGAACGTGAACTTCTTCTTGCTTGATAGACAGCGGCTGACCGGCAGCGATACGCAGCTGTTCTTTGATCAGGTCAACACCGGTGATCATTTCAGTAACCGGGTGCTCTACCTGAATACGGGTGTTCATTTCGATGAAATAGAACTCGCCGTTTTCGAACAGGAACTCAAACGTACCAGCACCGCGATAGCCGATATCAACACACGCTTTAGCACAACGTTCGCCGATGTAGCGGCGCAGTTCCGGGGTAATGCCCGGTGCCGGTGCTTCTTCGACCACTTTCTGGTGACGACGCTGCATGGAGCAGTCACGTTCCGCCAGATAGATTGCGTTGCCCTGGCCATCAGCCAGTACCTGGATCTCGACGTGGCGAGGATTTTCCAGGTATTTCTCCATGTAAACCATATCGTTGCTGAAAGCAGCTTTCGCTTCCGCACGAGTCATGGAGATAGATTGTGCCAGTTCAGCGTCGCCGCGTACTACGCGCATACCACGACCGCCGCCGCCGCCGGAGGCTTTGATAATCACCGGGTAACCAATGCGTTTAGCAATGGCACGGTTTTTATCCATATCGTCGCCCAGCGGGCCGTCAGAACCCGGTACGCAAGGAACGCCTGCTTTTTTCATCGCGGCGATTGCCGACACTTTGTCGCCCATCAGGCGAATGGTGTCGGCTTTCGGGCCGATGAAGATAAAGCCGGAGCGTTCAACCTGCTCGGCAAAGTTGGCGTTCTCGGAGAGGAAGCCGTAACCCGGATGGATTGCTACTGCGCCGGTGATTTCAGCGGCGCTGATGATTGCCGGGATGTTCAGATAACTTTTTACTGACGGAGCAGGGCCGATACAGACCGTTTCATCTGCCAGTAATACGTGTTTTAGATCGCGATCCGCGCTGGAGTGCACAGCGACAGTCTTGATGCCCAGTTCTTTACAGGCACGAAGAATACGCAATGCAATCTCGCCGCGGTTGGCAATAACAATTTTATCCAGCATGTTCGCCTCGTTACTCGATGACGACCAGCGGCTCGTCAAATTCTACCGGTTGTCCACTTTCGACCAGAATTGCTTTCACAGTACCGGATTTGTCTGCTTCGATCTGGTTCATCATTTTCATGGCTTCAACGATGCACAGGGTATCGCCCACGTTCACTTTCTGACCCACTTCGATGAACGCTTTCGCGTCCGGGCTTGGGGTGCGGTAGAAAGTACCAACCATTGGGGAACGTACGATGTGACCACTGATTTCCGCTGCTGCTGGCGCTTCCATGGAAGGAACGGTCGCCGGAGCGGCTGCGTTAGATTGAGCTGGCTGCTGCATCATTGGTGCAGCGTAAGCTTGTTGCATCATCGGGAAACTTGCGGCAGGTGCTGCACGGCTGATGCGTACTGACTCTTCGCCTTCAGAAATTTCCAGTTCAGAGATGCCTGATTCTTCAACCAGCTCGATCAGTTTTTTAATCTTACGAATATCCATGAGTGGGTTCCGTACTCTTTGTTTAGTGTGATTGTGACAGGCGTTTCACCGCCGTCTGTAAAGCGTATGCCCCGACAGCTGTATGCATAGCGGTAAATTTCAGCAGGCCGGGACGCCGGTCTATTTTGCCCCAGAGTGTCAATGTGATACTTGACGGACATTGTGCAGCGATCTGCTGCTATCCTCCGGCAAAAAACAAAATATACCTTCGTTGCGCCATTGTCACCTTTTCAGCAGCTTAAAAACTGCCTAAGGTAGAACGAGGTCGCACATTATAACGATTTCGTAGCAAATGGCAGCTAAATACTGGTCTTATCAGGGAAGATAATCAACAGCTAACATGTAAATAACTTTCAACGTCGCGTAATTTGCAATAAGCCGCACAGTTCACGTAATTAGCGCCTCCATTGACGGAACTTCTTATAACGTAAGGCTAAAAGCAGTAATGCCAGCCCGGCGTAGATGATCGGCTGCGGTGAGATAATCTTCACTGACCACAGATAATGTATGGGGGCCAGGATCGCGACAAGATAGACGAAGTTATGCAATTGTTGCCAGTGTTTGCCTAGTTTTCGCTGTATCGCTTGTGTGGAAGTGAATGCTAAAGCAAGCAAAATCAACCAACTGATAATACCCAGGGTTAAATAAGGCCGGGTGATTAATTCCTGACCTAATAACGCCAGGTTGTTCACGCCAAGTTCCAGCAATGCATAACTGGTTAAGTGCAGCGTCGCCCAGGCGAAACACCATAAACCTAACAGGCGGCGGGTGCGAATCAATAATGGCTGTTTAGCGTAGCGCGCCAGCGGAGTAATTAACAACGTCGCCAATAAAAATTTCAGCGCAGTCCGACCGGTAAAATGCTGAATATCTTTCACCGGGTCGGCACTTAACCCGCCATGATTGATTGCCCAAACCAGCCAGACAAACGGCAAAAATCCGGCAAGATGCAGGCAAATTTTCAGCCAGGTAATCTGTTTTGCAGTCAAACGCACTTAGAAGTTCTCCCGTAGATCCAGCCCGCGATATAGTGACGCTACTTCATCGGCGTAGCCGTTAAATAACAGTGTCGGCTGGCGTTGCACATCCAGGATGCCGCCTGAACCGATAAATCGCTCAGTGGCCTGCGACCAGCGAGGGTGATCAACATGCGGGTTGACGTTGGCGTAAAAGCCGTATTCGTTGGGGGCCGAAAGATTCCAGGTGGTTGGTGGGCGTTCACGGGTCAACTTTATACTCACTATCGACTTGATGCCTTTAAAGCCATATTTCCATGGCACAATCAGGCGTACCGGCGCGCCGTTTTGCGGCGGCAACGCCTTGCCATAGACGCCGACGGTCATCAGTGTGAGCGGATGCATTGCCTCGTCGAGACGTAATCCTTCTACATAGGGATATTTCAGACCGCCGCCGATAAACCTGTCCTGCTGGCCGGGCATTTGTTCCGGTGCATAAATTGTTTCGAAAGCGACGTACTTCGCGTTGCTGTTCGGCTCTGCCAGCGCCAACAATTTATGCAGCGGAAAACCAATCCACGGCACCACCATCGACCACGCTTCCACGCAGCGCATCCGGTAAATCCGCTCTTCTAACGGGAATCGACGGGTTAGCGCATCGTGGTCGAGGGTTAACGGTTTACTGACTTCACCACTGATTTTCAACGTCCACGGATCGGTTTTCAGGCTGCCAGCATTCGCTGCTGGATCCGCTTTATCCAGCCCAAACTCATAGAAATTGTTGTAGCCGGAAACTTTATTTTCCGGTGTCAGTGGCAGGTTATTTTGCCAGGCAGCAGGTTTGCTGAACTCCAGGGATTTTCCTGCAGGTGCGGGCGGGCGATCGTTCCCTTTGAACCAGCCAAGCAAATCCGCGTGGGCGGCGTTTGGTAAAGAGAGGGCGGCAGCGCTGATGCCTAATGCTTTCAGAACTTGCCGACGTTGCATAAAAAAAGCCGATTCAGCAGTGACATCGGCTTCTGTAAGTTGACGAATTTTTTTCATAACAGACTCCCGGTATGCTCATGATTACTATGGCAGGGAGAATGTCAAAGTGCTGCTAAAATTCGTTAACGATATGTAAATTATTTTATACTAACGCTTAGTTAATTTTTACCAGCGTACGGCCCTGGATCTGATTGTTAATAATGGCCTCGGCAAATTTTGGCGCATCAGCCAGGGAAATCTCTTTTGCAGCCTGTGAGTAGAATGATTCCGGTAAATCGGCAACCAGACGTTGCCAGGCTTGCGTACGGCGCTCTGCTGGGGTCATCACCGAATCCACGCCCTGCAAGCGAACGTTACGCAGGATAAACGGCATGACGGTGGTTGGCAGGGTAAAACCGCCAGCCAGACCACACGCTGCCACACAGCCGCCGTAGTTCATTTGCGCCAGCACTTTAGCCAGCACTTTGTCGCCCACGGTGTCAACAGCGCCGGCCCAAAGCTGTTTTTCCAGTGGGCGGGATTCAGCAAATTCATCACGCGGCAGAATTCGGCTGGCGCCTAAACTTTTCAGATACTCATGGGTGCTTTCGCGACCAGAAACGGCAACCACCTGATATCCCAGCTTATGCAACAGCGCCACGGCGGTGCTGCCGACGCCGCCACTAGCGCCCGTCACCACAATCTCGCCATCTTGCGGGCGAATACCGGCATCTTCCAGTGCCAGCACGCACAGCATGGCTGTAAACCCGGCAGTACCAATAATCATCGCTTTACGCGCATCCAGACCTTGCGGCATGGCAACCAACCAGTCGCCTTTCACGCGCGCTTGTTCTGCCAGTCCGCCCCAATGATTTTCACCAACACCCCAGCCCGTGAGTAACACTTCCTGACCAGTATGAAAACGGGGATCTTCGCTGGTGCGTACGGTTCCGGCGAAGTCGATGCCAGGAATCATCGGAAAATTGCGGATTATTTTTCCTTTACCGGTTATTGCCAGCGCATCTTTATAATTCAGGCTCGACCAGTGGATATCGACCGTTACATTGCCTTCCGGCAGGCGACTTGCGTCCAGAGTCTGTACAGATGCGAGGGTTTTGCCGTCCTGCTGTTCTAAAAGTAACGCCTGCATAAGAGGTCCTCATGTGCATGATGGATTGGAAAATAATTTCTGAAGACTATACTCGCTAATTGAAAAGCAAAGCCGATGAAGCGCAATAAATTGCGAGATAAATCTGATTTGCTAGTATGCCCGCTTCCTCACTATCGGAGTTAACACAAGGATGAGATTAACGACGAAATTTTCAGCCTTTGTCACGCTGCTCACTGGGCTAACGATCTTTGTGACTCTGATGGGCTGCTCGTTAAGTTTCTATAACGCGATTCAGTATAAGTTTAGTCATCGCGTTCAGGCGGTGGCGACGGCTATCGATACGCATCTGGTGTCGTCTGATTTCAGCTCGCTGAGGCCACAAATCAGTGAACTGATGATGTTGGCAGATATCGTTCGCGTGGACCTGTTGCATGATAACAAACAGGTTTATACCCTTTCCCGTCAGGGGAGTTACCGCCCTGTTGGCACCAGCGATCTGTTTCGCGAACTGACTGTTCCGTTAGTTAAACATCCGGGGATGTCGCTACGTCTGGTTTATCAGGACCCGATGGGAAACTATTTTCACTCGCTGATGACCACCGCGCCGCTCACTGGTGCAATTGGTTTTATCATTATTATGCTTTTCCTTGCAGTACGCTGGCTGCAGCGGCAACTTGCCGGGCAAGAACTACTGGAAACCCGCTCGGCGCGCATCTTAAACGGGGAGCGTGGGCCGAATGTGCTTGGCTCCATCTATGAATGGCCGCCAGGGACCAGCAGTGCGCTGGATATGCTGCTTTCAGAAATTCAGAATGCGCGAGAACAGCACAGCCGTCTTGATACGCTGATTCGCTCTTACGCCGCGCAGGACATCAAAACCGGCCTCAATAACCGTCTCTTTTTCGACAACCAGTTGGCTACCTTACTGGAAGATCAAGAGAAGGTAGGGACTCACGGGATCGTGATGATGATCCGTCTGCCTGATTTCAATATGTTGAGCGACACGTGGGGACACAGCCAGGCCGAAGAACAGCTCTTTGCTCTGACAAATCTACTGTCGACATTTATGATGCGCTATCCAGGCGCACTGCTGGCGCGCTATCACCGTAGCGATTTTGCCGCGCTGTTGCCGCACCGGACATTAAAAGAGGCGGAGAGCATTGCCGGGCAGTTGATCAAAGCGATTGATACCTTGCCGAGCAATAAAATGCTCGATCGTGAAGATATGATTCATATCGGCATCTGTGCCTGGCGTAGTGGCCAGGAAACAGAACAGGTGATGGAACATGCCGAATCCGCCACGCGTAATGCGGGATTACAGGGTGGTAATAGCTGGGCGATTTACGATGACTCATTACCAGAAAAAGGGCGCGGCAACGTTCGCTGGCGTACGCTAATCGAACAAATGTTGAGTCGTGGCGGTCCGCGGCTTTATCAAAAACCTGCGGTCACCCGGGAGGGGCAGGTTCATCATCGCGAAATTATGTGTCGCATCTTTGATGGTAATGAAGAGGTAAGCTCGGCGGAATATATGCCGATGGTGTTGCAGTTTGGTTTATCGGAAGAGTATGACCGCCTGCAAATCAGTCGTCTCATTCCGCTGTTACGCTATTGGCCGCAAGAAAATCTGGCGATTCAGGTGACCGTTGAGTCGTTGATCCGCCCGCGTTTCCAGCGTTGGCTGCGCGATACGTTGATGCAGTGTGAAAAATCGCAACGAAAACGCATAATTATTGAACTTGCAGAGGCTGATGTTGGTCAACATATCGGTCGCTTGCAACCTGTCATTCGTTTGGTGAATGCTTTAGGGGTTCGAGTCGCCGTTAACCAGGCTGGATTGACGCTGGTAAGTACCAGTTGGATCAAAGAACTTAATGTCGAATTACTCAAGCTTCATCCGGGGCTGGTAAGAAATATTGAGAAGCGAACGGAAAACCAATTGTTGGTTCAGAGCATGGTAGAAGCCTGTTCCGGGACCAACACCCAGGTTTACGCGACTGGCGTACGTTCGCGAAGCGAGTGGCAGACCCTGATTCAGCGCGGGGTTTTGGGTGGTCAGGGGGATTTTTTCGCGTCCTCACAGCCACTTGATACTAACGTGAAAAAATATTCACAAAGATACTCGGTTTAACCTGCCGTTTGATCCGTTTTCACGTAGAATAACGCGCGCTGCGTCTCGTGGGAGTGTGCTTATCTGCTCGCCAGATTGTTGCAGCACATATGCAGATGAATGACCTTACGCAGTTGCAAACAGGCGAGGAATGCTGTTGACGCATTTAGCCTTATCTGGACTCAGGCAGAGATTTGTAACAAAGGAAACGAACTGCACTAATTTTCACCGTAGCAGATGATTTTTGCGCCTTGTCGCTGCTGCGTGTGGTTGGTAAAGTAAGCGGATTTTCTTTTCCGCCCCAGCTTTCAGGATTATCCCTTAGTATGTTGAAAAAATTTCGTGGCATGTTTTCCAATGACTTGTCCATTGACTTGGGTACTGCGAATACCCTCATTTATGTAAAAGGACAAGGCATCGTATTGAATGAGCCTTCCGTTGTGGCCATTCGTCAGGATCGTGCCGGTTCACCAAAAAGCGTGGCTGCAGTTGGTCATGATGCGAAGCAGATGCTGGGCCGTACGCCGGGCAATATTGCTGCTATTCGCCCCATGAAAGATGGCGTAATCGCTGACTTCTTCGTGACTGAAAAAATGCTCCAGCACTTCATTAAGCAAGTGCACAGCAACAGCTTTATGCGCCCAAGCCCGCGCGTTCTGGTCTGTGTGCCGGTTGGCGCAACCCAGGTTGAACGCCGCGCAATCCGTGAATCCGCGCAGGGCGCAGGCGCCCGTGAAGTGTTCCTGATTGAAGAGCCGATGGCTGCGGCAATTGGCGCCGGTCTGCCGGTTTCTGAAGCGACTGGTTCCATGGTGGTTGATATCGGCGGTGGTACTACTGAAGTTGCCGTAATCTCGTTGAATGGCGTGGTTTACTCCTCTTCTGTACGCATCGGCGGCGACCGCTTTGACGAAGCCATTATCAACTATGTTCGTCGTAACTACGGTTCCTTGATCGGTGAAGCGACAGCAGAGCGTATTAAACACGAAATCGGTTCGGCTTATCCGGGCGATGAAGTGCGTGAAATTGAAGTTCGTGGTCGTAACCTGGCTGAAGGCGTTCCACGTGGCTTTACGCTGAACTCCAACGAAATTCTCGAAGCGCTGCAAGAGCCGCTGACCGGCATCGTTAGCGCAGTGATGGTTGCGCTGGAGCAGTGTCCGCCGGAACTGGCTTCCGACATTTCTGAGCGTGGAATGGTGCTCACTGGCGGTGGCGCATTGCTGCGTAACCTTGACCGTTTATTAATGGAAGAAACCGGCATTCCAGTCGTTGTTGCTGAAGATCCGCTGACCTGTGTGGCGCGCGGTGGCGGCAAGGCGCTGGAAATGATCGACATGCACGGCGGCGACCTGTTCAGCGAAGAGTAATCGGATGCAGGCAGGGGAAGCGTCTGTTCATCCTGCCTGGTCTGATACGAGAATACGCATAACTTATGAAGCCAATTTTTAGCCGTGGCCCGTCGCTACAGATTCGCCTTATTCTGGCGGTGCTGGTGGCGCTCGGCATTATTATTGCCGACAGCCGCCTGGGGACTTTCAGTCAAATCCGTACCTATATGGATACCGCTGTCAGTCCTTTCTACTTTATTTCCAATGCTCCTCGTGAATTGCTGGATGGCGTATCGCAGACGCTGGCCTCGCGTGACCAACTAGAACTTGAAAACCGGGCGTTACGTCAGGAGTTGCTGCTGAAAAACAGCGATCTGCTGATGTTGGGACAATATAAACAGGAGAACGCGCGCTTGCGTGAGCTTCTGGGTTCTCCGCTGCGTCAGGACGAGCAGAAGATGGTGACCCAGGTTATCTCCACTGTTAACGATCCGTACAGCGATCAGGTTGTTATCGACAAAGGCAGTGTCAACGGTGTTTACGAAGGCCAGCCAGTCATTAGCGATAAAGGTGTGGTCGGCCAGGTGGTGGCGGTCGCAAAAATGACCAGCCGCGTACTGCTGATCTGCGACGCGACCCATGCGCTGCCGATTCAGGTGCTGCGTAACGATATCCGCGTTATCGCGGCGGGTAATGGGTGTACGGATGATTTACAGCTTGAGCACTTGCCAGCGAATACTGATATTCGTGTTGGTGATGTACTGGTGACTTCAGGTCTGGGCGGTCGTTTCCCGGAAGGTTATCCGGTGGCGGTTGTCTCTTCCGTGAAACTCGATACCCAGCGCGCATATACCGTGATTCAGGCGCGTCCGACTGCGGGACTGCAACGTTTACGTTATCTGCTTCTGTTGTGGGGGGCGGATCGTAACGGGGCCAACCCGATGACGCCGGAAGAGGTGCATCGCGTTGCTAATGAACGCCTGATGCAAATGATGCCGCAGGTGTTGCCTTCGCCAGATGCAATGGGGCCAAAACTGCCTGAACCGGCAACGGGTATTACCCAGCCAGGCCCGCAGCAACCTGCAACGGGTACCGCCGCTGACCGCTCTCCACAAAGGGCTACGCCGCCGCAAAGTGGTACTCAACCACCTGCGCGTACGCCAGGAGGGCAATAGTGGCGAGTTATCGTAGCCAGGGGCGCTGGGTTATCTGGCTCTCTTTCCTCATTGCGTTATTACTGCAAATTATGCCCTGGCCGGATAATCTTATTGTTTTCCGGCCTAACTGGGTTTTGCTCATCTTATTGTATTGGAGCCTCGCCTTGCCCCATCGCGTAAATGTGGGCACAGGTTTTTTGATGGGTGCCATACTGGATCTGATCAGTGGCTCCACGCTCGGTGTACGGGCGTTGTCGATGAGTATCATTGCTTATCTGGTCGCGCTGAAATTCCAGCTTTTCCGTAATCTGGCATTGTGGCAGCAGGCGCTGGTCGTCATGTTGCTTTCGTTGGTTGTGGATATTATTGTTTTCTGGGCAGAGTTTTTAGTGATCAACGTCTCTTTCAGACCGGAAGTGTTCTGGAGTAGTGTAGTCAATGGCGTGCTCTGGCCGTGGATTTTCATGCTGATGCGCAAAACTCGTCAGCAGTTTGCAGTGCAATAAAGGTTTCTATGACTTCTCTGTATTTAGCTTCCGGTTCTCCGCGTCGGCAGGAGTTACTTGCGCAACTTGGCGTTTCCTTTGAACGTATCGTTACGGGCATTGAGGAGCAACGTTTTCCGCAGGAGAGCGCGCAGCAATACGTTGTGCGTCTGGCGCGCGAGAAAGCTCAGGCGGGCGTCGCGCAAGCCGCGCAGGATCTTCCGGTGCTGGGTGCAGATACCATCGTGATTCTGAACGGCGAAGTACTGGAGAAACCGCGCGATGCAGGTCATGCGGTACAGATGTTGCGCAAATTATCGGGGCAGACCCATCAGGTAATGACAGCTGTGGCGCTGGCCGACAGTCAGTACATTCTCGATTGTCTGGTGGTGACCGATGTGACTTTCAGAACGTTAACAGATGAAGATATCGCGGGCTATGTCGCCAGCGGTGAACCGTTAGATAAAGCAGGTGCATACGGTATTCAGGGGCTTGGTGGTTGTTTTGTCAGGAAGATAAATGGCAGCTATCACGCCGTAGTCGGCTTACCGCTGGTTGAAACGTGTGAATTATTGAGTAATTTTAACGCACTGCGTGAGAAAAGGGATAAACATGACGGCTGAATTGTTGGTAAACGTAACGCCTTCGGAAACACGAGTGGCGTATATTGATGGCGGTATTCTGCAGGAAATTCATATTGAACGTGAGGCGCGACGCGGAATAGTAGGCAATATCTACAAGGGTCGTGTAAGTCGCGTACTTCCGGGTATGCAGGCGGCTTTTGTAGATATTGGGCTGGATAAAGCTGCGTTTCTACACGCTTCTGACATCATGCCGCACACCGAATGTGTGGCGGGGGAAGAACAAAAGCAGTTCACGGTGCGCGACATCTCGGAACTGGTTCGGCAGGGGCAAGATCTGATGGTTCAGGTGGTGAAAGATCCGCTGGGTACTAAAGGCGCGCGCCTGACCACGGACATCACGCTGCCTTCCCGTTACCTGGTATTTATGCCAGGAGCGTCCCACGTAGGGGTTTCCCAACGCATCGAAAGTGAATCCGAACGTGATCGCCTGAAAAAAGTGGTCGCCGAGTATTGCGACGAGCAGGGCGGATTTATCATCCGTACTGCGGCAGAAGGCGTAGGCGAAGCTGAACTCGCCTCCGATGCCGCTTATCTGAAGCGTGTCTGGACCAAAGTTATGGAGCGTAAAAAGCGCCCACAGACGCGTTATCAACTGTACGGTGAACTGGCGCTGGCGCAGCGTGTGCTGCGTGATTTTGCCGATGCCGAGCTGGATCGCATTCGCGTTGACTCACGCCTGACTTACGAAGCATTACTTGAGTTCACTTCGGAATACATCCCCGAGATGACCAGCAAGCTGGAGCATTACACGGGGCGCCAGCCGATTTTCGATCTCTTTGATGTCGAAAACGAGATTCAGCGGGCGCTGGAACGCAAAGTTGAGTTGAAGTCTGGCGGTTATCTGATTATCGACCAGACCGAAGCGATGACCACCGTGGATATCAATACTGGGGCGTTTGTCGGTCATCGCAATCTGGACGACACCATCTTCAATACCAATATTGAGGCGACGCAGGCCATTGCTCGCCAGCTACGGTTGCGTAACCTGGGCGGGATTATCATTATTGATTTCATCGACATGAATAATGAAGATCACCGTCGTCGGGTACTGCATTCGCTGGAGCAGGCGTTGAGCAAAGACCGGGTGAAAACCAGCGTTAACGGCTTTTCGGCGCTGGGGCTGGTGGAAATGACGCGTAAACGCACCCGCGAAAGCATTGAACATGTACTGTGTAACGAATGCCCAACTTGCCACGGCCGCGGAACGGTGAAAACCGTGGAAACGGTATGCTATGAAATTATGCGTGAGATTGTTCGCGTACACCATGCTTACGACTCCGACCGTTTCCTGGTCTATGCTTCTCCAGCGGTTGCTGAAGCGTTGAAAGGCGAAGAGTCGCACTCGCTGGCAGAAGTAGAAATTTTTGTGGGTAAGCAGGTTAAAGTACAAATCGAACCGCTCTACAACCAGGAGCAGTTTGACGTCGTCATGATGTAAACAAATGCTGGGCCGCCATCCGGCAAAGGTTTTTTGAGTCACATTTTTAGCAGACAAGGAGTGACGGGTGAGGCGATTGCCGGGGATTTTACTGCTTACTGGAGCCGCGCTCGTTGTGATCACCGCGCTGCTGGTCAGCGGCCTGCGTATTGCTTTGCCGCACCTTGATGCCTGGCGTCCAGAAATCCTCAAGAAAATTGAATCCGCTACCGGCATGCCGGTGGAAGCCAGTCAGCTTTCCGCCAGCTGGCAGAATTTTGGCCCCACGCTTGAAGCTCACGACATTCGTGCGGAGCTGAAAGATGGTGGCGAGTTTTCCGTCAAGCGCTTCACTCTCGCGCTGGATGTCTGGCAGAGCCTGCTGCATATGCGCTGGCAGTTTCGCGATCTTACTTTCTGGCAATTACGTTTTCGCACCAATACGCCCATCACAAGTAGCGGCGGCAACGACAGCCTTGAAGCCAGCCGTATCAGCGATCTTTTTCTCCATCAATTCGATCACTTCGATCTCCGCGATAGTGAAGTCAGCTTTCTGACGCCATCCGGTCAACGCGCGGAACTGGCGATCCCACAACTCACCTGGCTTAATGACCCGCGTCGTCACCGCGCGGAAGGCCAGGTAAGTCTCTCCAGCCTGACCGGGCAGCACGGCGTGATGCAAGTTCGCATGGATTTGCGTGATGATGAAGGGTTGTTAAGTAACGGTCGCGTCTGGCTACAGGCTGATGATATTGACCTGAAGCCGTGGCTGGGCAAATGGATGCAGGACAACATTGCACTGGAAACGGCGCAATTCTCCCTTGAAGGCTGGATGACGATCGACAAAGGCGATGTGACCGGCGGCGACGTCTGGCTGAAACAGGGCGGTGCCAGCTGGTTGGGCGAGAAGCAAATGCATTCACTGTCGGTCGATAATCTCACCGCACACATTACGCGTGAACATCCTGGCTGGCAGTTTTCTATTCCCGATACCCGTATCACGATGGATGGCAAACGCTGGCCGAGTGGGGCATTGACGCTTGCCTGGATGCCGGAACAGGACGTTGGTGGAAAGAATAATACACGCAGTGATGAACTGCGGATCCGTGCCAGCAATCTGGAACTGGCGGGGCTGGAAGGCGTACGTCCGCTGGCAGTGAAGCTTTCTCCTGCGCTGGGAGACATCTGGCGGTCAACACAACCGCGCGGCAAAATTAACACGCTGGCGCTGGATATCCCGCTTCAGGCGGCTGAAAAGACCCGTTTTCAGGCATCGTGGAGCGATCTGGCCTGGAAACAATGGAAATTATTGCCAGGTGCGGAACACTTCTCCGGGACGCTTTCCGGTAGCGTCGAGAATGGTTTGCTTACCGTGTCGATGAAAAAGGCAAAGATGCCTTACGAAACCGTTTTCCGCGCACCGTTGGAAATTGCTGACGGTAAGGCGACCCTAAGCTGGCTGAATAATGACAAAGGTTTCCAGCTTGATGGCCGCAACATTGATGTTAAAGCCACAGCCGTCCATGCACGCGGTGGTTTCCGCTACCTGCAACCGGCTAATGATGAACCCTGGCTGGGCATTCTGGCTGGTATCAGTACCGATGATGGTTCACAGGCGTGGCGCTATTTCCCGGAAAATCTGATGGGGAAAGAGTTAGTCGATTACTTAAGTGGCGCAATTCAGGGCGGTGAAGCGGATAACGCGACGCTGGTTTATGGCGGCAATCCGCATCTTTTCCCCTACAAACACAACGAAGGTCAGTTTGAGGTGCTGGTGCCGCTGCGTAACGCGAAGTTTGCCTTCCAGCCAGACTGGCCAGCGTTAACTAATCTTGATATTGAACTGGACTTCATAAACGACGGTTTATGGATGAAAACCGATGGCGTCAATCTGGGCGGCGTGCGCGCGAGTAATCTCACCGCAGTGATCCCTGACTACTCGAAAGAAAAATTGCTGATTGATGCTGACATTAAAGGTCCGGGCAAAGCTGTTGGTCCTTACTTTGATGAGACGCCGCTGAAAGACTCTCTGGGGGCAACCCTGCAAGAACTCCAGCTCGACGGCGATGTGAATGCTCGCTTACATCTCGATATTCCACTGAACGGCGAACTGGTTACAGCGAAAGGCGACGTGACGCTGCGTAATAACAGTCTGTTTATCAAACCACTTGATAGCACACTGAAAAATTTGAGCGGCAAATTCAGCTTTATCAATGGCGATCTGCAAAGCGAACCACTGACAGCAAGCTGGTTTAATCAGCCACTGAACGTAGATTTTTCTACCAAAGAAGGGGCAAAAGCCTACCAGGTTGCGGTGAATCTCAACGGTAACTGGCAACCGGCGAAAACCGGCGTTCTGCCTGAAGCGGTGAACGAAGCGTTAAGCGGCAGCGTGGCCTGGGATGGTAAAGTGGGCATTGAACTGCCTTATCATGCTGGCGCAACGTATAACGTAGAACTAAACGGTGATCTGAAGAATGTGAGTAGTCACTTACCTTCGCCGTTAGCCAAACCCGCTGGCGAACCGCTGCCGGTTAACATTAAGGTCGATGGCAACCTCAATAGCTTTGAATTAACCGGACAGGCTGGCGCGGATAACCATTTCAACAGCCGCTGGTTGCTCGGTCAAAAGCTGACGCTCGATCGCGCTATCTGGGCGGCAGACAGTAAAACGCTTCCACCGTTACCGGAACAAAGTGGTGTTGAGTTAAATATGCCACCGATGGATGGTGCCGAGTGGCTGGCACTTTTCCAGAAAGGCGCGACGAATAAAGTCGGTAGTGCGGTGAGTTTTCCCCAGCACATTACGTTGCGTACGCCAGCGTTGTCGTTGGGAAATCAGCAATGGAATAACCTGAGTATTGTTTCGCAACCGATGGCAAATGGCACTCAGATCGAGGCGCAAGGACGTGAAATCAACGCTACGCTGGCAATGCGCAATAACGCGCCGTGGCTGGCGACTATTAAATATCTCTATTACAACCCCAGCGTGGCGAAAACCAGTGGTGACTCCACGCCGTCGTCACCTTTCCCGACAACGGAGCACATTAGCTTCCGTGGCTGGCCGGATGCGCAAATACGTTGCGCAGAATGTTGGTTCTGGGGGCAAAAACTCGGTCGCATCGACAGCGATATCACCATTTCTGGCGATACATTAACGCTGGCTAACGGGCTTATTGATACCGGCTTTTCACGGCTTTCTGCCGATGGCGAGTGGGTCAACAATCCGGGTAACGAACGCACCTCGCTGAAAGGAAAACTACGCGGGCAGAAAATTGATGCCGCTGCTGAATTTTTTGGTGTCACGACGCCAATACGCCAGTCGTCATTTAATGTGGATTACGATTTACACTGGCGTAAAGCACCGTGGCAGCCGGATGAGGCAACGTTGAATGGCATCATCCATACTCAACTGGGCAAAGGTGAAATTACCGACATCAGCACCGGACACGCCGGGCAATTGCTGCGCTTATTGAGCGTCGATGCTCTGATGCGTAAGCTGCGCTTTGATTTCAGGGATACCTTTGGCCAAGGTTTCTATTTTGACTCCATCCGTAGCACGGCGTGGATTAAAGACGGTGTTATGCACACTGACGACACGCTGGTGGATGGCCTGGAAGCGGATATCGCCATGAAAGGGTCGGTGAATCTGGTACGTCGCGATCTGAATATGGAGGCGGTTGTCGCACCAGAAATTTCTGCAACGGTGGGTGTGGCAGCGGCCTTTGCGGTTAACCCCATTGTTGGCGCGGCAGTGTTTGCCGCCAGTAAAGTGCTGGGGCCGCTGTGGAGCAAAGTCTCCATTTTGCGCTATCACATTTCGGGTCCGCTGGACGATCCGCAAATCAACGAAGTATTGCGCCAACCGCGTAAAGAAAAAGCGCAATGATTTGACGATGGCGCGTAATTGCCCCAATCTCATAAGATAATCGTTGCCATAAGGCCAACGAGCCGGAACATAACCGTAGGCCGGATAAGGCGTTCACGCCGCATCCGGCAGCCGTAAAAAATCCTCTACCGCAGTAACTAACGAGTAGCAAAAACGATGAGTCTGAACCTGGTAAGTGAACAATTGCTAGCGGCGAACGGCCTGAAACATCAGGACTTGTTCGCGATCCTCGGTCAACTGACCGAACGTCGCCTTGATTATGGCGATCTCTATTTTCAGTCGAGCTATCACGAATCCTGGGTTTTAGAAGACCGCATTATCAAAGATGGTTCTTACAACATCGATCAGGGCGTTGGCGTGCGTGCAATCAGCGGTGAAAAAACCGGTTTTGCTTACGCTGACCAAATCAGCCTGTTGGCGCTGGAACAGAGCGCACAAGCGGCGCGTACCATTGTCCGTGACAGTGGCGATGGCAAAGTACAGACGCTGGGCGCGGTAGAGCATAGCCCGCTGTATACCTCGCTTGATCCGCTGCAAAGCATGAGTCGCGAGGATAAACTGGATATTTTACGCCGGGTCGATAAAGTTGCCCGCGAAGCCGACAAGCGCGTACAGGAAGTGACTGCCAGCCTCAGTGGCGTCTATGAATTAATTTTGGTTGCAGCGACTGACGGCACCCTGGCGGCAGATGTGCGCCCACTGGTGCGCCTTTCCGTGAGCGTTCTGGTCGAAGAAGACGGTAAACGCGAACGCGGTGCCAGTGGCGGCGGCGGTCGTTTTGGTTATGAGTTCTTCCTTGCCGATCTCGACGGTGAAGTCCGTGCGGATGCATGGGCGAAAGAAGCCGTGCGCATGGCGCTGGTCAACCTTTCTGCCGTTGCTGCACCTGCGGGCACCATGCCGGTGGTTCTCGGCGCAGGCTGGCCAGGTGTGCTGTTGCATGAAGCGGTGGGCCACGGTCTGGAAGGCGACTTTAACCGCCGTGGCACTTCGGTCTTCAGTGGCCAGGTCGGCGAACTGGTCGCATCTGAACTGTGTACGGTAGTGGATGATGGCACGATGGTTGATCGCCGTGGTTCAGTGGCGATTGATGACGAAGGTACGCCAGGCCAGTACAACGTGCTGATTGAGAACGGGATCCTGAAAGGCTACATGCAGGATAAACTCAACGCGCGCTTAATGGGGATGACGCCGACTGGTAATGGTCGTCGTGAATCCTACGCTCACCTGCCCATGCCGCGTATGACCAACACCTATATGTTGCCGGGTAAATCGACGCCGCAGGAAATCATTGAATCCGTTGAGTATGGCATCTATGCGCCGAACTTCGGCGGCGGACAGGTGGATATCACCTCCGGCAAATTTGTCTTCTCCACCTCAGAAGCGTATCTGATTGAAAACGGTAAAGTAACGAAGCCGGTGAAAGGTGCAACGTTGATTGGTTCCGGTATCGAAACCATGCAGCAGATTTCGATGGTGGGCAACGATCTGAAACTGGATAACGGCGTGGGTGTTTGCGGTAAAGAAGGGCAGAGTTTGCCAGTTGGCGTGGGTCAGCCGACGCTGAAAGTTGATAACCTGACCGTTGGCGGTACCGCGTAATCTATCCAGGCCGATAAGCGTTGCATCAGGCATTGGTTGCCGGATGCGGTGCTTACCGGCCTACGCACATGAATTAATGCTCTTTCCCGCGCCCGTGCATCTCCTGAAACAACTTGCTGACCTCGACAAAATAATCCGTCAGTGAGTTGATCACGACCTGCACCTTCAGTGGCAGCTTATCTTTTTCGGTATACAAGGCATAAACCGGGCGTGGATCCGACTGATAACGCGGCAGCAGGATTTCCAGCTCCCCACGATTGATCTCATTGATCACCCACATCAGCGGCACATACGCGATCCCGGCGCCTGCCGTTAACCAGCGCACCAGCGTCATCGGATCGTTAGTAACAAACCGTCCCTGCGGGATAAGGCGAGTCGAGATCCCTTCTGGCGCGATCAGTTCAAATTCATTGTCCGGACGCACGCTGTATTCCAGCCACGAATGACTACTTAAGTCGGCGGGTTTTTCCGGTACGCCATACTGAGTGAGATAGCTTTTAGCAGCGCACACCACCATCGGCATCGCCCCCAGACGGCGGGAAAACAGGCTGGAATCCTGCAACGCCCCGACGCGGATCACCACATCCAGACCGTCGGCAATCAGGTCGGGTGCTGGAATTCCGGTAACCAGATTGACGCTTAAACCTGGGTACTCTTTCAACATTTTTGCCGTCAGCCCGGCGAGAACATTTTGAGCCATAGTTGAAGAACAGCCAATGCGCAGCGTCCCGATAGGCGTGTTATTGAAGGCGTACAACTGCTCATGAACATCCCGCACTTCATGGAGCATCCGACGACAGCCCTGGTAGTAAATTCTACCGGCTTCGGTCAGGCCAATGCTGCGTGTGCTGCGGTTTAACAGCTTTACCTGCAACTCATCTTCCAGTTTTGACACCGTCTGACTGATGGATGAAACGCTCATTTGAAGCTGTCTGGCGGCGGCGGTAAACGAACCAAATTCAACCACTTTGGCGAAAACCGACATGCGTTTTAGTCGTTCCATTATTCACTCTGACTTAAAAGTGATTTAGATCACATAATATAGATAACAGCATAACAGTTACGCTAATATATTAAATATCAATCTACAGCAATGTTGCTCTCGCCCGGCTTTCCATGCCCTTCTCTGCGGCGACAGATGCTGAAAATAACAACACCTGCTCTCTCTATACAACCAAGGTCAACATGAGTCTGTTTCCCGTTATCGTGGTGTTTGGGCTGTCCTTCCCACCGATATTTTTCGAATTGCTTTTATCACTGGCGATTTTCTGGCTGGTGCGCCGGGTCCTTGTGCCAACAGGTATCTACGATTTTGTCTGGCATCCGGCGCTGTTCAACACCGCGCTCTATTGCTGTTTGTTTTATTTGATATCGCGACTGTTCGTTTGAGGTTGAAGTGAAAACACTTATAAGAAAATTCTCCCGTACGGCCATCACGGTCGTATTAGTCATTCTGGCCTTCATCGCAATTTTTAATGCCTGGGTCTATTACACTGAATCCCCGTGGACGCGTGACGCACGCTTTAGCGCCGACGTCGTCGCGATCGCGCCTGACGTTTCTGGACTCATTACCCAGGTGAATGTTCATGATAATCAGCTGGTGAAAAAAGGACAGGTACTGTTCACCATCGACCAGCCGCGCTATCAAAAGGCCCTCGAAGAAGCGGAAGCCGATGTTGCCTATTATCAGGTGCTGGCACAGGAAAAACGCCAGGAGGCTGGACGTCGCAACCGTCTCGGCATACAGGCGATGTCACGTGAAGAGATTGACCAGGCCAATAACGTGCTGCAAACGGTTTTGCATCAGTTAGCGAAAGCTCAGGCAACCCGCGATCTGGCAAAACTGGATCTTGAACGTACAGTGATCCGCGCGCCAGCGGATGGCTGGGTGACCAATCTCAACGTCTATACCGGTGAATTTATTACGCGTGGTTCAACGGCTGTCGCGCTGGTGAAACAGAACTCCTTCTATGTGCTGGCCTATATGGAAGAAACTAAGCTGGAAGGAGTACGTTCCGGGTATCGCGCAGAAATCACGCCGCTTGGCAGCAACACCGTTCTGAAAGGGACTGTCGATAGCATCGCCGCTGGGGTAACAAACGCCAGCAGCACGCGTGATGATAAAGGTATGGCGACCATCGATTCCAACCTTGAATGGGTGCGCCTGGCGCAACGTGTGCCGGTACGTATTCGCCTCGACAACCAGCAAGACAATATCTGGCCTGCGGGGACTACCGCCACCGTGGTCGTCACTGGCAAACAAGATCGCGACGAAAGCCAGGATTCATTCTTCCGTAAAATGGCCCATCGCCTGCGTGAGTTTGGTTAATCACGATGGGTATTTTCTCCATTGCTAACCAACATATTCGCTTCGCGGTAAAACTGGCGACCGCCATTGTGCTGGCGCTGTTTGTTGGCTTTCATTTTCAGCTTGAAACACCACGCTGGGCTGTACTGACTGCGGCGATTGTTGCCGCTGGTCCGGCCTTTGCCGCCGGTGGCGAACCGTACTCTGGTGCCATCCGCTATCGCGGCTTTTTGCGCATCATCGGCACATTTATAGGCTGTATTGCCGGACTGGTGATCATTATTGCGATGATCCGTGCGCCATTGTTGATGATTCTGGTGTGCTGTATCTGGGCTGGTTTTTGTACCTGGATCTCCTCGCTGGTACGTGTAGAGAACTCCTATGCGTGGGGGCTTGCCGGTTATACTGCGCTGATCATTGTGATCACTATTCAGCCAGAACCGCTGCTAACGCCGCAGTTTGCCGTTGAACGTTGTAGTGAAATCGTCATTGGTATTGTGTGTGCTATTGTGGCGGATCTGCTCTTTTCTCCACGATCGATCAAACAAGAAGTGGATCGAGAGCTGGAAAGTTTGCTGGTGGCGCAATATCAACTAATGCAATTGTGCATCAAACATGGTGATGGCGAGATTGTTGATAAGGCCTGGGGCGACCTGGTTCGCCGCACCACGGCGCTGCAAGGGATGCGCAGTAACCTGAATATGGAATCTTCCCGCTGGGCGCGCGCCAATCGGCGTTTAAAAGCGATCAATACGTTGTCGCTGACGCTGATAACCCAGTCCTGCGAAACTTATCTCATTCAGAACACACGCCCGGAGTTGATCACCGATACCTTCCGCGAATTTTTTGACACGCCGGTAGAAACAGCACAGGACGTCCATAAGCAGCTAAAACGCCTGCGACGAGTGATTGCCTGGACCGGGGAACGCGAAACACCCATTACTATTTATAGCTGGGTAGCGGCGGCAACGCGTTATCAGTTGCTCAAGCGAGGCGTTATCAGTAACACAAAAATCAACGCGACCGAAGAAGAGATCCTGCAAGGCGAGCCGGAAGTAAAAGTAGAATCCGCCGAGCGTCATCATGCGATGGTCAACTTCTGGCGAACCACGCTGTCCTGCATGCTGGGTACTTTGTTCTGGCTGTGGACCGGATGGACCTCCGGCAGTGGCGCAATGGTGATGATTGCCGTCGTAACATCGTTGGCAATGCGTTTACCTAATCCACGCATGGTGGCGATCGACTTTATCTATGGCACGGTAGCGGCGCTACCGTTAGGGCTGCTCTATTTTTTGGTGATTATCCCCAATACCCAACAGAGTATGTTGCTGCTGTGCCTTAGCCTGGCGGTGTTGGGATTCTTCCTTGGTATTGAAGTGCAGAAACGGCGGTTGGGATCGATGGGGGCGCTGGCCAGTACCATTAATATTATCGTGTTGGATAACCCGATGACCTTTCAGTTCAGTCAGTTTCTCGATAGTGCGCTGGGGCAAATTGTGGGCTGTGTGCTGGCGTTCATCGTCATTCTGCTGGTGCGGGATAAATCGCGCGACAGGACCGGGCGCGTGCTGCTTAATCAGTTTGTTTCTGCCGCTGTTTCCGCGATGACCACCAATGTCGCCCGGCGTAAAGAGAACCATCTGCCTGCGCTTTATCAGCAGTTGTTTTTGCTGATGAATAAATTTCCCGGCGATTTGCCGAAGTTTCGCCTGGCGTTAACGATGATTATCGCTCACCAGCGATTGCGTGATGCGCCGATACCCGTGAATGATGATTTATCGGCATTTCACCGACAAATGCGCCGCACAGCGGACCATGTGATTTCTGTCCGCAGCGATGACAAACGCCGTCGCTACTTCGGTCAGTTGCTGGAAGAACTGGAAATCTACCAGGAAAAGCTACGCATCTGGCAAGCGCCGCCGCAGGTCACGGAACCGGTGCATCGGCTTACGGGCATGCTCCATAAGTATCAGCATGCGTTGACCGATAGTTAAGTCAAAACCGACGCCAAAAGCGTCGGTTTTTTCATGGCTATACTTAGCGATGATCGGCAGAACTTTCCGCGAAACGTGACGGTGGCAAGAGATGAATATCTATAGTTTTGATTTTGATGAGATTGAGAGTCAGGAGGACTTTTATCGCGACTTTAGGCACACCTTTGGTCTGGATAAAGATAAGGTGCGCGACCTCGACTCTTTGTGGGACGTATTAATGAATGATGTTCTGCCGCTACCGCTGGAGATTGAATTTGTTCATTTGGGGGAGAAAACGCGTCGGCGTTTTGGCGCGTTAATACTGCTGTTTGATGAGGCGGAGGAAGAGCTGGAAGGGCATTTGCGTTTTAATGTTCGTCACTAGCGCAAAAAAAGCCCCCGAACCGGGGGGCAATATCGTCGGACAAGACGATGAGGGTTTATTTGTACAGTTCAGCTGTGGCGTGCCAGGTATCGCCGCTACGCGCTTCGGTAATCTGGTAAGCAGTCGCGCCTTTCTCTTCCGCTTTTTTATTCAGCATTTCACGCATATCCATTGGAGAAGATGCTACACCGCTGACGGACACGGTGCCGATGGCTTCACGATTTTGTGCTTGAGAAGCATCAATGGAGTCGGCAGCGAAAGCACCGAAAGAGAGAACAGAGAGCACACTTAATGCAGCAACAGTGGTTTTGATTTTCATGATTTTTACCTCGACATAATCTTTTAGCTGGGTCTTTGTTTCGTGACCCGCATCACAGAATTAAGTATACACTAATTATCGAGCTAATTAATACCTGGCTAACTGTTTGGTGTGGATACTAAGTGTTAAAAAATATTATTTTTATAACTTAAAAGAATTAAAAAAAAGTACCATTCTTTATGGAAAAGTGTTTTGTATCAATTGGATATGAGTTTTTTGCGGAGTATGCGTTATTTGCTCTATACATTCATTTTGTGAATGAAATGTCATGCTAAAAGGCACTATTTGTTAAGTGTCAGGCAGAAAGAAACGGGGGATCGAGAGGAGATAGCAACATTTTCCCCGTCGCAAAGCGCGACGGGGCAGAGATTAAAGCTCCTGGTCGAACAGCTCTAAAATCGCTTCGTACAGGTCTTTGACGGTGAAACCTTTAGCAGGGGTGGTAAAGATGGTGTCATCACCTGCGATGGTGCCAAGAATACCTTCTGCTTTGCCCAGAGAGTCCAGCAGACGCGCAATCAACTGCGCCGCGCCAGGGCTGGTATGTATTACAACAACAGCATCGTTGTAGTCGATATCCAGCACCAGGTTCTTCAATGGGCTGGAAGTGGTAGGTACGCCCAGTTCAGCTGGCAGGCAGTAAACCATTTCCATTTTTGCATTGCGGGTACGTACAGCACCAAATTTGGTCAACATTCGCGAGACTTTAGACTGATTAATATTGTCAAAGCCTTGCTCCTGCAATGCGGCGACGATTTCACCCTGGGAGCTAAATTTCTCTTCTTTAAGTAACGCTTTAAACGCTTTAACTAATTCTTCTTGCTTAGACGAGCTTCGCATAAGTCACCCGATATGGTGGTTGATACAACATTATTGTGCATACAGATGAATTTTTATGCAAACAGTCTGCCCTGGAGAAGGCTGAAATAATGTTATGAAAGAGCGGGATTTTATCAAATTTCGTGATTGAGAAACATGCCTGCGTCACGGCGTGTAAATTCTGCTTAAAAGTAAATTAATTGTTATCAAATTGATGTTGTTTTGGCTGAGCGGTAGGGTATATTGTCACCACCTGTTGGAATGTTGCTCTAATGCATAAGCGGCTGTTAATTACGTAAGTTAGGTTCCTGATTACGTCAATTAAATGCATAAACGCCAAATTTGCGTGACTACACATTCTTGAGAAGTGGTCATTGTAAACTGTTAATTTGTGGATTAAGGTCGCGGCAGCGGAGCAACATGTCTTAGTTTATCAATATAATAAGGAGTTTAGGATGAAAGTCGCAGT
The DNA here is from genome assembly GCF_001660175.1 of Escherichia sp. B1147. Taxonomy (NCBI): domain Bacteria; kingdom Pseudomonadati; phylum Pseudomonadota; class Gammaproteobacteria; order Enterobacterales; family Enterobacteriaceae; genus Escherichia; species Escherichia sp. B1147. The sequence continues at coordinate 40,050 of NZ_LFHY01000015.1, forward strand.
CCTCGGCGCTGCTGGCGGTATTGGCCAGGCGCTTGCATTACTGTTAAAAACCCAACTGCCTTCAGGTTCAGAACTCTCCCTGTATGATATCGCTCCAGTCACTCCCGGTGTGGCCGTCGACCTGAGCCATATCCCTACTGCTGTGAAAATAAAAGGTTTTTCTGGTGAAGATGCGACCCCTGCACTGGAAGGCGCTGATGTGGTTCTCATCTCCGCAGGTGTAGCGCGTAAACCTGGTATGGATCGTTCCGATCTGTTTAACGTTAACGCCGGTATCGTGAAGAATCTGGTACAGCAAATTGCGACAACCTGCCCGAAAGCGTGCATCGGTATCATTACAAACCCGGTAAACACCACGGTAGCTATCGCTGCGGAAGTGCTGAAGAAAGCGGGTGTGTATGACAAGAACAAACTGTTCGGCGTCACCACGCTGGATATCATTCGTTCCAATACGTTTGTCGCTGAACTGAAAGGCAAACAGCCGGGCGAAGTTGAAGTTCCGGTTATTGGCGGTCACTCTGGCGTTACCATTCTGCCGCTGCTGTCTCAAGTTCCTGGCGTAAGCTTTACCGAGCAGGAAGTTGCTGATCTGACCAAACGTATCCAGAACGCGGGTACGGAAGTGGTTGAAGCGAAGGCCGGTGGCGGGTCTGCAACCCTGTCCATGGGCCAGGCAGCTGCACGCTTCGGCCTGTCTCTGGTTCGTGCGCTGCAAGGCGAAAAAGGTGTAGTTGAATGCGCCTACGTTGAAGGTGACGGCCAGTATGCTCGTTTCTTCTCTCAACCGCTTCTGCTGGGTAAAAATGGCGTGGAAGAGCGTAAATCTATCGGTACTCTGAGCGCATTTGAACAGAACGCGCTGGAAGGAATGCTGGATACGCTGAAGAAAGATATCGCCCTGGGCGAAGAGTTCGTTAATAAGTAATTGATTAGCGAATAATAAAAAACCGGAGCACAGTCTCCGGTTTTTTGTTTTTTTAATGACGGCCTTAATTGGTCGCCGGATATTCCTGAATAGTGACCTGCAATGTCAGTTTTTTATCGTCGCGCATCACCACCACCGGAATCACCGAACCTGGTCGAATTTCTGCCACTTGATCCATTGTCTCCAGAGCGGAGATTGCAGGCTTGTTATCCACCGAGATAATCAGATCGTTGACCTGGATACCGGCATTCGCCGCCGGGCCATCAGGTGACACTTCATTAACCACAATCCCTTGCAGCTGATCGATACCGCCACCCTGCGCGTGTAATGGTGCGATTTCGCGGCCGCCAATACCGATATAGCCACGGATAACGCGCCCATCGCGGATTAGCTTATCCATAATTTTGGTTGCTAACTGGAAGGGAATCGCAAAACCGATGCCTTCTGGGGTTTCGCCATCGTTACTCTTATCAAACGACAATGTGTTGATGCCCATCAGTTCACCCAGTGAGTTCACCAGCGCACCGCCGGAGTTGCCGTGGTTAATGGAAGCATCGGTTTGCAGAAAGTTTTGCCGCCCGGTAGGGTTCAGGCCGATGCGACCCGTGGCGCTGATAATTCCCTGGGTAATTGTTTGTCCGAGGTTGTACGGGTTACCGATCGCCAGCACTACATCGCCAATGTGCGGTATGCGACGAGAATTGATTGGAATGGTGGGTAAACCGCCAGTGGCATTAATTTTGAGCACCGCCAGATCGGTCAGTGAATCAGAGCCAACCAGCAACGCTTCAAAAACACGGCCATCCTGTAAGGCGACGATAATCTGGTCGGCGTCGTTGATTACGTGTTTATTGGTAATGATATAACCACGTTGGTCCATGATCACACCTGACCCTAGCGTACGGATCTCAAGCTGGTTGTGTGAGGATGTGTTCAATCCACGGTTATAGACATTTACCACCGCAGGCGCGGCGCGGCGGACCGCCAGATTATAACTGGCAGGCGTCTCATCGGCACTGTCGAATTGCGGTGTGGAAAGCGGGTTAATGCTGCGCAGCGAAGGCATGGCAACCAGCAAAATAGCGCCGACAATTAATCCAATCGCAACGGAACGTAAGAGCTTCACAAACATGATGGAGGCGTCATTAAAAAAGGGAACGGCAGCAGCATATCACGAGTTAACCGGACATCACACGTAAGCCTGATGCCCGGTTTATGACATTAACGCATTAGCAGGTAAATACTCTCATTACCGCGCATGATTTGCAGGGCAATAATAGCCGGTTTGGTTGCCAGCACTTTGCGCATCTCAGCAATCGAGTTCACACGATTGCGGTTCACGCCAATAATTACATCATCTTTCTGTAAACCTGCCTGAGCGGCGGGGCTGTCTTTGACAACTTCGTCGATCTTAATGCCTTTTCCACCATCTTTTAGCTGACTGTCGCTCAACGTTGCGCCTTCCAGCGCTGGTGTAATCATCTCTGCACTGGCTGAAGAAGATGTACTGGTATCAAGCGTCACTTCCACGTCCAGCGGCTTGCCGTTACGTAACAGACCAAGCTTCACTGTAGTACCAGGTTCAGTGGTGGCGATGCGGGAACGCAACTCGGCGAAGCTATTGAGTGGTTTACCGTTGAGGCTGGTAATAATATCGCCTGCTTTCACGCCAGCTTTCGCCGAGCCCGAACCAGGCAGTACTTCGCTGACAAACGCGCCACGTTGCACATCTAAATTAAACGCTTTGGCGATATCGGCACTCATCTCTGTACCTTTAATACCTAACAGACCACGTTTAATTTCACCAAAGTCGATAAGTTGCTGCGCCAGAGTACGCGCCATATTGCTGGGGATAGCAAAGCCAATCCCGACGCTACCGCCGCCAGGGGCAAGAATTGCGGTGTTAATACCAATCAACTCGCCGTTAAGGTTTAACAGCGCACCGCCGGAGTTGCCACGGTTAATGGAAGCATCGGTCTGGATAAAATTTTCCAGACCTTCGAGATTTAACCCGCTGCGACCTAATGCGGAAACAATACCTGAAGTCGCGGTTTGCCCAAGGCCAAACGGGTTACCGACCGCGACGGCAAAATCACCGACGCGCAGTTTGTCGGAGTCGGCAATGACGATTTGCGTTAATTTACTCGGATTCTGAATTTGTAGCAGAGCGATATCGCTCTGGTCGTCGCTGCCAATCAGTTTCGCATCAAACTCGCGTCCGTCATTGAGCTGGATACTTATTTTCTGCGCCTGATTGATGACGTGATTGTTGGTTAGCACATAACCTTTATTGGCATTGATGATGACACCGGAGCCTAAACCTTCAAAGGGTTGCGCAGGTTGATCCGGTAAATCATCGCCAAAAAATTTTTTGAATTCTTCCGGGATTTTCTGTCCCTGGCTGGCAGTCCCTTCAACTCGCACGCTTACCACTGCGGGAAGCACTTTTTCCAGCATCGGGGCCAGGCTGGGCAATGGCGCCTGACCGGCAACCTGGCCGGGAATCGACGCGACAGCCTGAAACGGCGCCGAGAGAGTTAACCCGACACTTAACGCTAATGCACTCAACAGCTGGGTTTGTTTTTTCATTATTCCTGCTCTCGTACCTGAATGATAAGAAAAAGAGATTCAAAACAGTTTGATGTTATTGAATTTTCAGACGGCTAACAATGAGACACCAGATTAAATGATAGTCGGGGAGGGAGAGAAGAGGAGGGCGCAATGGCTGCGCCCGCAAAATAAATTAGTCGCGCTTTGCGCCAGTGCGCAGCAGGCCAGATGCGCCTTCAGAATAGTCGCGCGGCATCTGCACCGGAGCCTGATCGTTGCTGGCTTCGGACTCCGCCAGACGATTGCGGAACGGGTTGGCTTCAGCAGACAGTTCCGGCAGCAGGCTGCTGGAGCTTTTCGCCATGTGTTGATACAGCTGGCGATAGTCATGCGCCATGGTATCCAGTAATTCCGCGCTGCGGGCAAAGTGGTTAACCAGCTCTTCGCGATACTCGTCCAGTTCAGCTTTATTCTTTTCCAGTTCGTACTGCAACGCCTGTTGCTGGCGTAGTTTACGATTACCAAAACGCATGGCCACAGCACCAATAATGATGCCGACGACTAACCCAATTAGCGCATATTCCCAGGTCATGAACATCTCCCGTTGTCTTTTGTTTCCGTAGGGTGTTGGCTTCAGGCTCCATGCCTGCGGCTGATTATGCCACTATAACCGTTAATTCCACAGAAGTGGAATCCCGACTGCATATCGCGTAGTGTAGAACGGCCTTTTTTTCGTCAACCGTGAACAACGGCACACCGATTATTCAAGGAATAACAAGAACATCATGCAAAGCGTTACCCCGACATCGCAATACCTGAAGGCGCTCAATGAGGGCAGCCATCAACCTGACGACGTACAAAAAGAGGCCGTCAGTCGGCTGGAGATTATCTACCAGGAGTTAATCAACAGCACGCCGCCTACTGCGAGGGCGAGTGGGTTAATGGCGCGAGTCGGTAAACTGTGGGGGAAGCGCGAAGAGGCAAGCTGTGCGCCGGTGCGTGGCTTATATATGTGGGGCGGTGTAGGACGCGGGAAAACCTGGCTGATGGACCTTTTCTATCAAAGCTTGCCGGGTGAGCGGAAACAGCGTCTGCACTTTCACCGTTTTATGCTGCGCGTGCATGAAGAACTGACTGCATTACAGGGGCAGACCGACCCGCTGGAAATTATTGCCGATCGCTTCAAAGCCGAAACCGATGTCCTCTGCTTTGATGAATTTTTTGTTTCGGATATTACCGATGCCATGCTGCTGGGCGGCCTGATGAAAGCCCTGTTCGCTCGCGGAATAACGCTGATCGCAACGTCAAATATTCCGCCTGATGAGCTTTATCGTAATGGCCTGCAACGTGCGCGTTTTCTACCGGCTATCGACGCCATTAAACAGCATTGCGATGTAATGAATGTCGATGCAGGCGTCGATTATCGACTACGAACGCTTACCCAGGCGCATTTGTGGCTATCGCCGCTCAATGATGAAACCCGGGCGCAAATGGATAAACTTTGGTTGGCGCTGGCTGGAGCGAAACGAGAAAATTCACCGACGTTAGAAATCAACCATCGCCCGCTGGCGACAATCGGCGCTGAGAATCAGACGCTGGCCGTCTCTTTTACTACCTTGTGCGTTGATGCCCGTAGCCAGCATGACTATATTGCGCTTTCACGCCTGTTTCACACTGTGATGTTGTTTGATGTGCCGGTCATGACGCGGTTGATGGAGAGCGAAGCACGACGTTTTATTGCGCTGGTGGATGAGTTCTACGAGCGCCATGTCAAATTAGTGGTGAGCGCAGAAGTGCCTTTGTATGAAATTTATCAGGGCGAGCGGCTGAAGTTTGAGTTCCAGCGTTGCCTGTCACGTCTACAAGAGATGCAGAGCGAAGAGTATTTGAAGCGCGAGCATTTGGCGGGTTAAAACCTGCCATAAATCACAAAAAGGGGTCGATCTTTGACCCCGACTTCTCTATAATCCTGCGACCCCACGTTACAAGAAAGTTTTTTTTCCCGAAACTTTTTGTGTGCTGGCATAGGCTATTCGAAGGGGTAGGTTTGCCGGACTTTGTCGTGTGAACCTCAACAATTGAAGACGTTTGGGTGTTCACCAACGTGTAACTATTTATTGGGTAAGCTTTTAATGAAAACTTTTACAGCTAAACCAGAAACCGTAAAACGCGACTGGTATGTTGTTGACGCGACCGGTAAAACTCTGGGCCGTCTGGCTTCCGAACTGGCTCTGCGCCTGCGCGGTAAGCACAAAGCGGAATACACTCCGCACGTAGATACTGGTGATTACATCATCGTTCTGAACGCTGACAAAGTTGCTGTAACCGGCAACAAGCGTACTGACAAAGTGTACTATCATCACACCGGTCACATCGGTGGTATCAAACAAGCGACCTTTGAAGAGATGATTGCTCGCCGTCCTGAGCGTGTGATTGAGATCGCGGTTAAAGGCATGTTGCCAAAAGGCCCACTGGGTCGTGCTATGTTCCGTAAACTGAAAGTTTACGCAGGTAACGAGCACAACCACGCGGCACAGCAACCGCAAGTTCTTGACATCTAATCGGGATTATAGGCAATGGCTGAAAATCAATACTACGGCACTGGTCGCCGCAAAAGCTCCGCAGCTCGCGTGTTCATCAAACCGGGCAACGGCAAAATCGTTATCAACCAACGTTCTCTGGAACAGTACTTCGGTCGTGAAACTGCCCGCATGGTAGTTCGTCAGCCGCTGGAACTGGTCGACATGGTTGAGAAACTGGATCTGTACATCACTGTTAAAGGTGGTGGTATCTCTGGTCAGGCTGGTGCGATCCGTCACGGTATCACCCGCGCTCTGATGGAGTACGACGAATCCCTGCGTTCTGAACTGCGTAAAGCTGGCTTCGTTACTCGTGACGCTCGTCAGGTTGAACGTAAGAAAGTCGGTCTGCGTAAAGCACGTCGTCGTCCGCAGTTCTCCAAACGTTAATTGGTTTCTGCTCACGCAGAAGACAATTTGCGAAAAAACCCGCTTCGGCGGGTTTTTTTATGGCTAAAGTCCGATTCCAGCCTCTTTTCCCTCTCTCTTCAGCATTATTCTCCTTTTAATAGTATTTTCCACGTACTGTAGAAAAGGATATCGCGATGGGATTATTTAATGCATTGTTTAACAAGAAAGAATCTTTAACGTTGTCGGATAAATGGGAGTTCTTTATCACAACGGTGGATGACCGTGTCACTGGCATCCGTGTTGATATCGGCGCCATTCAGGACGAAAAATTTGATCGACTTAACCATACCTGGTTCTTTCGCGTGCGTTATACCCATTGTTATGAAAACGGTTTACCGCAGCCTGATGAAACACAACGTTTAAATCGTATAGAGGACTGGCTTGAGGAGAGGGGCAAGACATTACCGATTTGGCTGGTGGGGGTGGTAACACAAGAGGGATGGCGCGATTTTGTTTTCCTGTCGGAAAAAGAACTGGACTGGGAAAAAACGCTGGATAAATTGCTCGCGGGTGGCCCGGAAGCCTCTTGCAGCTATAGTATGAGTAAAAACGATAACGGGAATTACTATCGCCAGTTCCTGTACCCGTCGAAATATGACTGGAACTGGATACATGATTCCCGCGTATGCCGTGGGCTGCTGGAACATGGTGACGATTTGACTCTCCCTCGCACCATTGATTACTACGCGACATTGCCGACAGAAGATGCTGCCCGTGCCTTTGCGGAGGACGTGGCGATATTGCCATATGGCATTACGCTGGTAAGTATTCGGCGGAACGACCAACAGCAAGGGTATATGGCGTCATTTACTAACACTGATGCTCCGGAACAATGGCATATGACCGATATCACATGCCAGCTTACCAATTTGGCTGAAAAGCATGGCGGTAGTTTTGATGGCTGGGGCGCACCGATAGCAACGGTGTAAAAGAGGTAGACAACATTTCTGGTGGGGATTAAGTCAAGCATTTCAGACTAAGGAACATCTCTTTTTCCCCATTTCCGGCATCGACTCACCACAAAGGTCGCAAAATCTGGTAAACTATCATCCAATTTTCTGCCCAAATGTCGGGTATTGCTCATTTTTTGTTTGTTTTTCGAACAAAGAGAGTCGTTCCTTACTGGGTAACACAACTTCTGACTGGCCACCTGGTGGCTGGTAGCAGTAAAAATTCTGACTATACCTGGAGGTTTTCATGGCTGTCGCTGCCAACAAACGTTCGGTAATGACGCTGTTTTCCGGTCCTACTGACATCTATAGCCATCAGGTCCGCATCGTGCTGGCTGAAAAAGGTGTAAGTTTCGAGATCGAACACGTGGAAAAGGACAATCCGCCTCAGGATCTGATTGACCTCAACCCGAATCAGAGCGTTCCGACCCTGGTGGATCGTGAGCTGACCCTGTGGGAATCTCGCATCATTATGGAATACCTGGATGAGCGTTTCCCGCATCCGCCACTGATGCCTGTTTACCCGGTAGCTCGCGGTGAAAGCCGCCTGTACATGCACCGCATCGAAAAAGACTGGTACACGCTGATGAACACCATCATCAACGGTTCAGCTTCTGAAGCGGATGCCGCACGTAAGCAACTGCGCGAAGAACTGCTGGCCATCGCGCCGGTCTTCGGTCAGAAGCCGTACTTCCTGAGCGATGAGTTCAGCCTGGTCGATTGCTACCTTGCCCCGCTGCTGTGGCGTCTGCCGCAACTGGGCATCGAGTTCAGCGGCCCGGGTGCGAAAGAGCTGAAAGGCTATATGACCCGCGTCTTTGAGCGTGACTCTTTCCTTGCTTCCTTAACTGAAGCTGAACGTGAAATGCGTCTGGGCCGGAGTTAATCTGTATGGATTTGTCACAGCTAACACCACGTCGTCCCTATCTGCTGCGTGCATTCTATGAGTGGTTGCTGGATAACCAGCTCACGCCGCACCTGGTGGTGGATGTGACGCTCCCTGGCGTGCAGGTTCCTATGGAATATGCGCGTGACGGGCAAATCGTACTCAACATTGCTCCGCGTGCGGTCGGTAACCTGGAACTGGCGAATGATGAAGTGCGCTTTAACGCGCGCTTTGGTGGTATCCCGCGTCAAGTTTCGGTACCGCTGGCTGCCGTGCTGGCTATCTACGCCCGTGAAAATGGCGCCGGCACAATGTTTGAGCCTGAAGCTGCCTACGACGAAGATGCCAGCATCATGAATGATGAAGATGTATCGGCAGATAATGAAACCGTTATGTCGGTCATTGATGGCGATAAGCCAGATCGCGATGATGATAATCATCCTGATGATGAACCGCCGCAACCACCGCGTGGTGGTCGCCCGGCATTACGCGTTGTGAAGTAAAATAAAAACAGGCCCTGGTGGCCTGTTTTGTCGTTTTAATGTCTTAATAAAAAAGCGTAATTGTGGCGATCATATTCACCAGGAATCCGACTGCCATTGGGATCGCGGTCCGCTTCACCACTTCAAAGGGCGAAACGCCTGCTATTCCTGAAGTTACTACCACTACCGCAGTAATCGGCGAAACCGCACGCGCCAGCGTTGTGGCAAAGTGCATCGGCATAATCATCACTACCGCAGGTACGTGCAGTCCAGCAGCGATATTCGGAATAAGGCTGGCAAATGACATAAATGGCGCATTGCCGGAGCCCATCACAATGGCACAAATGGCAATAACCAGAGCCATAATAATCATCACGCCAATGCCACCAAGGCCAGAATGCTCCGCTCCTTTGATAACCGCATCAACGGTGCCAATCGTCGTTAATCCCTTCGCAAATATTTCACCGGCGACCACCAGCGTTACCACGTTTGCAAACTGCGTACCCATGCCGTCAAAAAACGCCTGCACATCATCCATTGTTTCGCGCAAGTTATGTTTGCGGAAGAACTCGACAAACATCGTCATCGTCAAACTTAATAACATCACCACCACCAGATGCAGTTCTGACTTCATCAATCCCAGGTGAGCAAGAAGCAGCGAACCGAGCATCAGGATTAACGGCATTACCGGTAAAATGGCGTAATAGAGCGGCGGAACATGGTCGAGAGCTTTTTGCTCCGCCTGTTCTTGATTGATATTTTTATCTTTTTTGTCAAAAGCGCGTTGCACGAAAAAGTGGGAGATTGCCACTGAGAGAATGACACAAGAGGCGACCGGCAGCTGATAGTGGAAGAAATAAGTGGCAATTTTCATTCCTGCTATCTGGGCGGCAAAAATAGAGTTCGTTTCCAGAATCCCCCATTCAATAGACATGGTGGTCGCGATAACTGCTACCGCAGAGAGGCGACTTACTCCCAGACTTACCAGCGTTGGAAATAATGTGACCATCAGCAACATACCCAGACCGGAGGCACTGGTAATAAACTGCGCCATGATTTGGCCGATGACGTAAGTGGCCGACAGAATAAGATACGGTGAGCGAATGAGTTTTAACGGGCGGCTTAACAAGCTCACCATCGCCCGACTGGCTCCTGTGCGTTCCATGTAGCGGGCATAACCGCCCACCGCCATAATCGACAACCCCAACCCGGCAATGCGGTTGGACAGCATGCGCAGGATTTCATTATAAATATCGACGATTAAGTAGCCGCTGCTTTTGGCGGGATCGAGTACACCACCAAACCCTAACCAGACACCACAAATCATCAGAAAGATACCCGCTGCGGCCAGCACCACCTGTGGCTTGTAATTTTTAAGGATCAAATAGCCCATCGTTATTAACACGATGACAGAAATAATTATGCCGAACATTGTTGAACTCCGTGTCAAAAGAAAATGGTCAATCCCATTAACGGCAGATTGAAAACAATGATGTTATATTTTTTGCAAGGCTATTTATGGTGTTGATGTCGATTTTTTTAATTGTAAGAAATCAGATTTTTCATTATAAATTATGCCTTTGTGATTATTTATCAAGAACACATTCATAATATTCATAATATCCGCAAATATTCTTGTAAATAATTTGGTTGGGGTGTTTTTATCTGCGTTATATTTATTTTCGCAAAGGTTAATTATTAAATTAATTACGATAATGATGGTGTACAAAGAGTAAACCCCTTCATTTCACCCTACTTTCAATCCTGTGATAGGATGTCATTGATGATGTTAATCACGCTGACCTTAAAGAATGGGCCTTATGAACGCATTTGATTCGCAAAACGAAGATTCTTCACCTGTAATTGGTCGCAACTTGCGTAGCCGTCCGCTGGCGCGTAAAAAACTCTCCGAAATGGTGGAAGAAGAACTGGAGCAGATGATCCGCCGCCGCGAGTTTGGCGAAGGTGAGCAGTTGCCGTCTGAGCGCGAACTCATGGCGTTCTTTAACGTCGGGCGTCCTTCGGTGCGTGAAGCGCTGGCGGCGTTAAAGCGTAAAGGTCTGGTGCAAATAAACAACGGTGAGCGCGCTCGCGTCTCGCGTCCTTCTGCGGACACTATCATCGGCGAGTTGTCCGGTATGGCGAAAGATTTCCTTTCTCATCCTGGAGGGATAGCCCATTTCGAACAGTTACGTCTGTTCTTTGAGTCCAGCCTGGTGCGCTATGCGGCTGAACATGCCACCGATGAACAAATCGATTTGCTGGCAAAAGCCCTGGAAATCAACAGTCAGTCGCTGGATAACAATGCCGCATTCATCCGCTCAGACGTTGATTTCCACCGTGTACTGGCGGAGATCCCGGGTAATCCGATCTTTAAGGCGATCCACGTTGCCTTGCTTGACTGGTTGATCGCCGCGCGCCCAACAGTCGCCGATCAGGCATTGCACGAGCATAACAACGTCAGCTATCAACAACATATTGCGATCGTTGACGCGATCCGCCGCCACGATCCTGACGAAGCCGATCGCGCGTTGCAATCACATCTCAACAGCGTTTCTGCCACCTGGCATGCCTTCGGCCAAGCTACTCACAAAAAGAAATAATGCCACTTTAGTGAAGCAGATCGCATTATAAGCGTTCTGTATGATGTGTTGCTTATTTGATCTGGTATAACAGGTATAAAGGTATATCGTTCATCAGACAAGCATCACTTCAGAGGTATTTATGGCAACGAATTTACGTGGCGTAATGGCTGCACTCCTGACTCCTTTTGACCAACAACAAGCACTGGATAAAGCGAGTCTGCGTCGCCTGGTTCAGTTCAATATTAAGCAGGGCATCGACGGTTTATATGTGGGTGGCTCGACCGGTGAAGCCTTTGTCCAAAGCCTTTCAGAGCGTGAACAGGTAATGGAAATTGTCGCCGAAGAGGCGAAAGGTAAGATTAAATTAATCGCTCATGTAGGTTGCGTCAGCACTGCTGAAAGTCAGCAACTTGCGGTTTCAGCCAAACGTTATGGCTTCGATGCCGTCTCCGCTGTTACGCCGTTCTACTATCCTTTCAGCTTTGAAGAACACTGCGATCACTATCGGGCAATCATTGATTCGGCGGATGGTTTGCCGATGGTGGTGTACAACATTCCGGCACTGAGCGGGGTAAAACTGACCCTGGATCAAATCAACACACTGGTTACGCTGCCTGGTGTAGGTGCGCTGAAACAGACCTCTGGCGATCTCTATCAGATGGAGCAGATCCGTCGCGAACATCCGGATCTGGTGCTCTATAACGGTTACGACGAAATCTTCGCTTCCGGCCTGCTGGCGGGCGCAGACGGCGGTATCGGCAGTACTTACAACATCATGGGCTGGCGTTATCAGGGTATCGTGAAGGCGCTGAAAGAAGGCGATATCCAGACCGCACAGAAGCTGCAAACAGAATGTAATAAAGTCATTGATTTGCTGATCAAAACTGGCGTATTCCGCGGCCTGAAAACTGTCTTGCATTATATGGATGTGGTGTCTGTACCGCTGTGCCGTAAACCGTTTGGTCCGGTAGATGAAAAATATCTGCCAGAACTGAAGGCGCTTGCCCAGCAGTTGATGCAAGAACGCGGGTGAGTTCTTTCCCCTTGCTCGCCCCTACCGGGTGAGGGGAAATAAGCGCATCTGTACCCTACAATTTTCATACCAAAGCGTGTGGGCATTGCCCACCGCGGGAGACTCACAATGAGTACTACAACCCAGAATATCCCGTGGTATCGCCATCTCAATCGTGCACAATGGCGGGCATTTTCCGCTGCCTGGTTGGGATATCTGCTTGATGGTTTTGATTTCGTTTTAATTGCCCTGGTACTCACTGAAGTACAAGGTGAATTCGGGCTGACAACGGTACAGGCGGCAAGCCTGATCTCCGCAGCTTTCATCTCTCGCTGGTTCGGCGGCCTGATGCTTGGCGCTATGGGCGACCGCTACGGGCGTCGTCTGGCAATGGTCACCAGTATCGTTCTCTTCTCGATCGGGACGCTGGCCTGCGGCTTTGCGCCTGGCTACATCACTATGTTTATCGCGCGTCTGGTCATCGGCATGGGGATGGCGGGTGAGTACGGTTCCAGCGCCACCTATGTGATTGAAAGCTGGCCAAAACATCTGCGTAACAAAGCCAGTGGTTTTCTGATTTCCGGCTTCTCGGTGGGGGCTGTGGTTGCCGCCCAGGTCTATAGTCTGGTCGTTCCGGTCTGGGGCTGGCGTGCACTGTTCTTTATCGGCATCTTACCGATCATCTTTGCTCTCTGGCTGCGGAAAAACATCCCGGAAGCGGAAGACTGGAAAGAGAAACACGGAGGCAAAGCACCGGTGCGAACGATGGTGGATATTCTCTACCGTGGTGAACATCGTATCGCCAATATCGTGATGACGCTGGCAGCGGCCACTGCGCTGTGGTTCTGCTTTGCCGGTAATCTGCAAAATGCCGCAATCGTCGCTGTTCTTGGTTTGCTATGCGCCGCAATCTTTATCAGCTTTATGGTGCAAAGCACGGGCAAACGCTGGCCAACGGGCGTGATGCTGATGGTGGTTGTGTTATTTGCCTTCCTCTACTCATGGCCGATTCAGGCGCTACTGCCAACGTATCTTAAAACCGATCTGGCTTATAACCCGCATACAGTCGCCAATGTGTTGTTCTTTAGCGGCTTTGGTGCGGCGGTTGGCTGCTGCGTCGGCGGCTTCCTCGGCGACTGGCTGGGAACGCGCAAAGCCTACGTTTGCAGCCTGCTGGCCTCACAGCTGCTGATTATTCCGGTATTTGCGATTGGCGGCGCAAACGTCTGGGTGCTTGGTCTGTTACTGTTCTTCCAGCAAATGCTTGGTCAGGGTATTTCCGGGATCTTACCGAAACTGATTGGCGGTTATTTCGATACTGACCAGCGTGCAGCGGGCCTGGGCTTTACCTACAACGTTGGCGCGCTTGGCGGCGCACTGGCCCCAATCCTTGGTGCGTTGATCGCTCAACGTCTGGATCTGGGTACTGCACTGGGATCGCTCTCGTTCAGCCTGACGTTCGTGGTGATCCTGCTGATTGGGCTGGATATGCCTTCTCGCGTTCAGCGTTGGTTGCGCCCGGAAGCGTTGCGTACTCATGACGCTATCGACGGCAAACCATTCAGCGGTGCCGTGCCGTTTGGCGGTGCCAAAAACGATTTAGTCAAAACCAAAAGTTAATCCTGTTGCCCGGCCATGTGCCGGGCCTTTTGCTAAGGGAAGAAGTATGTCGTTACTTGCACAACTGGATCAAAAAATCGCCGCCAACGGTGGCCTGATTGTCTCCTGCCAGCCGGTTCCGGACAGCCCGCTCGATAAACCTGAAATCGTCGCTGCCATGGCATTAGCGGCAGAGCAGGCTGGTGCGGTTGCCATTCGCATTGAAGGTGTGGCGAATCTGAAAGCTACGCGTGCGGTGGTGAGTGTGCCGATTATCGGGATTGTGAAACGCGATCTGGAGGATTCGCCGGTACGCATCACCGCCTATATTGAAGATGTTGATGCGTTGGCGCAGGCGGGGGCTGATATCATCGCTATTGATGGCACCGATCGCCCGCGCCCGGTTCCTGTTGAAACGCTGCTGGCACGTATTCACCATCACGGTTTACTGGCGATGACCGACTGTTCCACGCCGGAGGACGGCCTGGCTTGCCAAAAACTCGGTGCCGAAATTATTGGCACCACGCTTTCGGGTTACACCACGCCTGAAACACCGGAAGAGCCAGACCTGGCACTGGTGAAGACATTAAGCGACGCCGGATGTCGGGTGATTGCCGAAGGACGTTACAACACGCCATCCCAGGCTGCAGACGCCATGCGCCGCGGCGCATGGGCGGTGACGGTCGGTTCAGCCATTACGCGTCTTGAACACATTTGCCAGTGGTACAACACAGCGATGAAAAAGGCGGTGCTATGACCACACTGGCGATTGATATCGGCGGTACTAAACTTGCCGCTGCGCTGATTGGCGCTGACGGGCAGATCCGCGATCGTCGTGAGCTACCGACACCTGCCAGCCAGACTCCGCAGGCGCTGGGTGATGCCTTAGCCGCGTTAATCGCACCGTTACAAGCTCATGCGCAACAAGTTGCCATCGCTTCAACCGGAATTATTCGCGACGGCAGCCTGTTGGCGCTGAATCCGCATAATCTCGGTGGATTGCTACACTTTCCGTTAGTCAAAACGTTGGAACAACTTACCGATTTGCCGATCATTGCCATTAACGATGCGCAGGCTGCAGCATGGGCGGAGTATCAGGCGCTGGAAGGCGATATAACCGATATGGTGTTTATCACCGTTTCCACTGGCGTTGGCGGCGGAGTGGTCAGTGGCGGCAATCTGCTAACCGGCCCTGGCGGTCTGGCGGGGCATATCGGGCATACGCTGGCCGATCCACACGGTCCGGCCTGTGGCTGTGGACGCATAGGTTGCGTGGAAGCTATTGCTTCTGGTCGTGGCATTGCAGCGGCGGCGCAGGGCGACCTGGCGGGCGCGGATGCGAAAACTATCTTCAGGCGCGCCGGGCAGGGCGACGGTCAGGCGCAGCAACTGATTCACCGCTCCGCACGCGTGCTGGCAAGGTTGATAGCCGATATTAAAGCCACAACTGATTGCCAGTGTGTGGTGGTCGGTGGCAGCGTCGGGTTGGCAGAAGGATACCTGGCGCTGGTGGAAACGTATCTGGCACAGGAGCCAGCGGCATTTCACGTTGATTTACTGGCGGCGCACTACCGCCATGATGCAGGTTTACTTGGGGCTGCGCTGTTGGCCCAGGGAGAAAAATTATGATGATGGGTGAAGTACAGTCGTTACCGTCTGCCGGTTTACATCCAGCACTACTGGACGCGTTAACGCTGGCATTAGCCGCCAGGCCGCAGGAAAAAGCGCCGGGTCGTTACGAATTGCAGGGCGACAATATCTTTATGAATGTCATGACTTTTAACACTCAATCGCCCGTTGAGAAAAAAGCCGAATTGCACGAGCAATATATAGATATCCAGTTATTGTTAAGCGGCGAGGAGCGGATTCTTTTTGGCATGGCAGGTTCTGCGCGTCAGTGTGAAGAATTTCACCATGAAGATGATTACCAGCTTTGCAGCGCCATTGAGAACGAGCAAGCTATCATCCTGAAACCGGGAATGTTCGCCGTGTTTATGCCAGGAGAACCGCATAAACCGGGATGTGTTGTTAGCGAGCCTGGTGAGATTAAAAAGGTGGTAGTGAAGGTTAAGGCTGAGTTAATGGCTTAAAACTTAGTTCGTTTTAAAGATTCTCCAGACATAGTCTGGAGAATTCGAAATTGCTGAAATTAACGGCGTCTATAACCTTCCTCTAGCGCCGCCTGTGTTCGAACGAGTTCATCCGCGAGTCGTTTCTCATCAGGTAGCTGTATCTTATATTCACTTGCCAGAACGGTGTTAGGCAAACCCGCCAGTGCATAATGCGCTTCTCCGGCTCCTTTCTCTGCACAGAGAACCAGACCGATGGGCGGATTTTCATCCGGTAGCGTCCAGTGCTCTTTGGCATAGTTGAGATACATATTCATCTGTCCGGCATCGCTATAGCTGAATTTGCCCACTTTTAGATCGACGATTAGCAGGCAGCGTAAACGGCGGTGGAAAAACAACAGATCGACCCGAAACCAGTTGTCATCAATGCGTAACCTTCGCTGTCGACCAACAAAGGCAAAATCATCCCCAAGTTCCAGCATGAAATCCATCAGGTGGTTGATCAGAGCCTCCTCAAAATCAGATTCTGAGTATTCATCTTTTAATTCCAGAAATTCGAGCACAAAGGGATCGCGTATCGCCTGCTGCGGAAGAATATGCGTCTCGGCAGGAGCGTGTTGTTGCAGCATGGCTGATTTGTCATGTGATAGTAATGTCCGCTCATAAAACTGGGTCGCAATTTGTCGTTCGAGCTGACGAGCAGACCAGCCACAGCGGAGCGTCTCTTTTTCATAAAAACTGCGGGCGTCAGCGTTTTTAACAGAAAGCAAACGGACGTAAGTGGACCAAGGTAGGGGGAAGGATTTGGTGAGTTGTGCTAAATGGCAAGATTCTCCAGACACAGTCTGGAGAATTGTGGGGGTGAATTGTGCAGACAGTGTCTGCACAATTTCAATTCGTTGAAAACAAATATAAAAATTCTTAAACTGCCATAAATTCCTGGTGGAGAACCCACGCTTATACCTTAGACTTAAATCCTTTGATAGCCGCTTGATTAACTGCGTACCATACGCGGCCCGTGCCTCACCACCTTGTTCAAATTCGACAATTCGTCTGCCAATTTCCCAGTATGTAGCGGTCATTAACGCGTTTACGCTACGTATCGTTTCTGTCCGGGCGCTATCGACCAGATGAATAATGCCGTCGTGGATTTGCTGGTAGCCTGCTGTGGTTTGAAATGAGAGCGATTCCATTATCTTTCCCTTTATATGGCGCTGTGTTGAATAATGGAATCAGCTATACGCCGGGCATCTGTCGGTAACAATCCAGATATGCGTATTACATTGGTTTTCTTCAGATTATGCGAGGCACTTTCCAGCAAGAAAGGAGGATTTCAGCGCCGTACTCTTTTCTTAGGAGACGGCGCTGGGGCAGGGATTAAACTTCCAGCCAGTTCATAATGCCGTCAGCCGCCTTACGGCCTTCGGCAATGGCGGTCACCACCAGGTCGGAACCACGGACGATATCGCCGCCAGCAAAGATTTTCGGGTTGCTGGTCTGGAAGGCATTATCGCTGCCTTCCGGAGCGATAATGCGCCCTTGAGAGTCCAGCTCGACGCTGTGTTCTGCCAGCCATTCCATGCTATGTGGGCGGAAACCAAACGCCATGATTACCGCATCTGCCGGAACGATATGTTCGGAACCTGCCACGATCTCCGCGCGGCGACGGCCTTTAGCGTCTGGTTCGCCCATTTCGGTACGCACCATTTTTACGCCGCTGACTTTGCCGTTGCCATTTACTTCAATGCCCAGCGGCTGGACGTTAAACTTGAACTCAACACCTTCTTCCCGCGCATTTTTTACTTCGCGGCGGGAACCTGGCATGTTCTCTTCGTCACGACGATAAGCGCAGGTGACGTGCTTCGCTCCCTGGCGTACAGACGTGCGCACGCAGTCCATCGCAGTGTCGCCACCGCCAAGTACCACCACGCGTTTGCCTTCCATGCTGACGAACGGTTCGTCGCTGGTTTCGCCAAAGCCCATTAACTGTTTGGTGTTGGCGATGAGGAACGGCAGTGCCGCGTATACGCCGTCGGCGTCTTCATTCTCCAGCCCGCCACGCATTGACTGATAAGTCCCAACGCCGAGGAATACGGCATCGTAATCATTCAGTAGATCGTCCAGTTGTACGTCACGGCCCACTTCGGTATTGAGTTTGAACTCAATACCCATGCCAGTGAAGATTTCACGGCGGCGCGTCATCACCTCTTTTTCCAGCTTGAAGGCCGGAATACCGAAGGTCAACAGGCCGCCAATTTCTGGATGGCGGTCGAAGACAACGGCTTTCACTCCGTTGCGCGTCAGTACATCCGCACACGCCAGACCAGCCGGGCCTGCGCCGATAATTGCCACTTTTTTACCGGTTTGCTTCACGCCGGACATATCCGGACGCCAGCCCATTTCGAACGCTTTATCATTGATATAGCGTTCGATGTTGCCGATAGTCACCGCGCCGAATTCATCGTTCAGGGTACAGGAACCTTCGCACAGACGGTCCTGCGGGCAGACGCGCCCACACACTTCCGGCAGGGTGTTGGTCTGGTGCGACAGTTCTGCCGCTTCAAAAATCCGCCCCTCGTTGGCGAGCTTCAGCCAGTTTGGGATGTAGTTATGTACCGGGCATTTCCACTCGCAGTATGGGTTGCCGCATGACAGGCAGCGGTCAGCCTGCGCTTTGGCCTGGCCTTCGGAAAACGGCTCGTAAATTTCAACAAACTCAATTTTGCGGATCTTCAGCGGTTTCTTTGGCGGATCAACGCGCTGCAGGTCGATAAATTGATAAACATTCTGACTCATTGTTGCTACCCCTTACTGCGCCTGCACGCGCAACTCTGCTGCGCTACGACTACGGTGACCCAGCAGTGCTTTTACATCACTGGACTTCGGTTTAACCAGCGCGAATTTAGTGGCGAAGGTTGACCAGTTTGCCAGAATCTCTTCACCACGCTGAGAACCAGTATGCTGCACATGCTCGGTGATAAGACCACGCAGATGCTCTTCATGGATAGCTAAATCATCAACGCTTAGGACCTCCACCAGTTCCGGGTTAACGCGTTTGCGGAAATCGCCACTTTCGTCGAGAACGTAAGCGAAGCCGCCGGTCATGCCCGCGCCAAAGTTAACGCCGGTTTTACCCAGAATGCAGACGATACCACCCGTCATATATTCACAACCGTTGTCGCCAATACCTTCTACCACGGTAATCGCACCGGAGTTACGCACGCCGAAACGTTCACCCGCGCGGCCTGCAGCATACAGACGACCGCCAGTGGCGCCGTACAGGCAGGTGTTGCCGATAATGCTCGCTTCATGGCTGCGGAATGCTGAACCAACCGGCGGACGAATGGCGATTAAGCCGCCCGCCATGCCTTTACCGACATAGTCGTTAGCATCGCCCGTCAGATACAACTCCACGCCGCCCGCGTTCCACACACCGAAGCTCTGGCCTGCGGTGCCATTGAAGTACGCTTTGATAGGATCGGCAGCCAGCCCCTGATCGCCGTGCGTCTGGGCGATATAGCCTGAGAGCGATGCGCCCACGGAACGGTCGGTGTTGCGAATATCGAACCAGAAGGTTTTGCTCTGGCGCTCATCGACAAAAGGTTTCGCCTGTTGCAGCAACTGCGCGTTCAGCAGACCGTTATCAAACGGTGGGTTGTTTTCAGTACAGTAGAGCGCCTTACCTGGATGCGGCTCGGCGGTCTCCAGCAGCTTCGACAGCGCCAGTTTCTGCTGTTTGGCGGTGAAACCGTCCAGCTCTTTCAGCAGGTCGGTGCGACCAATCAGATCCACCAGACGTGTTACGCCCAGTTGTGCCATCAGCTCGCGGGTTTCACGGGCGATAAACTCAAAGTAATTGGTCACCTTGAACGGCAGGCCGTGATAGTGGTTCTTACGCAGTTTGTCGTCCTGAGTTGCCACACCCGTTGCGCAGTTGTTCAGGTGGCAAATTCGCAGGTATTTACAACCGAGCGCGACCATCGGACCGGTACCGAAGCCAAAGCTTTCCGCGCCAAGAATTGCTGCTTTAATGATATCAACGCCCGTTTTCAGACCGCCATCAACCTGCAAACGAATTTTATGACGTAGACCGTTGGCAACCAGCGCCTGCTGGGTTTCCACCAGACCGAGTTCCCACGGGCAGCCTGCATATTTCACTGACGACAGCGGGCTTGCGCCGGTGCCACCGTCATAGCCTGCGATGGTAATTAAATCTGCATAGGCTTTTGCCACGCCAGTCGCGATGGTGCCGACGCCCGGTTCGGACACCAGTTTTACGGAGATCATCGCTTTCGGGTTGACCTGTTTCAGGTCGAAAATCAACTGCGCTAAGTCCTCGATAGAGTAGATATCGTGGTGCGGCGGCGGGGAGATCAACGTCACGCCCGGCACCGAATAGCGCAGTTTGGCGATGTAAGGAGTGACTTTATCACCCGGCAACTGACCGCCTTCGCCGGGCTTCGCACCCTGAGCGACTTTAATCTGAATGACGTCGGCATTGACCAGGTACGCCGGAGTGACGCCGAAGCGACCAGAAGCGACCTGCTTGATGCGCGAGACTTTGTTGGTGCCGTAGCGCGCCGGATCTTCACCACCTTCACCGGAGTTAGAGTTGCCGCCAATGCTGTTCATTGCTTCCGCCAGCGCCTCGTGGGCTTCCGGGCTTAATGCGCCGATAGACATTGCAGCGGTATCGAAGCGTTTAAACAGTTCGCTTGCAGGTTCAACGTTATCAATGCTGACCGTGTTTTCACCCGGAGTAATCGCCAGCAAGTCGCGCAGCGTCGTTGCCGGACGTTCGTTAACCAGCTTTGCGTATTCCTGATAGTCGCTGTACTCGCCGCTCTGGACCGCCTGTTGCAGCGTGCGCACTACGTCCGGGTTGTAGGCGTGATATTCGCCGCCGTAGACGTATTTCAGCAGGCCGCCCTGACTGATGGGCTTACGCGCCAGCCAGGCTCGTTTCGAAAGGTTCAGCAGGTCCTGCTGGAAGTCTTCAAAGCTTGCCCCGCCGATACGGCTAACCGCGCCCTGGAAGCACTGGCCCACTACATCATCGTGCAGACCGACCGCTTCAAACAGTTTCGAGCAGCGGTAAGAGGCGATGGTGGAGATGCCCATTTTGGACATGATTTTGTACAAGCCTTTGTTGATGCCATTACGGTAGTTCAGCATCACGTTACGATAATTTTTGGCAATCGCCTGAGTGTCGATCAAGCGGCCCAGCGTTTCATAGGCAAGATACGGATATATAGCCGTCGCGCCGAAGCCCAGCAGTACGGCGAAGTGGTGCGGATCGCGGGCGCTGGCGGTTTCGACGATGATGTTGGCATCGCAACGCAGGCTTTGATCGACCAGACGGGTCTGGATTGCGCCAACCGCCATCGGGGCCGGAACCGGCAGGCGGTCTTTAGCGATATTCCGGTCGGAAAGCACCAGCAATACGGTGCCGCTACGTACCATTTTTTCGGCTTTGTCGCACAGCTCTTTGACCGTCGCCTCGAGCGTGGTTTTGGTTACATCAAAGGTGATGTCCAGCGTATCTGCGCGATAGTGCTCCTCTTTCATGGTCGTGAGCTGTTTGAAATCGGAGTAGAGCAGGATCGGCGATTTAAAGCTTAAACGGTGCGCCTGGCCTTCTGCTTCGCAGAAGACGTTCATTTCACGACCGATGCTGGTGGCGAGTGACATAACATGCGCTTCACGCAACGGGTCGATTGGCGGGTTTGTTACCTGGGCAAACTGCTGACGGAAGTAGTCGTAAATAATGCGCGGCTGGCTGGAGAGCACGGCGAATGGGGTGTCATCGCCCATCGAACCTACTGCTTCCTGGCCGTTTTCGCCCAGCACACGGATTACGGAGTCCAGTTCTTCCGCGCTGTAGTTAAACTGTTTCTGGTAGCTGGCAAGCGTGTCATCGTCCAGTTCACGGCTACCCACTTCTTCATCGGGTAAATCTTCAAACGGCACCAGGCGGCGGACGTTTTTCTCCATCCACTCTTTATAAGGGTGGCGGCTTTTCAGATCGTCGTCGGTTTCTGCCGAGTGCAGAATGCGCCCACCGCGGGTGTCGATCACCATCAGTTCGCCTGGGCCAACGCGGCCTTTTTCGACCACTTCGTCAGGCTGGTAATCCCAGATACCCACTTCCGAGGCGCAGGTGATCAGCTTATCTTTGGTGATGACGTAGCGCGCCGGACGCAGACCGTTACGGTCGAGGTTACAGGCAGCGAAACGACCATCGGACATCACGATGCCCGCCGGGCCATCCCACGGTTCCATATGCATGGAGTTAAAATCGAAGAACGCGCGCAGTTCCGGGTCCATATCCGGGTTGTTCTGCCAGGCTGGTGGCACTAACAGACGCATAGCGCGGATGATATCCATCCCGCCAGCCAGCAACAGTTCCAGCATGTTATCCATGGAACTGGAGTCAGAACCGGTTTCGTTGACGAACGGCGCAGCGTCGTGCAAATCAGGGATCAGCGGCGTCTGGAATTTATAAGTACGGGCTCGCGCCCACTGGCGGTTACCGGTAATGGTGTTAATTTCGCCGTTATGCGCCAGGTAGCGGAACGGTTGCGCCAGCGGCCAGCGCGGTACGGTGTTAGTGGAGAAGCGCTGGTGGAACAGGCAGATGGCTGATTCCAGGCGCAGGTCCGCAAGATCCAAGTAGAAGCGCGGCAGATCCGCCGGCATACACAGACCCTTATAGATGTTCACCAGATTCGACAGGCTACAGACGTAGAAGTCTTTGTCGGCTTCGAGGCGCTTTTCAATGCGGCGGCGGGCGATAAACAGACGGCGCTCCATATCGCGCGGACGCCAGCCAGCCGGGGCGTTAACGAAAATTTGCTCAATACGTGGCAGAGAGGAGAGGGCGATTTCACCCAGCACGCCTTCGTTGGTAGGGACATCACGCCAACCAACAATCGACAAGGTTTCGCGTTGTAGCTCTTCTTCAACGATGCGGCGTGCGGCGGCGGCGAGTTCAGGATCTTTATTCAGGAAGATCATCCCGACGGCGTAGTTTTTCGCTAAACGCCAGCCGCGCTCCTGCGCAACAATGCGAAAAAAGCGATCCGGTTTTTGTAACAGCAGGCCGCAACCGTCACCGGTTTTACCATCAGCGAGAATCGCGCCACGGTGCTGCATACGGGCCAGTGCGTGTATTGCAGTACGCACTACCTTGTGGCTAGGTTCGCCTTCTATGTGGGCGATCAGGCCGAAACCACAGTTATCCCTCTCAAGGGATTTATCGTACAACATATCGTGAACCTCCCCCAGGCTCTGCGGGAACCCCACTACCGAACCGCTGCGCACGGGCACAGAAAGAGCGTGGCGACGGGGCTTGCGTTTCATACGCTTACCTCGCATTCGCCCCCTTTTTTGTCCTTTTCGCATCGGTTAATACGGTGAAGAGGGGATCTCAATTACTGCATAAATATGATGAGCAGGCTGCTCATCCAGAAAGCTTCCAGCGGATTTCCAACTTATCGGGAAAGCGGATACAGGTCAAATGGCAAGCTTATTGGTATAGAAATGTGCTTTAGCGCAAAATTCTTTGTTAATTTATTGAAATTAAAATAAATTTATCATTCTTAATTAATGGGATGGGAAAAAGGAAAACGTTGAGTGCCTGACTACTATAGCGGCGTGTTAACCCTTATCCTGCCTTGAATTGACGCTTGAGCCAGTGTTTTATACTGCCTTTAGAGGGAAAGGCATTTCATGCTACTGTTTTTGTTTAAAATCCATCAGCGGATAAAAAAATCCGACGCAAGATAAGCAAAAGTAATTTATGTGTTATTGCATTAAATTTCAGTAATTGTGATTTATTATGCATTTGATATAAGTAGGTCGGGACGATTGATCCAGGTCATCGCCGAATTGAGCTAAAAATGGCAGGCTTTGGCCTCTTTTCAAGGCGCGGTCTATCAGATTATGCAGTTACAGAAATTAGTCAATATGTTTGGTGGGGATCTTACCCGTCGTTACGGGCAAAAGGTGCATAAACTGACGCTGCATGGCGGTTTTAGCTGCCCGAATCGTGACGGAACCATCGGGCGCGGTGGATGCACATTCTGTAATGTTGCTTCGTTTGCCGACGAAGCGCAGCAACACCGCTCCATTGCCGAACAGCTGGCGCATCAGGCGAATCTGGTTAACCGTGCGAAACGCTATCTTGCCTACTTTCAGGCGTATACCAGCACTTTTGCGGAAGTTCAGGTGCTGCGATCTATGTATCAACAGGCGGTGAGCCAGGCCAATATTGTCGGTTTGTGTGTGGGTACGCGCCCGGACTGCGTGCCGGATGCGGTGCTGGATCTGCTTTGCGAATATAAGGACCAAGGCTACGAAGTGTGGCTGGAGCTGGGGCTGCAAACCGCGCACGACAAAACGCTGCATCGCATCAATCGTGGCCATGATTTTGCCTGTTATCAGCGTACGACCCAGCTGGCACGTCAGCGCGGGCTGAAGGTGTGCTCTCACTTAATTGTCGGCCTGCCTGGTGAAGGGCAGGCTGAATGTTTGCAAACGCTGGAGCGAGTGGTTGAAACCGGCGTAGACGGTATAAAGCTGCATCCGTTGCATATTGTGAAAGGCAGCATTATGGCGAAAGCCTGGGAAGCGGGGCGTTTGAACGGTATTGAACTGGAGGATTACACGCTCACTGCCGGAGAAATGATTCGCCATACGCCACCGGAAGTTATCTACCATCGCATTTCCGCCAGCGCCCGTCGCCCGACGCTGCTGGCCCCTCTGTGGTGTGAAAATCGCTGGACGGGAATGGTCGAGTTGGATCGTTATCTTACTGAACATGGCGTACAGGGATCGGCGCTGGGGCGTCCGTGGCTACCTCCAACGGCGTAGGCCGATGAGGGGGAATCCGCATTTCTTACACAATTTATAACGTAACTGTCAGAATTGGGTATTATTGTGGCAGATTGATGTGAAGGAATCCCCTAATGAAGCAAATTCGTCTGCTGGCGCAGTACTATGTTGACCTGATGATGAAGTTAGGTCTGGTGCGCTTCTCAATGCTGCTGGCATTGGCCCTCGTCGTACTTGCCATCGTGGTACAAATGGCGGTGACCATGGTGCTGCATGGCCAGGTCGAAAGTATTGATGTTATCCGCTCAATTTTCTTTGGTTTGTTGATTACGCCATGGGCGGTCTACTTTCTTTCGGTAGTCGTTGAGCAACTCGAGGAGTCGCGGCAACGCCTGTCACGCCTGGTGCAAAAGCTGGAGGAGATGCGCGAGCGCGATCTAAGCCTCAACGTACAGCTGAAAGATAATATTACCCAGCTTAATCAGGAAATTGCCGTTCGCGAAAAAGCAGAAGCCGAATTGCAGGAAACCTTCGGTCAGCTGAAAATTGAAATCAAAGAGCGCGAAGAGACGCAAATTCAGCTCGAGCAACAATCCTCGTTCTTACGTTCCTTCCTTGATGCTTCACCCGATCTGGTTTTTTACCGTAACGAAGATAAAGAGTTTTCCGGCTGTAACCGTGCGATGGAACTGCTGACCGGAAAAAGCGAAAAACAGCTGGTGCATTTGAAACCTGCGGACGTTTACTCGCCGGAAGCCGCAGCGAAAGTCATTGAAACCGACGAGAAAGTGTTCCGTCATAATGTGTCACTGACCTATGAACAGTGGCTGGATTATCCGGACGGACGCAAAGCCTGCTTTGAAATCCGTAAAGTGCCGTACTACGACCGCGTGGGTAAACGCCACGGCTTAATGGGGTTTGGCCGCGACATTACCGAGCGTAAGCGTTATCAGGATGCGCTCGAACGCGCCAGCCGCGATAAAACAACTTTTATCTCCACCATCAGTCATGAGTTGCGTACGCCGCTGAACGGTATCGTCGGCCTAAGCCGAATTCTGCTGGATACAGAACTCACCGCCGAGCAGGAAAAATATCTCAAAACTATCCATGTTTCCGCCATCACTCTGGGCAATATCTTCAACGATATTATTGATATGGATAAGATGGAGCGACGTAAAGTTCAGCTCGATAACCAGCCGGTTGATTTCACCAGCTTCCTGGCCGATCTGGAAAATCTCTCCGCACTGCAGGCGCAACAAAAAGGTTTGCGTTTTGTTCTTGAACCAACACTGCCGTTGCCGCATCAGGTCATTACCGACGGGACTCGCTTACGCCAGATCCTGTGGAACTTAATCAGTAACGCCGTGAAATTCACCCAGAAGGGCCAGGTGACTGTTCGCGTACGTTATGACGACGGCGACATGCTGCATTTTGAAGTGGAAGACTCCGGTATCGGTATTCCACAGAATGAACTGGATAAAATTTTCGCCATGTATTACCAGGTGAAAGACAGCCATGGTGGCAAACCTGCAACCGGTACTGGTATTGGTCTGGCGGTTTCTCGTCGGCTGGCGAAAAATATGGGTGGTGATATCACTGTTACCAGCGAACAAGGTAAAGGCTCGACCTTTACCCTGACGATCCACGCGCCGTCGGTAGCGGAAGAAGTGGATGACGCATTTGACGAAGATGATATGCCTTTACCTGCGCTGAATGTGTTGTTGGTAGAAGACATTGAGCTGAACGTCATCGTTGCCCGTTCTGTGCTGGAAAAACTGGGCAACAGCGTTGATGTGGCAATGTCTGGTAAGGCAGCACTGGAGATGTTTAAGCCAGGCGAATACGACCTTGTATTGCTGGATATTCAGTTACCAGATATGACCGGGCTGGATATATCACGCGAACTGACGAAGCGTTATCCGCGTGAAGATTTACCACCGCTGGTGGCCTTAACCGCCAACGTGCTGAAAGATAAACAAGAGTACCTTAATGCTGGAATGGATGATGTGCTGAGTAAGCCACTGTCAGTACCGGCGCTAACCGCGATGATCAAGAAATTCTGGGATACCCAGGATGATGAGGAGAGCACGGTGACGACAGAAGAGAGTGGTAAATCAGAAGCATTGCTCGATATTCCCATGTTGGAACAGTATCTCGAACTTGTAGGACCGAAGCTGATCACTGACGGATTGGCCGTGTTTGAGAAGATGATGCCGGGCTATGTCAGCGTACTGGAGTCGAATCTGACGGCACAGGACAAAAAAGGCATCGTTGAGGAAGGGCATAAAATCAAAGGCGCAGCGGGTTCAGTGGGATTACGCCATCTACAACAGCTTGGCCAGCAAATTCAGTCACCAGACCTTCCTGCGTGGGAAGATAATGTTGGTGAATGGATTGAAGAGATGAAAGAAGAGTGGCGTCACGACGTAGAAGTGCTGAAAGCGTGGGTGGCAAAAGCCGCTAAAAAATGACCCCGGCTAAACCGGGGTGCGCGAATACTGCGCCAACACCAGGGAAATCTTGGCTGCGCCGTAAATTTTTATGATAAGTAACAAAGGCACAGCACTGTTTTTCAGGCCGTATGCAGTTAAGATAGCAAATCTTAAATGATTTGTTACATGAATCAGTTAAATGTGTGATGCGTAGCGTTTTTATTAAAAAAATTAATGTGTTTCAGTTAATTGCGAAAGGATGATCACAATGAAGAAAATTGGCGTAGTTCTGAGCGGATGCGGCGTCTATGACGGTTCTGAAATTCATGAAGCGGTATTGACGTTATTAGCGATATCACGCAGCGGCGCACAGGCAGTTTGTTTTGCTCCAGATAAGCAGCAGGTTGATGTCATCAACCATTTAACCGGTGAAGCAATGGCGGAAACGCGCAATGTGTTGATTGAAGCGGCACGTATTACGCGTGGTGAGATCCGTCCTCTGGCCCAGGCTGATGCCGCCGAACTGGATGCGTTAATTGTGCCAGGCGGATTTGGCGCGGCAAAGAATTTAAGTAATTTTGCTAGTCTTGGCAGTGAATGCAGCGTAGACCGTGAGTTAAAGGCGCTGGCGCAAGCAATGCATCAGGCCGGGAAACCGCTTGGCTTTATGTGCATTGCCCCGGCAATGTTGCCGAAAATTTTCAATTTCCCGCTGCGTTTGACCATCGGTACAGATATCGATACCGCTGAAGTACTGGAAGAGATGGGCGCGGAACATGTGCCGTGTCCGGTAGATGATATTGTCGTTGATGAAGACAATAAGATTGTCACCACGCCTGCGTATATGTTGGCACAGAGCATTGCGGAAGCAGCAAGCGGCATTGATAAGCTGGTTTCCCGCGTGCTGGTTCTGGCGGAATGAGCAAACGCCGCGTAACGGCGTTCGGTTTCGTTCGCCGTTTCATTCTGCGGTTATTGAGTGTCCTCGTTGTGTTTTGGGGCGGGGGGATAGCGCTGTTTAGCATAGCGCCGGTCCCGTTTTCTGCGGTGATGGTCGAGCGACAGCTAAGTGCCTGGCTGCACGGTAACTTCCGTTACATGGCGCATTCTGATTGGGTCAGTATGGATCAAATCTCGCCGTGGATGGGGCTGGCGGTGATTGCCGCAGAAGATCAGAAATTCCCCGAGCACTGGGGTTTTGATGTCGCTTCCATTGAGAAAGCCCTGGCGCACAACGAGCGCAATGAAAACCGCATTCGCGGCGCATCAACAATTTCGCAGCAGACAGCCAAAAATCTCTTTTTGTGGGATGGGCGTAGCTGGGTACGAAAAGGGCTGGAAGCCGGATTAACACTGGGGATAGAAACGGTCTGGAGCAAAAAGCGCATCCTGACGGTTTACCTGAATATCGCTGAATTTGGCGACGGTGTGTTTGGTGTTGAAGCTGCGGCACAACGTTATTTTCATAAACCAGCCAGTAAACTCACTCAGTCGGAAGCGGCGTTACTGGCGGCAGTGTTACCGAGCCCACTACGCTTTAAAGCTTCCGCACCGTCAGGCTACGTGCGTAGCCGTCAGGCGTGGATTTTACGACAGATGCATCAGTTGGGCGGTGAGTCGTTTATGCAGCAATACCAGTTGTATTAAGCTTCGCGTGAGGAGAGGGCGAGCTTTTTGCTTTCTCGAGGTTGCGCCTCTTTTTGCAGAGCAACAGATAACGCTGGTTGAGCGATAAAACGTCGCCACAGCCGCTGTTGTTTACGCAAACAACACCACTTCGACCACGTCGCCAGTGGAATCAACGTGCTTTCACCAATGTTGTCACAGACGACGGGGATAATTTCTGACTCACTGATGCGGTGGCAGAGGATATTCTGCGGCTTCAGCGACATCGTCACGATGTGATTATCCTGCAAATAACGCTTTAACTGTTTCAACAACTGACGCAGTTGCGCGATATCTTCTTCGTAATGGCATTGTTTAGCAAATTCGCTCAGTGTAATAGACGGTTTGCCATCGAAATCGGCAATGACATCGTAGACATAACCGGTTCCGCAATCAGTCTCAACTGTACCGTGATAGCGCGGAATACCGCTCCAGTCTTTCAAACGACGGCCAAGATGCGCATAGTACTTTAACTCACGGCGGATCTCTTTATCACCACCGTCGCCACGGTGGTGGACAATCTTAATACAGCGTTGGGCATCTTCCGGATGCGCATAACATTTCCGATGTCTTCCGGTGCCCAGGGGACTTTGTTCAGATAAGCGAATCATGCCATCTCCTGGAGGTTTTTTCTGACTGCCTCCAGTATGAGGACTTAACTTAAACAAAACCTAAACAACACTTTTTAAGGTTTTCTTAAGGTTTTATGCGTACAGGAAAGCGCACGAAATGTACAATTTGCGAGAAATGGAGCCAGTTGGGGCTTGTGCTTTTTTCGCCCGTCAGGGCGGAAGGTGCATGTCTGAGGGAATCAGGCGTCAGAATGACGAAGATTAATCTTCGTCAAAACCTGAGTTAAAGAGGGCGATGACGGCGGCCAGTGCCTCGACTTCCTGCGGGCCGGTCGCTTCGACTTCTATCTGTCGTCCTTTGGCAGAATCCAGCATCAACAGCGCAATAACGCTGTTGGCTTCAGCCTCGGTGCCTTCATCATTACGTAAAAGCACTTCGGCGTCAAAACCCTGCATTAATTCAAACAGTTTCATAGCAGGCCGGGCATGCATGCCCAGCTTGTTAGTGATTTCAACGGTTTGTTTGACGGTCATGGTTTACGTTTTTCCAGCGTGCGATGGCGTGACTGGACGTTTTTACCGCGTGAGCGGAAGTAGTCTGCCAACTGTTCTGCAATATACACCGAACGGTGTTTCCCGCCAGTACAACCAATAGCGACCGTCAGGTAGCTACGGTTGTTGGTTTCCAGCATAGGTAACCATAGCTCAAGATAGCTACGCGTCTGGTAGATAAAATTGTGTACTTCTGTGTGTCTGTCGAGGAACGCGGCGACAGGTTTATCAAGGCCCGTCATCGGACGCAGTTTCGGATCCCAGTGCGGGTTCGGCAGGAAACGTACGTCAAAGACGTAATCCGCATCGATAGGAATACCGTGCTTGAAGCCGAAGGACTCAAAGACCATTGTCAGTTCACGCTCGCGTTTACCCAGCAGACGGGTACGCAACATTTCTGCCAGTTCGTGAACGGACATTTCAGATGTATCGACAATCAGATCAGCGCGCGAACGCAGCGGCTCCAGAAGATCGCTTTCTTTGTCGATAGCACTTTCCAGCGACAGGTTTTTGCTGGAAAGCGGATGCAGGCGACGAGTATCGCTGTAACGACGAATCAGCGTGTTGCGATCGGCATCGAGAAACAGGAGTTGCGGTGAGAAAGCATCAGGCAGATTGCTCATCGCCTGTTCGAATATTTCTGGCGACTCTGGCATATTGCGAACATCAATGCTGACGGCGGCAGAAATTTCGCGATCGGCCAGAGTCCGAGCCAGATCGGGTAACAGCACCACGGGAAGGTTATCCACGCAGTAAAAACCCATATCTTCCAGCGCACGCAGGGCGACAGATTTGCCTGACCCTGAACGTCCGCTGACGATCATCAGTACCATGTACTGTTTCTCCTCACAACGTCTAAAAGAGACATTACAGAATGACTACGTTTCATCCGGAGTACCTTCGGTATCCGTAATGATTTGATACAGCTCTTCATCGCTCTGGGCTGCACGTAAACGGCGGCAGATAGTTTTGTCCGCCAGACGTTTCGCGACCAGCGAAAGAGTATGCAGGTGCGTTTTGGTTTGGTCTGCGGGTACCAACAGGGCAAAAAGTAAGTCTACCGGCTGGTTGTCGATGGCATCGAAAGCAATGGGTGTTTCTAGCTGAACGAAAACGCCAACAGCGCGTAGGGTATCTTCTTCCAGTTTGCCGTGCGGAATGGCAATGCCATTACCAATACCGGTACTGCCCATTTTTTCCCGCGTCAGAATAGCTTCAAAAACCACCTGTGGCGGCAGGCTAAGTTGTTTTGCCGCCAGTTCGCTGATGATTTCCAGGGCGCGTTTTTTGCTCTGACAGTGGACGCGACTTCGCGTACATTCCCTGTTAAGAACACTGTTAAGCTGTAGAGTTGTATCATTATTTGTCATAATTTCACCTAAGAATCTGCCCACTCAAACAGTGGGACAGATTCGGAGCATTAACCGTACAAATGGCCTGTTGT
Source organism: Escherichia sp. B1147 (assembly GCF_001660175.1). Lineage (NCBI taxonomy): Bacteria > Pseudomonadati > Pseudomonadota > Gammaproteobacteria > Enterobacterales > Enterobacteriaceae > Escherichia > Escherichia sp. B1147. The sequence continues at coordinate 71,598 of NZ_LFHY01000015.1, forward strand.
GCCATACAACAGGCCGCCATGCACTTGCTAATTGCCCGGACAATTAGTGTTGTTTCAATTTGTCTTTATGCTTGGTTAGCTGACGTGCCAACTTATCAATTAAGCCATCAATGGCGGCGTACATGTCCTGACCTTCCGCGCTGGCATGAATTTCGCCACCGTTAACATGCAGTGTTGCATCTGAGGTGTGGGTGACTTTCTCCACTTTCAGAACAACATAAACCTGGTTGATTCGGTCAAAATATTGCTCAAGTTTGGCAAACTTTGAGGTGACAAATTCGCGCAGGGCCTCGGTGATCTCGACGTTATTTCCGGTAATGTTGAGCTGCATAGTGTCTTCCTTATCGGTTGGGTCAAACGAGCTGTTTACGCTGGTTTGACGGCGGAATGGATAAAGACTCTCGGTACTTCGCAACAGTGCGGCGTGCCACCATGATACCTTGTTCCGACAACAAAGAGGTTAACTTGCTGTCGCTCAACGGTTTCGCTGGGTTTTCCGCCGCGATTAATTTCTTCACCAGCGCACGAATCGCCGTGGAAGATGCTTCGCCACCCCCTTCGGTATTGACGTGGCTGGAAAAGAAATACTTCAGTTCAAAAATGCCTCGTGGACTATGCAGGTATTTTTGCGTGGTCACGCGAGATATCGTCGATTCATGCATTTCGACGGCCTGGGCGATATCAGCCAGCACCATCGGTTTCATATATTCTTCGCCTTGCTCAAAGAAGGCTTGCTGTTGTTCAACAATACAGCGACTGACGCGCAGCAGTGTATCGTTACGGCTCTCCAGACTTTTTATCAACCATTTGGCATCCTGCAGATTGCTGCGGATAAACTGGTTGTCACCATCGTTGCGTGTGCTGTTACACATCGAGGCATAATGCTGGTTGATTTGCAGACGTGGAATACTGTCGCTGTTGAGTTCAACCGTCCAGTGGCCGTTATGCTTACGCACCAGCACATCAGGGATGACATATTCCGGTTCACCGGTCTGGATCGACTGACCGGGACGTGGATCGAGTGACTGGATCAGATTGACGGCTTCTTTCAGCACATCTTCTTTCAGACGTGTGACGCGCATTAACGTACGGAAGTCGTGATTCGCCAGCAGATCAAGATGATCGCTAATGATCAGTCGGGCCTCTTCCAGCCACGGCGTGTTTTTGTCGAATTGGGAGAGTTGGATCAACAGGCAGTCGCGCAGATCTTTTGCCGCCACGCCGACCGGGTCAAAGCGTTGGATTCGTTTGAGGACAGCTTCAATTTCATCGATGTCGATCTCTTCATCGCCCATGCTTTCGAGAATATCTTCCAGCGGGACGGTCAGATAACCGGTGTCATCAACGGCATCGACGATGGAGGTGGCGATAGCGCGATCGGTGTCAGAAAACGGTGTCAGCTCAACCTGCCACATCAGGTAATCTTGCAAGGTCTGCGTTGTTTCGCCCTGATAGACCGGCAATTCATCGTCGATGTAGTCACCGCTGGTGCCAGAGGGCGTACCGGCGGTGTAGATGGTGTCCCAACTGGCATCGAGCGGCAGTTCTTCCGGCATCTCTTTTTGCTCGAGCGCGTCGGCGGTGTCCAGCGTTTCGCTGTCCGGCGTTTCACGAGTATCGATTTCATCATGAGTGTCGATTTGCTCAAGCAGTGGATTACTCTCCAGCGCCTGCTGCAACTCCTGTTGAAGTTCCAGCGTGGACAGCTGCAACAGACGAATTGCCTGTTGTAGCTGAGGCGTCATCGCCAGTTGCTGACTAAGCCTGAGTTGCAAACCTTGCTTCATGTTCAGAATCGTACTCTCCTGCTAAAACGTCGCGAGCTTCTACCCTATCAGAGTCTGAAGTCTTCCCCAAGGTATACACGCTTAACGTGTTCGTCTTGTAAGATTTCTGTCGGCGTGCCATGAGCGATTAAATGCCCCTGACTGACGATATAAGCGCGTTCACAAACAGCTAGCGTTTCACGCACGTTATGGTCGGTGATAAGCACGCCCAGGCCGCTATCGCGCAGGTGTTCAATGATACGTTTGATGTCGATAACCGAGATCGGGTCAACCCCAGCAAACGGTTCATCGAGGAGGATAAATTTCGGATTCGCAGCCAGTGCGCGCGCAATTTCTACACGACGGCGTTCACCACCGGAGAGTGATTGCCCCATGCTGTCGCGTAAATGCTCAATGTGGAACTCTTCCATCAACTCGTTCGCGCGATCTTCACGCTGTTCAGCGGATAAGTCATCACGAATTTGCAGTACCGCCATCAGGTTATCGTAAACGCTGAGGCGACGGAAAATAGAGGCTTCCTGCGGCAAATAGCCGATACCACGACGCGCGCGCGCATGCAGTGGCAGCAGGCTGATATCGTCGTCATCAATAATAATGTTGCCCGCATCGCGCGGCACAATGCCAACGACCATGTAGAAAGTCGTCGTCTTACCGGCACCGTTTGGCCCCAGCAAACCGACAATCTCCCCGGAGTTGACGGTCAGGCTGACGTCTTCCACCACGCGGCGGCCTTTATAGGCTTTTGCAAGGTTCTTTGCAGTTAAAGTTGCCATAACGAATTAATTACCCTTCTTCTGCGCCGGGGTCTGGCCTTTGTTGTTTTTGTCCTGCAACTGTGACGGCACCAGAACGGTGGTCACACGCTTACCTTTGTCACTGAAAGCCTGCATTTTCTGCTCTTTCACCAGGTAAGTGATCTTATCGCCCTTAATATTGCTATCGACCTGTTGCAGATAAGCATTACCGGTGAGCACGACGAAATCTTTCGCCAGTTCGTAATGCATCTGGGATGCATGGCCTTCGACTGGCTTGCCGTTATCCTGCATTTGATAGAAGGTGGCCGGGTTGCCGTAACCGTCGATCACTTCCTTGCCTTGTTCACCACCCGGACGGGTAACGACCACTTTATCGGCATTAATTTTAATGGTGCCTTGAGTCACGACGACATTACCGGTGAAAGTGACCACGTTGCCTTGCATATCAAGAGATTGCTGGTCCGACTCAATGTGGATCGGTTGGTCAGTATCTCCGGTAACGGCAAATGCCGGAATGCTGGCGGCCAGAAGTGAGCTGGCAAGCACAAGATTAAGGCTGAGTTTGTTTGTTTTGAATTTCATAAGATGTTCTAACCTTTTCAATCAGCTCGGCATTCTTGCTGCGTAAGTTGCCGCGCATTTTCAGACCGCTGGAGTTAAATGTTGTTCCGTATAACGTGACGAGGTCTTCAGAGGTAACATCCTGCGTCACCAGATTGATCTGCGCGTTATCCGTCGTGATTCTGCGAAGTTGAGAGTCTGGCACGAGTGCGTTGACTTCAACGTGTCCATATAAATAGAGCATCCGGTCATTGGTTAGCTTGGCTTTATCTGCTTTAACCGACCATGTCGGGATTTTATCCTTATCAAACGTGGTAAGTACTGGTTGCGTAAACCACGAAACGGCCTGATCGGAATAATATTCAACGTGTTGAGCAATCAATCGATAGCTTAAGGCTCCTTCTGGGTTATAGACGAGCGTGTCCGTATGCTCGCTTTTATAGGTGGGATCATTGTTGTTGACGACCACCTGGGCGGTATCGTCTTTCTCGGTCATGTTAACGCCGATCATCACCAGAACCGCCAGTGATAGCACAATGATAACCCAACGTCTGGCTTTACTCATATCGATTGCCCTTTGGCTTCATCCAGTTTGCCCTGCGCCAGAAGTAATAAGTCGCAAACTTCACGAACCGCGCCGCGACCGCCAGCAATGCGCGTCACGTAATCAGCGCGCGGAATCAATAGCGGATGCGCATCGGCTACGGCCACGCTTAAGCCCACTTTTTCCATTACTGGCCAGTCGATAAGATCATCACCAACGTAAGCCACGTTTTCTGGCGCGATCGCCAGTTTTTCCAGCAGATCGCCAAAGGCGATAAGCTTGTTTGATTGCCCCTGATACAGATGGGTGATCCCTAATGTTGCACACCGATCTTCTACCAGTTTAGCCTTTCGTCCAGTAATGATGGCGACTTCAATATCAGAGGTGAGCGCACAGCGGATACCATAACCGTCACGAACGTTGAACGCTTTCAGCTCTTCGCCATTGTTACCCATATAAATCAGGCCATCTGACAATACGCCATCAACGTCGAGGATCAGCAGACGAATGTTCTCTGCTTTTGCCATCACATCGGCGCTAACAGGGCCGTAACAGGTCGCAAGCGACGCACCTGCTTTACTCATTGTTGTTTATCCTTGAATCTTTACACTACGCCAGCACGCAATAAATCGTGCATATGTAACACACCGAGTAAATAGTCGCCATCGGCAACCATTACGGAAGTGATATGGCGGGATTGCATTAAGTTCAGCGCCTCAACGGCCAGAATGCCAGGACGTACACGAATTCCCCCCGGCGTCATCACATCGGCAATACCTAACTGACGGACATCCACGCCCATATCGAAGACACGGCGTAAATCACCGTCGGTAAAGATGCCTTCAATCATCATATTGTCATCGCAAATGACGGTCATACCAAGATTTTTGCGGGTGACTTCCAGCAGCGCATCGCGCAGGCTGGCCGTTTTCTTGACATGCGGGATCTCGTCGCCCGTATGCATAATATCGCTGACGCGCAGCAGAAGTTTACGACCTAGTGCGCCGCCTGGATGCGAAAGTGCAAAATCCTCGGCGGTAAAGCCGCGCGCTTTCAACAAGGCGACGGCGAGCGCATCTCCCATGACCAGCGTCGCGGTAGTGCTGCTGGTTGGCGCCAGCCCTAACGGACAGGCTTCCTTCGCTACTTTAACACACAGATGCACGTCTGCTGCGCGTGCCATGCTGCTCTCCGGACGACCGGTGATGCAAATTAACGGCACATGCAGGCGTTTGAGTACCGGGATTAAGGCCGTGATTTCGCTGGATTCACCTGAGTTAGAAATCGCAATAACCACGTCCTGCGGGGTGACCATGCCTAAATCGCCATGTGCGGCCTCACCGGGATGGACGAAAAATGACGGAGTACCGGTGCTGGCAAAGGTTGCTGCCATTTTGCGCCCAATGTGTCCCGATTTACCCATTCCCATGACCACGACTTTACCTTTACACCAGAACATCTTTTCACAGGCGAGCGTGAAATTCTGATTGATGTATTGATCAAGCTCTGCCAGGCATTCACGTTCAATCGCCAGGACTTCTTTACCTGCTTGCTGAAAGTCAAAACCCGGTTGCAACTCTACGTGCGACATAATGCGTTTCCAGTTATTCAACGAGTATTGGCGATAACCAGTACAACATCGCCAGCCATACGACAAATCCGCCTGTTAATAATACCCCAATGCCACGGCCTGGTTGCGGGGTGCGCCGCCAGCATAGCAACGCAAAAATAATGCTGACCAACAGCATCACGCTGCAGTCACGACTGTATGCTAGTGGGTTAACCTCCCCGGGCGTTATCAGCGCGGGTAAACCCAGCACGATGACAATATTAAAAATGTTTGCGCCAATGATATTACCGACAGCGATGTCGTTTTCACCTTTGCGAAAACCGGCTATCGCGGTTGCCAGTTCCGGCAAACTAGTGCCGATAGCGATTGCCGTCAGACCAATAGTCAACTCGCTGATGGCAAAGTAATTCGCCAGTACAGTGGCGTTATCAATCACCATCCGCGTTGCTACCGGCATGATAATCAATGCAATGCCGAGCCATAAAAACGCGACAGGCAAACCACCTTCGCGCGGTAACTCTGCAAGCTGTTCTCTGGTCAGGCTGTCAGTTCCCTGACGTTCTGCCTGACGTGCAAGTTTAACAATGAACAGCAGCCATAGCACAGCCAGAAAGAGGAGAAAGATACCATCGCTGCGACCAAGTTGTCCGTCATAGAGTACGGAACCGGCCACCACACTGACTAATAACATTAATGGTAATTCACGGCGCAGAACATCGGAATGGACGGTAAAAGGGCGCACCAGCGCAGCCAGACCGAGGATCAGTAAAATATTGATTATGTTTGAGCCGAGTGCTGTGCCGACGGCTAGATCTCGTTGTTCATGCAGCGACGCGGCAAGCGAAACGATTATTTCTGGAAGTGACGTGCCAATACTGACTACGGTCATGCCAATGATCAGTGGCTGGATGCCAAAAGAGCGGCAAAGTATAGAGGCGGCAAATACCAGACGGTCGGCACTGTAAACGACCAAAAGTAAACCAACAATTAACAGTGCCGTAGCTAAAAGCATCTAACGTCCTTTCTTCAGGTATACTCGCCGGTCGCTGAAGATTTTCAGAAAGCCGAGACGGATTCTTAATTTTGACTTTATGCAGCTAAAAAGTAAAACAAATGCCAGCTTTCGCTAACCACCGCGGGTAATATTCTGTAAATATGTTGGGTTCAAGGTTAAATTGAGCGCCATGCTTAGAAAATCAACGCAAGACGAAGGGTGAATTATGGAGCAGTCTGTGGCGAATTTAGTCGATATGCGCGATGTCAGTTTTACGCGTGGCAATCGCTGCATCTTCGATAATATTTCCCTGACCGTGCCGCGAGGAAAGATCACGGCAATCATGGGGCCATCGGGCATCGGTAAAACGACGCTACTCCGTCTGATTGGGGGGCAAATCGCGCCAGATCACGGCGAGATCCTTTTTGATGGTGAGAATATTCCGGCGATGTCTCGTTCGCGCCTGTATACCGTGCGTAAACGGATGAGCATGTTGTTTCAGTCCGGAGCGCTGTTCACCGATATGAACGTTTTTGACAACGTCGCTTATCCACTGCGCGAGCATACTCACCTTCCTGCGCCGTTGCTGCATAGCACTGTGATGATGAAGCTGGAAGCCGTGGGGCTACGCGGAGCGGCTAAACTTATGCCATCGGAGCTTTCAGGCGGGATGGCGCGTCGTGCGGCGCTGGCGCGTGCAATTGCGCTGGAGCCGGATCTCATCATGTTTGATGAACCGTTTGTTGGGCAAGATCCCATCACTATGGGCGTACTGGTGAAGCTGATTTCCGAGCTGAACAGCGCGCTGGGCGTAACCTGTGTGGTGGTTTCTCACGATGTGCCGGAAGTCTTAAGTATTGCGGATCACGCCTGGATCCTGGCGGACAAAAAAATTGTCGCTCATGGTAGCGCCCAGGCGTTGCAGGCGAATCCTGATCCTCGCGTACGTCAGTTTCTGGACGGGATTGCTGACGGGCCAGTTCCGTTCCGCTATCCTGCCGGCGATTATCACGCTGATCTTTTACCAGGGAGTTAAGCCACTCATGCTGTTAAATGCGCTGGCGTCGCTCGGACATAAAGGGATTAAAACCCTGAGAACGTTCGGGCGGGCCGGGTTAATGTTATTCAATGCGCTGGTCGGCAAACCGGAATTTCGCAAACATGCGCCGCTGTTGGTGCGTCAGCTCTATAATGTCGGCGTCCTGTCGATGCTGATTATTGTGGTTTCTGGCGTGTTCATTGGAATGGTGCTGGGTCTGCAAGGTTATCTGGTGCTAACCACTTATAGTGCGGAAACCAGTTTGGGGATGCTGGTGGCCTTGTCGCTGCTGCGCGAACTGGGGCCGGTGGTTGCAGCACTGCTGTTTGCCGGACGTGCTGGTTCGGCGTTAACCGCAGAAATCGGTTTGATGCGTGCCACAGAACAGCTCTCCAGCATGGAGATGATGGCGGTGGATCCACTGCGCCGCGTCATTTCCCCGCGTTTCTGGGCCGGGGTAATTTCACTACCGCTGCTGACGGTAATTTTCGTCGCCGTGGGGATCTGGGGCGGATCGCTGGTTGGTGTCAGTTGGAAAGGCATTGATAGTGGGTTCTTCTGGTCGGCAATGCAAAACGCCGTCGACTGGCGTATGGATCTGGTCAACTGTCTGATTAAGAGCGTGGTGTTCGCCATTACGGTGACGTGGATTTCGCTGTTTAACGGTTATGACGCCATCCCGACCTCTGCCGGGATTAGCCGGGCAACCACTCGTACCGTTGTCCACTCGTCTCTGGCCGTACTGGGGCTGGATTTTGTGCTGACCGCATTGATGTTTGGGAATTGAGTTCATGCAAACGAAAAAAAATGAAATTTGGGTGGGTATCTTTTTATTAGCAGCACTGTTGGCGGCGCTGTTTGTTTGCCTGAAGGCGGCAAACGTGACGTCAATGCGAACTGAACCGACCTACACGCTTTATGCGACGTTCGATAATATCGGCGGCCTGAAAGCGCGCTCTCCGGTTAGTATTGGTGGCGTTGTTGTAGGCCGGGTTGCGGATATTACGCTGGACCCAAAAACCTATCTACCGCGCGTGACGCTGGAAATTGAACAACGTTATAACCACATTCCTGATACCAGTTCGTTGAGCATTCGTACTTCCGGTCTGCTTGGGGAACAATATCTGGCATTAAACGTCGGTTTTGAAGACCCTGAGCTGGGTACTGCTATCCTGAAGGATGGCGATACGATTCAGGACACCAAATCTGCGATGGTTCTGGAAGATCTCATTGGTCAGTTCCTTTACGGCAGTAAAGGTGATGACAATAAGAATAGTGGCGATGCGCCAGCCGCTGCGCCAGGTAATAATGAAACCACTGAACCTGTGGGTACAACGAAATAATTTCAGGAGAACCGACGCATGTTTAAACGTCTAATGATGGTCGCTTTGCTAATGATTGCATCGCTGAGTGCGGCAACCGCGGCAGATCAGACCAATCCGTATAAACTGATGGACGAGGCGGCGCAGAAAACGTTCGATCGCCTGAAGAATGAACAATCGCAAATTCGGGCTAACCCGGATTATCTGCGTACCATCGTCGATCAAGAGCTGCTACCGTACGTACAGATAAAATACGCCGGTGCGCTGGTACTGGGTCAGTACTACAAAAGCGCGACCCCAGCCCAGCGTGAAGCCTACTTTGCCGCTTTCCATGAGTATCTGAAGCAGGCTTACGGTCAGGCACTGGCGATGTATCACGGTCAGACCTATCAGATTGCGCCGGAACAGCCGTTGGGTGATAAAACCATTGTACCTATCCGCGTCACCATTATTGACCCGAATGGTCGTCCGCCAGTACGCCTGGATTTCCAGTGGCGTAAAAACTCTCAGACTGGCAAGTGGCAGGCTTACGACATGATTGCCGAAGGCGTCAGCATGATCACCACGAAACAAAATGAGTGGGGAACGCTGCTTCGTACCAAAGGCATTGACGGTCTGACCGCGCAACTGAAATCGATTTCTCAGCAGAAAATTACGCTGGAAGAGAAAAAATAATGAGCGAGTCACTGAGCTGGATGCAGACGGACGACACTCTGGTATTAACCGGAGAGTTGGATCAGGACGTACTGCTGCCGCTTTGGGAAATGCGTGACGAAGTGGTGAGGGGGATTACCCGCATCGATCTTAGTCGCGTATCCCGCGTTGATACAGGTGGACTGGCGCTGCTGCTCCATCTGATCGATTTGGCGAAAAAGCAGGGCAATAGCGTGACGCTTCAGGGGGTAAACGACAAGGTGTATACCCTGGCAAAATTGTATAATTTGCCGTCTGATGTCCTGCCTCGTTAATTTTTTTCAGGCTGGATAAGGCGTTACCCGCCTGTCCGGCAAACCTACCAGTAAGCCGAGCCTTGTCTGATTAATCAGCAAGGCTTTTTGCTTATTTATGACAGCGCAACTTTGCTCTAAGATGTTTCGCTGGTTTATTAACTGATGAATGAAGATCCCATGGAAAATAATGAAATTCAGAGCGTGCTGATGAACGCTCTTTCCCTCCAGGAAGTCCACGTTTCCGGCGATGGCAGCCACTTTCAGGTTATTGCCGTGGGTGAGATGTTTGATGGCATGAGCCGGGTTAAAAAACAGCAGACGGTTTACGGTCCGCTGATGGAGTATATTGCGGATAACCGCATTCATGCTGTGTCGATCAAAGCGTATACCCCTGCGGAGTGGGCGCGCGATCGCAAACTGAACGGCTTTTGAGCTATGGGCGATACGCCGGTAGCGGATATGAATTGTTAACTGAGAACATACTAAATGGATAAATTTCGTGTTCAGGGGCCAACGAAGCTCCAGGGCGAAGTCACAATTTCCGGCGCTAAAAATGCTGCTCTGCCTATCCTTTTCGCTGCACTGCTGGCGGAAGAACCGGTGGAGATCCAGAACGTCCCGAAACTGAAAGACGTCGATACATCAATGAAGCTGCTTAGTCAGCTTGGCGCCAAAGTAGAACGTAATGGTTCTGTGCATATTGATGCCCGCGACGTTAATGTCTTCTGCGCGCCTTACGATCTGGTTAAAACCATGCGTGCCTCTATCTGGGCGCTTGGGCCACTGGTGGCTCGTTTTGGTCAGGGACAGGTTTCTCTGCCTGGTGGTTGTACGATTGGTGCTCGTCCGGTTGATTTACATATTTCCGGCCTTGAGCAATTAGGCGCGACCATCAAACTGGAAGAAGGTTATGTTAAAGCTTCCGTCGATGGCCGTCTGAAAGGCGCGCACATCGTGATGGATAAAGTCAGTGTTGGTGCAACCGTGACCATCATGTGTGCAGCAACCCTGGCAGAAGGCACCACGATTATTGAAAACGCGGCGCGTGAACCGGAAATCGTCGATACTGCGAACTTCCTGGTTACGCTGGGCGCGAAAATTAGCGGCCAGGGTACCGATCGTATTGTTATCGAAGGGGTGGATCGCTTAGGTGGCGGCGTCTACCGCGTCCTGCCGGATCGAATTGAAACCGGTACTTTCCTGGTTGCTGCGGCAATCTCTCGCGGCAAAATCATCTGCCGTAATGCCCAACCAGATACCCTTGACGCTGTGCTGGCGAAACTGCGTGACGCCGGGGCGGACATTGAAGTGGGTGAAGACTGGATTAGCCTGGATATGCACGGCAAACGTCCAAAGGCCGTTAACGTACGTACCGCGCCGCATCCGGCGTTTCCTACCGATATGCAGGCCCAGTTCACGCTGCTGAACCTGGTGGCAGAAGGAACCGGATTTATCACCGAAACGGTCTTTGAAAACCGCTTTATGCACGTCCCTGAGCTGAGTCGTATGGGCGCGCATGCCGAAATTGAAAGCAATACCGTTATTTGTCACGGTGTTGAAAAACTTTCTGGCGCCCAGGTAATGGCAACCGATCTGCGTGCTTCAGCAAGTCTGGTGCTGGCTGGCTGCATTGCAGAAGGTACAACGGTTGTTGATCGTATTTATCACATCGATCGTGGCTACGAACGCATTGAAGACAAACTTCGCGCGCTTGGTGCTAACATTGAGCGTGTGAAAGGCGAGTAATCGTCTGATAGCCGGCAGCCCCGTTCGCGGGGCTACCGCCAGGCTACTCATTTTTGCGGTTTGGTGTAGCTGCGCATCAACTGCGATCTGTCGATAAACTCATGGGTCAGCGGGTCATGATAGCGTGATGGCCAGATAACCCAGGGATCAGTTCCTAATGCTTTCGCAATAATCATCTCTCCTTTCGGCCAGGGACGCGATAATGCATTCGCCAGTGTCGAGGAGCTCAAACCATTTCTGCGAGATTCCGCCGCCATTGACGTTCCTCTTTTCCGCAAACCCGCAATGATATCGGCGGGATGCCAGTCAATGAAATTATTCTCCATCTTTCCTCACTCCTTAAGTTAGTCGCTTTCATTCAGAACATGCGTTCTGTCGAGTATCACTATACTCCTGATGGCGCATTGTTCTAAAAAGTTCCTGTAAGAAGTGTGAATATTCAGAATATATCAAGATGAGACGTCTGTATTTGAGGAGAATTTTCGCGTAATGAAGTTTTTTTGGAGTTTACTGGAATTATCCCGCGCGGTGCGCGGGATAACAGGGGAGATTAACGATCGCGTTGAACAGCGATGTGTGCGAGGCCGATTAACGCCTCTCGCCACGGGGTATCTGGTAACACTTGCAATGCAGCAATGGCTTTGTCTGCTTCTTCTTCTGCACGCTGACGCGTCCATTCCAGAGAGCCGCAAGCGTTCATTGCTTCCAGAACCGGTTCCAGCAGATGTCGGCCGTTCCCTTGTTCGATGGCGTTACGGATCATCTGTGCCTGTTCTGGTGTGCCATGATGCATCGCATGCAACAGCGGCAGCGTTGGTTTTCCTTCGTTCAGGTCATCCCCAACGTTTTTACCCAACTGTTCGCCATCAGCATTGTAATCAAGTAGATCGTCGATTAGCTGGAAGGCCGTGCCAAGATAACGACCATAATCCTGCAGGCCTTTTTCCTCTTCAGGCGTACAGCCTGCCAGAATACCGGAACACTGAGCAGCAGCCTCGAACAGACGTGCGGTTTTGCTGTAAATAACGCGCATGTAGTTCTCTTCGGTGATGTCCGGATCATTAACGTTCATCAGTTGCAGAACTTCACCTTCCGCGATGACGTTTACGGCTTCTGACATCACTTCCAGCACTTTGAGTGAGCCGAGGCTGGTCATCATCTGGAACGCACGGGTATAAATAAAATCGCCTACCAGCACGCTGGCAGCGTTACCAAAGGCGGCGTTGGCGGTAGCTTTACCTCGACGCATATCTGATTCATCCACAACGTCGTCGTGTAGCAGGGTCGCCGTGTGGATAAACTCAATTAGGGCAGCAATGGTGACATGTGCATTCCCCTCATAGCCAACAGCTCGTGCAGCCAGTACAGCAATCATCGGACGAATACGTTTACCGCCGCCGCTGACGATGTAATAGCCTAACTGATTGATCAGTTGGACGTCGGAATTAAGCTGCTCGAGAATTGCTGCATTAACACCCGCCATATCTTGCGCGGTTAACTCATTGATTTTTTCTAAATTCATCGCAAAAGCCGGGCTTTTCGCCCCGATTACCTTACTGTGAACAGAGGCAACTTAGGGTTTATGGTTAGGAATATAGAGTGATTGTACTGAAAAAATGGCACAGATAAACGTTACCGTACAAGTTGTGTTTTTTTTCTTCGTGTATTGACTGTAGCACTTGTCAAAGGCGTGCGTTTTGCGTAATATTCGCGCCCTATTGTGAATATTTATAGCGCACTCTGAATCATTGAAAAGGTGTGCGCGGAAGCGGAGTTTTATATGTACGCGGTTTTCCAAAGTGGTGGTAAACAACACCGAGTAAGCGAAGGTCAGACCGTTCGCCTGGAAAAGCTGGACATCGCAACTGGCGAAACTGTTGAGTTCGCTGAAGTGCTGATGATCGCAAACGGTGAAGAAGTCAAAATCGGCGTTCCTTTCGTTGATGGCGGCGTAATCAAAGCTGAAGTTGTTGCTCACGGTCGTGGCGAGAAAGTTAAAATCGTTAAGTTTCGCCGTCGTAAACACTATCGTAAGCAGCAGGGCCATCGTCAGTGGTTCACTGATGTGAAAATTACTGGCATCAGCGCCTAAGACCTGAGGAGAGATTTCAAATGGCACATAAAAAGGCTGGCGGCTCCACACGTAACGGTCGCGATTCAGAAGCTAAACGCCTGGGCGTTAAGCGTTTCGGTGGCGAATCCGTTCTGGCGGGTAGCATCATCGTTCGTCAACGTGGTACCAAATTCCACGCTGGTACTAACGTAGGTTGCGGTCGCGACCACACTCTGTTTGCTAAAGCAGACGGTAAAGTGAAATTCGAAGTTAAAGGCCCGAAAAACCGTAAGTTTATCAGCATCGAAGCTGAATAAGTTTTTCGCGTCCCGGTAACGGATGAAAGCCCCGCAACGTGTTGCGGGGCTTTTTACATTCGATAACCGGTAAAAATGCGCATGGTGCGGCGTTAATCCGCAAATGTGCTTTGTAGGGAATACGGTATGAAGCAGCAGGCAGGCATTGGTATTCTTTTGGCACTCACTACAGCAATTTGCTGGGGGGCATTGCCAATCGCAATGAAGCAGGTGCTGGAGGTGATGGAGCCTCCGACGATCGTGTTTTACCGTTTCTTAATGGCGAGTATAGGTCTTGGTGCAATTCTTGCGGTGAAGAAGAGGCTGCCGCCATTACGCGTGTTTCGTAAGCCGCGCTGGCTGATTTTGCTGGCTGTAGCAACTGCCGGGCTGTTTGGGAACTTCATCCTGTTCAGCTCATCCTTACAATACCTGACTCCGACCGCCTCGCAGGTGATTGGGCAACTCTCGCCAGTAGGCATGATGGTTGCCAGCGTATTTATCCTGAAAGAGAAAATGCGCAGCACCCAGGTGGTGGGAGCATTGATGCTCCTGAGCGGGCTGGTGATGTTTTTTAATAACAGTCTGGTCGAGATTTTCACCAAGCTCACTGATTACACCTGGGGAGTTATCTTTGGTGTCGGAGCGGCGACGGTCTGGGTAAGTTATGGCGTGGCGCAAAAGGTTTTATTGCGTCGACTGGCTTCACCGCAGATTCTTTTTTTGCTGTACGCTTTATGTACAATAGCGCTCTTCCCGCTGGCGAAGCCTGGGGTAATAGCGCAGCTTAGTCATTGGCAGCTCGCATGTTTAATTTTTTGCGGACTGAATACCTTGGTAGGATATGGCGCCCTGGCGGAAGCGATGGCACGCTGGCAGGCAGCGCAGGTGAGCGCGATCATTACGCTTACTCCACTGTTTACGCTGTTTTTTTCAGATCTTTTATCACTGGCCTGGCCCGATTTCTTCGCCAGACCGAAGTTAAACCTTTTGGGTTATCTCGGTGCGTTTGTCGTGGTTGCGGGCGCGATGTATTCCGCCATTGGTCATCGTATTTGGGGCGGATTACGTAAGCATACAACGGTGGTATCGCAACCCCGCGCAGGCGAATGATTTACGGAGAATAAAATGAAGTTTGTTGATGAAGCATCGATTCTGGTCGTTGCAGGTGATGGCGGTAATGGTTGTGTGAGCTTCCGCCGCGAAAAATATATTCCGAAAGGCGGCCCGGATGGCGGCGACGGTGGTGACGGTGGTGACGTATGGATGGAAGCCGACGAGAACCTGAACACGCTTATCGATTATCGTTTTGAAAAATCTTTCCGTGCAGAGCGCGGTCAGAACGGCGCAAGCCGCGATTGTACCGGTAAGCGCGGTAAAGACGTAACGATTAAAGTGCCGGTAGGTACGCGCGTTATCGACCAGGGTACCGGTGAAACCATGGGCGATATGACCAAACACGGTCAGCGTCTGCTGGTTGCCAAGGGCGGCTGGCACGGTCTGGGCAATACTCGTTTTAAATCTTCTGTTAACCGTACACCACGGCAGAAAACCAATGGTACGCCGGGTGATAAACGTGAGCTGCTTCTGGAGCTGATGCTACTGGCAGATGTCGGGATGCTGGGGATGCCAAACGCCGGTAAATCGACCTTTATTCGCGCGGTGTCTGCGGCAAAACCGAAAGTGGCGGACTATCCGTTTACCACGCTCGTACCAAGCCTGGGCGTGGTACGTATGGACAACGAGAAGAGCTTCGTTGTTGCTGATATCCCAGGGCTGATTGAAGGCGCTGCTGAAGGCGCAGGTCTGGGCATTCGCTTCCTTAAGCACCTGGAACGTTGTCGCGTATTGTTGCACCTCATCGATATCGATCCGATTGATGGCACCGATCCGGTTGAGAACGCGCGCATTATTATCAGTGAGCTGGAAAAATACAGTCAGGATCTGGCGGCGAAACCACGCTGGTTAGTCTTCAACAAGATCGACCTGCTGGATAAAGCAGAAGCCGAAGAGAAAGCGAAAGCGATCGCTGAGGCGCTGGGCTGGGAAGATAAATATTATCTGATCTCTGCGGCGAGCGGACTGGGCGTGAAAGATCTCTGCTGGGATGTGATGACCTTTATCATTGAAAACCCAGTCGTGCAGGCCGAAGAAGCGAAACAGCCAGAGAAAGTCGAATTCATGTGGGATGATTATCACCGTCAGCAGCTTGAAGAGATTGCTGAAGAGGATGATGAAGACTGGGATGACGACTGGGACGAAGACGACGAAGAAGGCGTTGAGTTCATTTACAAGCGTTAATCAGTAAAACCACGGCACTGCGCCGTGGTTTGGGATGATGACAAATGCCAAATTGCCGGTTGCGCTACGCTTATCAGGCCTATAAGAGAATTGCAATGTATTGAATTCGCACAATTTTGTCGGCTGGATAAGACGCTTACGCCGCATCCGGCATAAACAAAGCGCACTTTGTCAATAATCTGAAACCCCGGCACTTCGCCGGGGTTTCTCTTTAGACTAATTGTTCTGGTAAATATCTTTATACAAACGGCTTTCAAAACGCACTAACGGAATACGGCGATTACGCTGATCTGCTGGTTCAACTGCATAACCAGAAAGATATTGTACGAACGCCATTCGTTGCCCACTTGCTGTGGTGATGAATCCCGCCAGGTTATACACGCCCTGCAACGAACCTGTTTTCGCTGAAACTTTACCATCTACGCCCGCCTGATGCAGACCTGCACGGTACTGCAACGAACCATCGTAGCCTGCCAAAGGTAGCATTGAGATAAAGTTAAGCTCGTGGTCGTGTTGGGCAATGTATTGCAGCACCTGCATCATGGTGGCTGGCGCAATCAGGTTATGCCGTGAAAGCCCTGAGCCGTCGGCAATAATCGTGTTGCCAATATCGACACCCGCTTGCTTGCGCAGGATCTGGCGTACGGCATCGGAGCCTGCCCGCCATGTCCCCGGAACATTAAAGTGCGCATGACCAATCATGCGAAAGACGGTATCGGCGATCATGTTGTCGGACTTTTTCAGCATAATCTTAAGCAGATCGTGCAAAGGGGCCGACTGTTTACTGGCAACCACGGTTCCAGGGGCGTTAACCTGCGTTTGTCGTAGTAGCGTGCCGGAATAGGTAATGCCTGCCTGTTTTAACTCATCTTTCAGAATCGCTCCGGCGTAGCTGGCACCATCCTGTACGGCAAAAGCCAAAGGTAGCGGCTCTGAACGTTGTGGCAGGCATCCGGTTAACGTAAAGCGGTTAAGGTCGCCTGGTACCACATCCAGCTCGCAATATTGCGCTTCGGCAGAGCCACGGGGGAGAGTGCGTACCTGGCTGAACATCGTAACGGGGTAATAAGATGCCACGCGTATAAAAGCCATATCACCAGGTTTTGGAGCACTGTAGAGCGAGACGGAGAAGCAATTGCGGTCAACAATGGCGGCGGCAGGCGGGGCGCTAAAGCATTGTGTCATATCATTCCAGGGCCAGCCAGGGGCTTTATCATGGCTGGCAAAAATGGACGTGTCTATGAGTACATTGCCATCGATTTGTGTGACACCAGATTTTTTCAGAGTCGCGACCATATTGCGAATATCCTGACGTTTTAGCGTCGGATCGGCACCAAATCGCGCCACTAAATCGCCTTTAAGCACTCCGTTTTCCACATTGCCTTTGGTTTCAAGCGTAGTGGTGAAACGAAAATCGGGGCCGAGTTGAATCAACGCCGCCAGCGCAGTGATTACTTTTTGCGTACTGGCGGGTAGCGCCATCTGCTGACTGTGGTAATCAATCGTGGGGGCAGACGCGCCGACTCTTTGCACCATCAGGGCAAGGTTGGCGCCAGCGGGAAGTTGAGTAATGTACTCATCTACATTCGCGGCCTGAACACTGAACGCTATACAGCTGGTCAATCCGATGATAAATCTGGAAAATCGCATAATCTCGCGCTAACAACCTGGAATCGAGCCGTCATACTACGGCGCAACGCCCTATAAAGTAAACGATGACCCTTCGGGAACTTCAGGGTAAAATGACTATCAAAATGTGAATTATTGCTGGCCTGGGACCTGTTCCTGGGTCGGTATTTTTTTGCTTCTGGTCCCGACGAGGAGTTGTGCCGGGCATGCCGAACAGCCGGGGCGAGTGGAGACTCGCCCCATCAGGAATATTCAAGAGGTATAACAAATGCAAGCTATTCCGATGACCTTACGCGGCGCTGAAAAATTACGCGAAGAGCTGGATTTTCTGAAATCTGTGCGCCGTCCTGAAATCATTGCTGCTATCGCGGAAGCGCGTGAACATGGCGACCTGAAAGAAAACGCCGAATACCACGCTGCGCGTGAGCAGCAGGGTTTTTGCGAAGGCCGTATCAAAGATATCGAAGCCAAGCTGTCGAACGCGCAGGTAATTGATGTCACCAAAATGCCAAACAATGGTCGCGTGATTTTTGGCGCCACCGTAACGGTGTTGAATCTGGATTCTGATGAAGAACAGACCTATCGCATCGTAGGCGATGACGAAGCTGACTTTAAACAGAACCTGATTTCTGTTAACTCGCCGATCGCTCGTGGACTGATTGGCAAAGAAGAAGATGATGTTGTGGTCATCAAAACGCCGGGCGGCGATGTAGAATTTGAAGTAATTAAGGTGGAATACCTGTAAGAATTACCCAATACTCAAAATGTTGATGTATTGTAAAGAAAGGAAAAAGGCCGCTATGCGGCCTTTTATCAACGAACAGAGCGTGGCATTTTGCTCTCCTGCTTGCGGAAAATCCCTCGTTTTACACAGCAAATGTGTGTAACTTTAGGATAATCTTAGCGTGGCAGCGAGATTTTACGTTCTTTAGTTGGACGATAAAGCACCAGCGTTTTACCGATGACCTGTACATTACAGGCGCCGGTTTCGCGCACGATAGCTTCCACGATCAAGGTTTTAGTTTCGCGATCTTCAGTGGCGATTTTCACCTTGATGAGTTCATGGTGCTCTAACGCTTGTTCAATCTCGGCCAGCACCCCTTCGGTCAAACCATTACTGCCAAGCAGAACAACTGGCTTGAGCGGATGTGCCAGACCTTTCAGGTGCTGTTTTTGTTTAGTACTCAGATTCATCGTATTTTTTTGCTTACGTTGGGATTGAAAACGGGTCATTCTACCGCCATCTCCCATATATCACCAAATAGGCGCGTAAAAATTTACGCAATTGGTTACGATGAGTTATCCCAATGGGAAAGTTAAATGACAGGTAAGAAGCGTTCTGCCAGCTCCAGTCGCTGGCTTCAGGAACACTTTAGCGATAAATATGTTCAACAGGCACAGAAAAAGGGGTTACGTTCCCGTGCCTGGTTTAAACTTGATGAAATACAGCAAAGTGACAAACTCTTTAAACCGGGAATGACGGTTGTCGACCTTGGTGCCGCGCCTGGCGGTTGGTCACAATATGTGGTCACCCAAATTGGCGGCAAAGGACGCATCATCGCTTGCGATCTTTTACCTATGGATCCTATCGTTGGTGTGGACTTTCTTCAGGGCGATTTTCGTGATGAACTGGTGATGAAAGCACTGCTGGAACGCGTAGGCGACAGTAAAGTCCAGGTTGTCATGTCCGATATGGCACCAAACATGAGCGGAACACCGGCGGTGGATATCCCCCGTGCCATGTATCTGGTGGAACTGGCGCTAGAAATGTGTCGTGATGTGTTGGCGCCAGGCGGCAGTTTTGTAGTGAAGGTGTTCCAGGGCGAAGGTTTCGATGAGTATCTAAGGGAAATTCGCTCCCTGTTTACGAAGGTCAAAGTTCGTAAGCCGGACTCTTCTCGTGCACGTTCGCGGGAAGTGTATATTGTAGCGACCGGGCGTAAACCCTAACCAGGAGATTTCAGACGAAAGTTTGAAAGCTGCTGGATATAGAGTATCCTGACGCTGTTTTTAACACAGTTGTAATAAGAGGTTAATCCCTTGAGTGACATGGCGAAAAACCTAATACTCTGGCTGGTCATTGCCGTTGTGCTGATGTCAGTATTCCAGAGCTTTGGGCCCAGCGAGTCTAATGGACGTAAGGTGGATTACTCTACCTTCCTACAAGAGGTCAATAACGACCAGGTTCGTGAAGCGCGTATCAACGGACGTGAAATCAACGTTACCAAGAAAGATAGTAACCGTTATACCACTTACATTCCGGTTCAGGATCCGAAGTTACTGGATAACCTGCTGACCAAGAACGTCAAGGTTGTCGGTGAACCGCCTGAAGAGCCAAGCCTGCTGGCTTCTATCTTCATCTCCTGGTTCCCGATGCTGTTGCTGATTGGTGTCTGGATCTTCTTCATGCGTCAAATGCAGGGCGGCGGTGGCAAAGGTGCCATGTCGTTCGGTAAGAGCAAAGCGCGCATGCTGACGGAAGATCAGATCAAAACGACCTTTGCTGACGTTGCGGGTTGCGACGAAGCAAAAGAAGAAGTTGCCGAACTGGTTGAGTATCTGCGTGAGCCGAGCCGCTTCCAGAAACTTGGCGGTAAGATCCCGAAAGGCGTCCTGATGGTCGGTCCTCCGGGTACCGGTAAAACGCTGCTGGCGAAAGCGATTGCAGGCGAAGCGAAAGTTCCGTTCTTTACTATCTCCGGTTCTGACTTCGTAGAAATGTTCGTCGGTGTTGGTGCATCCCGTGTGCGTGACATGTTCGAACAGGCGAAGAAAGCGGCACCGTGTATCATCTTCATCGATGAAATCGACGCCGTAGGCCGCCAGCGTGGTGCAGGTTTGGGCGGTGGTCACGATGAACGTGAACAGACCCTGAACCAGATGCTGGTTGAGATGGATGGCTTCGAAGGTAACGAAGGTATCATTGTTATCGCCGCGACTAACCGTCCGGACGTTCTGGACCCGGCGCTGCTGCGTCCTGGCCGTTTCGACCGTCAGGTTGTGGTTGGTCTGCCTGATGTTCGCGGTCGTGAGCAGATCCTGAAAGTTCACATGCGTCGCGTACCATTGGCGCCAGATATCGACGCGGCAATCATTGCCCGTGGTACACCTGGCTTCTCCGGTGCTGACCTGGCGAACCTGGTGAACGAAGCTGCACTGTTCGCTGCCCGTGGCAATAAACGCGTTGTATCGATGGTTGAGTTCGAAAAAGCGAAAGACAAAATCATGATGGGTGCGGAACGTCGCTCCATGGTGATGACGGAAGCGCAGAAAGAATCGACCGCATACCACGAAGCAGGCCATGCGATTATCGGTCGACTGGTGCCAGAACACGATCCGGTACATAAAGTGACGATTATCCCGCGCGGACGTGCGTTGGGTGTGACCTTCTTCCTGCCTGAAGGCGACGCAATCAGCGCCAGCCGTCAGAAGCTGGAAAGTCAGATCAGTACTCTCTATGGCGGCCGTCTGGCGGAAGAGATTATCTACGGGCCGGAACATGTTTCTACCGGGGCGTCCAACGATATTAAAGTTGCGACCAACCTGGCGCGTAACATGGTGACCCAGTGGGGCTTCTCCGAAAAACTTGGTCCGCTGCTGTACGCGGAAGAAGAAGGTGAAGTGTTCCTCGGTCGTAGCGTGGCGAAAGCGAAACATATGTCCGATGAAACTGCGCGTATCATCGACCAGGAAGTGAAGTTACTGATTGAGCGTAATTACAATCGTGCGCGTCAGTTGTTGAACGACAACCTGGATATTCTGCATGCGATGAAAGATGCGCTCATGAAATATGAAACCATCGACGCACCACAGATTGACGATCTGATGGCTCGTCGCGATGTACGTCCGCCAGCTGGCTGGGAAGAACCTGGCGCTTCTAACAACTCTGGCGACAATGGTAGCCCAAAGGCTCCGCGTCCGGTTGATGAACCGCGTACGCCGAACCCGGGTAACACCATGTCAGAGCAGTTAGGCGACAAGTAAGTTCCCGCATTAGATGACTGTATTTGTAACGAAAACCCCGGGGCGTGCTCCGGGGTTTTTTCTTATCAATTCATACCAGGGATAACACCATGAAACTCTTTGCCCAGGGCACTTCACTGGACCTTAGCCATCCTCACGTAATGGGGATCCTCAACGTCACGCCTGATTCCTTCTCCGATGGCGGCACGCATAACTCGCTGATTGATGCGGTGAAACATGCGAATCTGATGATCAATGCTGGCGCAACGATCATTGACGTTGGCGGCGAGTCCACACGTCCAGGGGCTGCGGAAGTGAGCGTTGAAGAAGAGTTGCAGCGTGTTATTCCAGTCGTTGAGGCAATTGCACGACGATTTGAAGTTTGGATCTCAGTGGATACATCCAAACCGGAAGTTATCCGTGAGTCAGCGAAAGCAGGCGCTCACATCATTAATGATATCCGCTCCCTTTCCGAACCCGGCGCCCTGGAAGCTGCTGCTGAAACAGGTTTGCCAGTTTGCCTGATGCATATGCAGGGAAATCCAAAGACCATGCAGGAAGCACCGAAGTATGACGATGTCTTTGCCGAGGTAAATCGCTACTTTGTTGAGCAAATAGCACGCTGCGAACAGGCTGGTATCGCAAAAGAGAAATTGTTGCTCGACCCCGGATTCGGTTTCGGTAAAAATCTCCATCACAACTATGCATTACTGGCGCGTCTGGCTGAATTTCATCATTTCAACCTGCCGCTGTTGGTGGGTATGTCACGAAAATCGATGATTGGACAGCTGTTGAACGTGGGACCGTCCGAGCGCCTGAGCGGTAGTCTGGCCTGTGCGGTAATTGCCGCAATGCAAGGCGCGCACATTATTCGTGTTCATGACGTCAAAGAAACCGTAGAAGCGATGCGAGTGGTGGAAGCCACTCTGTCTGCAAAGGAAAACAAACGCTATGAGTAATCGTAAATATTTCGGTACCGATGGGATTCGTGGTCGTGTTGGGGATGCGCCGATCACGCCTGATTTTGTGCTTAAGCTGGGGTGGGCTGCGGGTAAAGTGCTGGCGCGCCACGGCTCCCGTAAGATCATTATTGGTAAAGACACGCGTATTTCTGGTTATATGCTGGAGTCAGCACTGGAAGCAGGTCTGGCGGCTGCCGGTCTTTCTGCGCTCTTTACCGGCCCAATGCCAACACCGGCCGTGGCTTATCTGACGCGGACTTTCCGCGCAGAGGCTGGGATTGTGATATCTGCATCGCATAACCCGTTCTACGATAATGGCATTAAATTCTTCTCTATCGACGGTACCAAACTACCGGATGCGGTAGAAGAGGCCATCGAAGCGGAAATGGAGAAAGAGATCAGCTGCGTTGATTCGGCAGAACTGGGTAAAGCCAGCCGTATCGTTGACGCTGCGGGTCGCTATATCGAATTTTGCAAAGCCACATTTCCGAACGAACTTAGCCTCAGTGAACTGAAGATTGTGGTGGATTGCGCAAACGGTGCGACTTATCACATTGCGCCGAACGTGCTGCGCGAACTGGGAGCGAACGTTATCGCCATCGGTTGTGAGCCGAACGGTGTAAACATCAATGCCGAAGTGGGGGCTACCGACGTTCGCGCGCTACAGGCACGTGTACTGGCGGAGAAAGCGGATCTCGGTATTGCTCTCGACGGCGACGGGGATCGCGTGATTATGGTTGACCATGAAGGCAATAAAGTCGATGGCGACCAGATTATGTATATCATCGCGCGCGAAGGTCTGCGTCAGGGCCAGCTGCGTGGTGGCGTGGTGGGTACATTGATGAGCAACATGGGGCTGGAACTGGCGCTGAAACAGTTAGGCATTCCATTTGCTCGTGCAAAAGTGGGCGATCGCTACGTACTGGAAAAAATGCAGGAGAAAGGCTGGCGCATCGGTGCCGAGAACTCTGGCCACGTGATCCTACTGGATAAAACCACCACCGGTGATGGCATTGTTGCTGGTTTGCAGGTCCTGGCGGCGATGGCGCGTAACCATATGAGCCTGCACGACCTTTGCAGCGGCATGAAAATGTTCCCGCAGATTCTGGTTAACGTGCGTTACACCGCAGGTAGCGGCGATCCGCTTGAGCATGAGTCAGTCAAAGCCGTGACAGCCGAAGTTGAAGCGGCGCTGGGCAACCGTGGACGCGTGTTGCTGCGTAAATCTGGCACCGAGCCGTTAATTCGCGTGATGGTAGAAGGTGAAGACGAAACGCAGGTAACCGAATTTGCGCATCGCATCGCTGACGCGGTAAAAGCGGTTTGATTTGATAGCTAACTGGCTAAAAAGGCGGCGATTGTCGCCTTTGTTCTTCTTAAGCACATCGGTTTTGCTGTTTTTTTCCGCAGTTGATACAATGCGATAAAATTGCCCTTGCGAAGGTCATTCGCTTTGGTTAGTATTCACACCCGCTTCAGTGGGAAAGATTAAATTCTCCCGCTTTATTGGTTGAAGCATTGGTACGCGGCAACTCCGCAAGGAACAGGTTGATTATGTACGAAGCTCTTTTGGTAGTTTTCCTTATTGTAGCAATTGGCCTTGTAGGTCTTATTATGCTGCAGCAAGGTAAAGGCGCTGATATGGGAGCCTCCTTCGGAGCAGGCGCTTCCGCTACGCTGTTTGGTTCAAGTGGTTCTGGCAACTTCATGACCCGTATGACGGCTGTGCTGGCAACGTTGTTCTTCATCATCAGTCTGGTGCTGGGTAACATCAACAGCAATAAAACCAATAAAGGTAGCGAGTGGGAAAACCTGAGTGCTCCGGCGAAAACCGAACAAACTCAGCCAGCTGCTCCGGCTAAGCCGACCAGCGATATCCCGAACTAAAAAGTAGTATCCGTGCTGAGGTGGTGGAATTGGTAGACACGCTACCTTGAGGTGGTAGTGCCCTAACGGGCTTGTGGGTTCGAGTCCCATCCTCAGTACCAATATTCCGAAAGAAAGACGCTAAAAAGCGTCTTTTTTTTCGTCTGTAGAAAGCAATTGAGCAGGATGCGTGCCTCCTTGCCTTTACAGGGACGCGAATAACCAGAACTCAAAATGCAATCACACCTTATTAGGCCTGATTTTTATACACAAAAAGCCGCTAACGCGGCTTCAGATTGTTGACAAAGTGCGCTTTGTTCATGCCGGATGCGGCGTGAACGCCTTATCCGGCCTAGAAAATCATGCAAATTCAATATATTGCATAACTCACGTAGGCCTGATAAGCGTAGCGCATCAGGCAGTTTTGCGTTTGTCCTCAGTCTCAAGCCGCTAACGCGGCTTCTTGCAGGGAACAGAAAAGTAATTACTTCCCTTTATTTTCCAGATTCTCAACCTGCGGCACACCTGAAGTGGCAGAAGATGAGAGCAGGCCTGTTTTGGCATAACCGAACAACTTCTCGCGGGTATCGGTAATATCCAGGTTACGCATGGTCAGTTGACCAATACGATCTTCAGCCGTAAACATAGAGTCGCCTTTCTCCATGGTCAAACGCTCTGCTTTATAGGTCAGGTTGTCAGAGACGGTGTTGAGGATCGAGTAGTCGTTACCGCGACGCAGTTCCAGCGTCACTTCACCAGTTATCTGGCTGGCAACCCAGCGTTGCAGGGAGTCACGTAACATCAGAGCCTGGGAGTCAAACCAGCGCCCCTGGTACAACAAACGACCCAACTGACGACCATGCGCGTGATACTGCTCGATGGTGTCTTCGTTGTGAATACCGGTCAGCAGACGTTCATACGCAATGTGCAGGAGTGCCATCCCCGGGGCTTCATAGATGCCGCGGCTTTTCGCTTCGATGATACGGTTTTCGATCTGGTCGCTCATGCCCAGGCCATGGCGGCCACCGATGCGGTTAGCTTCCAGCATCATTTCGACATCGTCGCTAAATGTCTTGCCGTTAAGCGCCACCGGATGACCTTGCTCAAAACGCACCGTGACTTCTTCTGCCGGGATCTTCACGCTCTCATCCCAGAATTTCACGCCCATAATCGGGTTGACGATTTTTACGCTGGAGTTGAGGTATTCCAGATCTTTCGCTTCGTGCGTTGCGCCGAGCATATTGGAATCGGTGGAGTAGGCTTTTTCAACCGACATTTTATAGTTGAAACCGCAGGCAATCATAAATTCAGACATTTCATGACGGCCGCCTAACTCATCAATAAAGTTGGTATCGAGCCACGGTTTGTAAATCTGTAGTTCCGCATTGGTTAACAGGCCGTAGCGATAGAAACGCTCGATATCGTTGCCTTTATAGGTGCTACCATCTCCCCAAATGTTTACGCCATCTTCTTTCATGGCAGCAACCAGCATGGTGCCGGTCACGGCGCGACCCAGCGGAGTGGTGTTGAAATAGGTCAGACCGCCGGTGGTGTTATGGAAAGCGCCACACTGAATCGCGGCAATACCTTCGGCGACCAACTGCTTGCGGCAGTCGATCAGACGTGCGTTCTCCGCGCCGTATTCCATGGCACGACGAGGGATCGCATCATAATCCTCTTCGTCTGGCTGGCCCAGGTTTGCAGTATATGCATAAGGAACCGCTCCCTTTTTTCGCATCCACAGCAGTGCGGCACTGGTGTCCAGACCGCCAGAAAAAGCGATACCAATACGTTGACCTACCGGGAGATGCTTGAGAATCGTCGTCATAAAATAACACCCTGCTTGATTAACTGATGATGAGCCTGGATTTCCGCTCTAATTGAATTTTTATGCAAAATAAATGAGTTTTCATTTAATCATCTTTTATCTGAGACAGGAAGAGTTTAGTGTGTTTTTTGTAAAATAATGCGCTTAAGAAAGGTAAGTGGAGGGGGAAAGTATTCAACAGATGGAAATTAACTGGATATCCATTCACGTGGGTAGCAATAAATGTTGACAAAATGTGGCGTGGATCACTATAATGCACGCAGATTTTACGTCCCGTCTCGGTACACCAAATCCCAGCAGTATTTGCATTTTTTACCCAAAACGAGTAGAATTTGCCACGTTTCAGGCGCGGGGTGGAGCAGCCTGGTAGCTCGTCGGGCTCATAACCCGAAGGTCGTCGGTTCAAATCCGGCCCCCGCAACCACTTTCCCTTAGAGTTCTTTTTCAAATATACTGTGAAGACTTCGGCCTTCGTAGTGGGATTTGAAAAAATCCTTCTGGAAAGTGCTCCAGACCGCAGTTGCGGTTATAGGGTTCAGTTATATAAAGCCCCGATTTATCGGGGTTTTTTGTTATCTGACTACAGAATAACTGGGCTTTAGGCCCTTTTTTTATGTCTTGGGGGTGGGCTTGTCCACATTAGAGCAAAAATTAACAGAGATGATTACTGCGCCAGTTGAGGCCTTGGGTTTTGAACTGGTTGGCATCGAGTTTATTCGCGGTCGCACATCCACACTGCGCATCTATATTGATAGTGAAGATGGCATCAATGTTGATGATTGTGCTGATGTGAGCCACCAGGTAAGTGCTGTGCTGGATGTTGAAGATCCCATCACCGTTGCTTATAACCTGGAAGTCTCCTCACCGGGGCTCGATCGCCCACTGTTCACGGCTGAACACTACGCCCGTTTTGCCGGAGAAGAGGTGACTCTGGTTCTCCGTATGGCGGTACAAAATCGTCGTAAATGGCAGGGCGTTATCAAAGCGGTAGACGGTGAAATGATCACAGTTACCGTCGAAGGTAAAGATGAAGTGTTCGCGCTGAGTAATATCCAGAAGGCGAACCTGGTTCCCCACTTTTAATAGTCTGGATGAGGTGAAAAGCCCGCGATGAACAAAGAAATTTTGGCTGTAGTTGAAGCCGTCTCCAATGAAAAGGCGCTACCTCGCGAGAAAATTTTCGAAGCGTTGGAAAGCGCGCTGGCTACAGCAACCAAGAAAAAATACGAACAAGAGATCGACGTCCGCGTACAGATCGATCGCAAAAGCGGTGATTTTGACACCTTCCGTCGCTGGTTAGTTGTTGATGAAGTCACCCAGCCGACCAAGGAAATCACCCTTGAAGCCGCACGTTATGAAGATGAAAGCCTGAACCTGGGTGATTACGTTGAAGATCAGATTGAGTCTGTTACCTTTGACCGTATCACCACCCAGACGGCAAAACAGGTTATCGTGCAGAAAGTGCGTGAAGCCGAACGTGCGATGGTGGTTGATCAGTTCCGTGAACACGAAGGTGAAATCATCACCGGCGTGGTGAAAAAAGTAAACCGCGATAACATTTCTCTGGATCTGGGCAATAATGCTGAAGCTGTGATCCTGCGTGAAGATATGCTGCCGCGTGAAAACTTCCGCCCTGGCGACCGCGTTCGTGGCGTGCTCTATTCTGTTCGCCCGGAAGCGCGTGGCGCGCAACTGTTCGTGACTCGTTCCAAGCCGGAAATGCTGATCGAACTGTTCCGTATTGAAGTACCGGAAATCGGCGAAGAAGTGATTGAAATTAAAGCAGCGGCTCGCGATCCGGGTTCTCGTGCGAAAATCGCAGTGAAAACCAACGATAAACGTATCGATCCGGTAGGTGCTTGCGTAGGTATGCGTGGCGCGCGTGTTCAGGCGGTTTCTACCGAACTGGGCGGCGAGCGTATCGATATCGTCCTGTGGGATGATAACCCGGCGCAGTTCGTGATTAACGCAATGGCACCGGCAGACGTTGCTTCTATCGTGGTGGATGAAGATAAACACACCATGGATATCGCCGTTGAAGCCGGTAACCTGGCGCAGGCTATTGGTCGTAACGGTCAGAACGTGCGTCTGGCTTCGCAGCTCAGTGGTTGGGAACTCAACGTGATGACCGTTGACGACCTGCAGGCTAAGCATCAGGCGGAAGCGCACGCAGCGATTGACACCTTCACCCGTTATCTCGACATTGACGAAGACTTCGCTACTGTCCTGGTAGAAGAAGGTTTCTCAACGCTGGAAGAACTGGCCTATGTGCCGATGAAAGAGCTGTTGGAAATCGAAGGCCTTGATGAGCCTACCGTTGAAGCACTGCGTGAGCGTGCTAAAAATGCACTGGCCACCATTGCACAGGCCCAGGAAGAAAGCCTCGGTGATAACAAACCGGCTGACGATCTGCTGAACCTTGAAGGGATGGATCGTGATTTGGCATTCAAACTGGCCGCCCGTGGCGTTTGTACGCTGGAAGATCTCGCCGAACAGGGCATTGATGATCTGGCTGATATCGAAGGGTTGACCGACGAAAAAGCCGGAGCACTGATTATGGCTGCCCGTAATATTTGCTGGTTCGGTGACGAAGCGTAATAAACTGTAGCAGGAAGGAACAGCATGACAGATGTAACGATTAAAACGCTGGCCGCAGAGCGACAGACCTCCGTGGAACGCCTGGTACAGCAATTTGCTGATGCAGGTATCCGGAAGTCTGCTGACGACTCTGTGTCCGCACAAGAGAAACAGGCTTTAATTGACCACCTGAACCAGAAAAATTCAGGGCCGGACAAATTAACGCTGCAGCGTAAAACACGCAGCACCCTTAACATTCCAGGTACCGGTGGAAAAAGCAAATCGGTACAAATCGAAGTCCGCAAGAAACGCACCTTTGTGAAACGTGACCCGCAAGAGGCCGAACGCCTTGCGGCGGAAGAGCAAGCGCAGCGTGAAGCGGAAGAGCAAGCCCGTCGTGAGGCAGAAGAATCGGCCAAACGCGAGGCGCAACAAAAAGCTGAACGTGAGGCCGCAGAACAAGCTAAACGTGAAGCCGCTGAACAAGCGAAACGTGAAGCTGCGGAAAAAGACAAAGTGAGCAATCAACAAGACGATATGACTAAAACCGCCCAGGCTGAAAAAGCCCGCCGTGAGCAGGAAGCTGCAGAGCTCAAGCGTAAAGCAGAAGAAGAAGCGCGTCGTAAACTCGAAGAAGAAGCACGTCGCGTTGCTGAAGAAGCACGTCGTATGGCGGAAGAAAATAAATGGACTGATAACGCGGAACCAACTGAAGATTCCAGCGATTATCACGTTACTACCTCTCAACATGCTCGCCAGGCAGAAGACGAAAGCGATCGTGAAGTCGAAGGCGGCCGCGGCCGTGGTCGTAACGCGAAAGCAGCTCGTCCGAAGAAAGGCAATAAACACGCTGAATCAAAAGCTGACCGCGAAGAAGCGCGTGCAGCAGTACGTGGCGGTAAAGGCGGAAAACGTAAAGGTTCTTCGCTGCAGCAGAGCTTCCAGAAACCAGCTCAGGCTGTTAACCGTGATGTAGTGATTGGCGAAACCATTACTGTAGGCGAACTGGCGAACAAGATGGCGGTTAAAGGCTCTCAGGTCATCAAAGCGATGATGAAACTGGGCGCAATGGCAACCATCAACCAGGTTATCGACCAGGAAACCGCACAGCTGGTAGCCGAAGAGATGGGCCACAAAGTTATCCTGCGTCGTGAAAACGAACTGGAAGAAGCGGTAATGAGCGACCGTGATACTGGCGCTGCGGCTGAACCGCGTGCGCCGGTTGTGACCATCATGGGTCACGTTGACCACGGTAAAACCTCTCTGCTGGACTACATTCGTTCAACGAAAGTGGCCTCTGGCGAAGCGGGCGGCATTACCCAGCACATCGGTGCATACCACGTTGAAACTGAAAACGGCATGATCACCTTCCTGGATACCCCGGGGCACGCCGCGTTTACTTCAATGCGTGCACGTGGTGCGCAGGCAACGGACATCGTAGTCCTGGTTGTTGCAGCAGACGACGGCGTAATGCCGCAGACTATCGAAGCTATCCAGCACGCGAAAGCGGCGGGTGTTCCGGTAGTGGTTGCTGTGAACAAAATCGATAAGCCAGAAGCCGATCCGGATCGCGTTAAGAACGAACTCTCTCAGTACGGCATCCTGCCAGAAGAGTGGGGCGGTGAAAGCCAGTTTGTACACGTATCTGCAAAAGCGGGTACCGGTATTGATGAACTGCTGGATGCTATCCTGCTGCAGGCTGAAGTCCTGGAACTGAAAGCCGTACGTAACGGGATGGCGAGCGGTGCGGTTATCGAATCCTTCCTCGATAAAGGTCGTGGTCCGGTTGCTACTGTACTGGTACGCGAAGGCACTCTGCACAAGGGCGATATCGTTCTGTGTGGCTTCGAATACGGCCGTGTTCGTGCGATGCGTAACGAACTGGGTCAGGAAGTGCTGGAAGCAGGTCCGTCTATTCCGGTGGAAATCCTCGGCTTGTCCGGTGTTCCAGCTGCGGGTGATGAAGTTACCGTTGTACGTGACGAGAAGAAAGCACGTGAAGTTGCACTGTACCGTCAGGGCAAATTCCGCGAAGTTAAACTGGCGCGTCAGCAGAAATCTAAACTCGAGAACATGTTTGCCAACATGACTGAAGGCGAAGTTCATGAAGTGAACATCGTACTGAAGGCAGACGTTCAGGGCTCTGTGGAAGCGATCTCCGACTCCTTGCTGAAACTGTCTACTGACGAAGTTAAAGTGAAGATCATCGGTTCTGGCGTAGGTGGTATTACCGAAACCGACGCGACCCTGGCAGCGGCATCCAACGCTATTCTGGTTGGCTTTAACGTTCGTGCTGATGCCTCTGCGCGTAAAGTGATTGAAGCGGAAAGCCTGGATCTGCGTTACTACTCCGTCATCTATAACCTGATCGATGAAGTGAAAGCGGCGATGAGCGGTATGCTCTCTCCGGAACTGAAACAACAGATTATCGGTCTGGCAGAAGTTCGTGACGTGTTTAAATCACCGAAATTTGGTGCTATCGCAGGCTGTATGGTTACCGAAGGTGTGGTTAAACGTCACAACCCGATCCGCGTTCTGCGCGACAACGTGGTTATCTACGAAGGCGAGCTGGAGTCCCTGCGCCGCTTCAAAGATGACGTCAACGAAGTCCGTAACGGTATGGAATGTGGTATCGGCGTTAAGAACTACAACGACGTCCGCACAGGCGATGTGATCGAAGTGTTCGAAATCATCGAGATTCAGCGTACGATTGCCTAAGGTTGATTGGGTGTAGGCCGGATAAGGCGTTTGCGCCACATCCGGCAGCCGTTGCCTGATGCGACGCTGGCGCGTCTTATCAGGCCTACGTGAACAGCCCTTCCACCTGAAATTAATTTTAAAAAGGGGCTTATGGCCCCTTTTTTGTCAGGAGAATTTATTATGGCGAAAGAATTTGGTCGCCCACAGCGCGTAGCGCAGGAAATGCAAAAAGAGATCGCTCTCATCCTGCAGCGCGAAATTAAAGACCCTCGTCTGGGCATGATGACCACCGTTTCTGGTGTCGAAATGTCTCGCGACCTGGCGTATGCCAAAGTATATGTGACGTTCCTCAACGACAAAGATGAAGACGCGGTTAAAGCGGGCATCAAAGCGTTGCAGGAAGCTTCTGGTTTCATCCGCAGCCTGCTGGGTAAAGCGATGCGCCTGCGTATCGTGCCGGAACTGACCTTCTTCTACGACAACTCACTGGTTGAAGGGATGCGTATGTCAAACCTGGTGACCAGCGTGGTCAAACATGACGAAGAGCGTCGTGTTAACCCGGACGACAGCAAGGAGGACTAATGAGTCGTCCTCGTCGTCGCGGTCGCGACATTAATGGCGTTTTGTTGCTGGATAAACCGCAGGGCATGTCCAGCAACGATGCGCTGCAAAAAGTGAAACGCATTTATAACGCTAACCGTGCCGGACATACCGGTGCACTGGACCCGCTGGCGACCGGCATGTTGCCGATTTGCCTCGGGGAAGCGACGAAGTTTTCCCAGTATCTGCTGGACTCCGACAAACGCTATCGGGTCATTGCGCGGCTTGGGCAGCGTACTGATACTTCTGACGCCGACGGACAAATCGTTGAGGAGCGTCCGGTAACCTTTAGCGCAGAGCAACTGGCGGCGGCACTGGATACCTTCCGTGGCGACATCGAACAGATCCCATCGATGTATTCAGCACTGAAATACCAGGGTAAAAAACTGTACGAATACGCGCGTCAGGGCATTGAAGTTCCGCGTGAAGCGCGTCCGATTACCGTTTATGAATTGCTGTTTATTCGCCATGAAGGCAATGAGCTGGAGCTGGAAATTCACTGCTCAAAAGGCACTTATATCCGTACCATCATTGATGACCTGGGTGAAAAACTCGGCTGTGGCGCGCATGTGATTTATCTGCGCCGTCTGGCGGTAAGTAAATATCCGGTTGAACGGATGGTTACCCTGGAGCACCTGCGTGAACTTGTTGAGCAAGCCGAACAGCAGGATATTCCGGCTGCGGAGTTACTTGATCCCTTACTGATGCCAATGGACAGTCCAGCTTCGGACTATCCGGTGGTGAATCTTCCGCTAACATCTTCTGTTTACTTCAAAAATGGTAACCCGGTTCGTACATCCGGTGCGCCGCTGGAAGGACTGGTTCGTGTTACCGAAGGTGAAAACGGCAAGTTTATCGGTATGGGCGAAATTGACGATGAAGGCCGCGTCGCGCCTCGTCGGCTGGTGGTTGAATACCCGGCGTAATGTTAACCATCTTGCGATAACAGGTCGCTACGAGTAGAATACTGCCGCTTAACGTCGCGTAAATTGTTTAACACTTTGCGTAGCGTACACTGGGATCGCTGAATTAGAGATCGGCGTCCTTTCATTTTTTTATACTTTGGAGTTTTAAAATGTCTCTAAGTACTGAAGCAACAGCTAAAATCGTTTCTGAGTTTGGTCGTGGTGAAAACGACACCGGTTCTACCGAAGTTCAGGTAGCACTGCTGACTGCCCAGATCAACCACCTGCAGGGTCACTTTGCAGAGCACAAAAAAGATCACCACAGCCGTCGTGGTCTGCTGCGCATGGTTTCTCAGCGTCGTAAACTGCTCGACTACCTGAAACGTAAAGACGTAGCACGTTACACCCAGCTCATCGAGCGCCTGGGTCTGCGTCGCTAATTCTTGCGAGTTTCAGAAAAGGGGCCTGAGTGGCCCCTTTTTTCAAACTGACGGCAGCAATTCACTGGAAACTAATGTATTGTTGCTATGAATGATCTTCCGTTGCAGAGGTTCGCGCGGCTAATGAGAGGCTTTACCCACATTTGGCTGGGTTAGGGTTGTCATTAGTCGCGAGGATGCGCAGAAGATCGGGTATTAACACCAGTACCGTAAGGTGCTGTCTAAGAAAGAAAAGGGTATTACATTGCTTAATCCGATCGTTCGTAAATTCCAGTACGGTCAACACACCGTGACTCTGGAAACCGGCATGATGGCGCGTCAAGCCACTGCCGCTGTTATGGTTAGCATGGATGACACCGCGGTATTCGTTACCGTTGTCGGCCAGAAAAAAGCCAAACCAGGTCAGGACTTCTTCCCGCTGACCGTTAACTATCAGGAGCGTACCTACGCTGCTGGTCGTATCCCGGGTAGCTTCTTCCGCCGTGAAGGCCGCCCAAGCGAAGGCGAAACGCTGATCGCGCGTCTGATTGACCGCCCGATTCGCCCGCTGTTCCCGGAAGGTTTTGTCAACGAAGTTCAGGTTATCGCCACCGTGGTTTCTGTTAACCCGCAGGTTAACCCGGATATCGTTGCGATGATTGGTGCTTCTGCGGCGCTGTCTCTGTCTGGTATTCCGTTCAATGGTCCGATTGGTGCTGCCCGCGTAGGTTACATCAATGACCAGTACGTACTGAACCCGACTCAGGACGAACTGAAAGAGAGCAAACTGGATCTGGTTGTTGCCGGTACTGAAGCTGCCGTGCTGATGGTTGAATCTGAAGCAGAACTGTTGAGCGAAGACGTCATGTTGGGCGCAGTGGTGTTCGGCCATGAACAGCAGCAGGTTGTTATTCAGAACATCAATGAACTGGTGAAAGAAGCCGGTAAACCGCGTTGGGACTGGCAGCCGGAGCCGGTAAACGAAGCGCTGAACGCGCGCGTTGCTGCGCTGGCTGAAGCTCGTCTGAGCGATGCATATCGCATCACCGACAAGCAAGAGCGTTATGCGCAGGTTGATGTCATCAAATCTGAAACCATCGCTACGCTGCTTGCTGAAGATGAAACCCTGGACGAAAACGAACTGGGTGAAATTCTGCACGCTATCGAGAAAAACGTTGTTCGTAGCCGCGTACTGGCAGGCGAACCGCGTATCGACGGTCGTGAAAAAGATATGATCCGTGGTCTGGATGTGCGTACTGGCGTGCTGCCGCGTACTCACGGTTCTGCGCTGTTCACCCGTGGTGAAACGCAGGCGCTGGTTACCGCAACGCTGGGCACTGCACGTGACGCGCAGGTTCTTGATGAACTGATGGGCGAACGTACTGACACCTTCTTGTTCCACTACAACTTCCCTCCGTACTCCGTAGGAGAAACCGGCATGGTCGGTTCTCCGAAGCGTCGTGAAATTGGTCACGGTCGTCTGGCGAAGCGCGGCGTGCTGGCAGTAATGCCGGATATGGACAAATTCCCGTACACCGTACGTGTCGTGTCTGAAATCACCGAATCCAACGGTTCTTCGTCTATGGCTTCCGTGTGCGGCGCGTCTCTGGCGCTGATGGACGCAGGTGTGCCGATCAAAGCCGCTGTTGCGGGTATCGCAATGGGTCTGGTGAAAGAAGGCGACAACTACGTTGTACTGTCTGACATTCTGGGCGACGAAGATCACCTGGGCGATATGGACTTCAAAGTTGCGGGTTCTCGCGACGGTATCTCTGCACTGCAGATGGATATCAAAATTGAAGGTATCACCAAAGAGATCATGCAGGTTGCGCTGAATCAGGCTAAAGGTGCACGTCTGCACATCCTGGGCGTAATGGAACAGGCGATCAACGCGCCGCGCGGCGATATCTCTGAGTTCGCACCGCGTATCCATACCATCAAGATCAACCCGGACAAGATCAAAGACGTTATCGGTAAAGGTGGTTCTGTAATCCGTGCTCTGACCGAAGAAACTGGCACCACCATCGAAATCGAAGATGACGGTACTGTGAAGATTGCAGCTACCGATGGCGAGAAAGCGAAACACGCTATTCGTCGTATCGAAGAGATCACTGCAGAAATCGAAGTGGGCCGCGTCTACAATGGTAAAGTGACCCGTATCGTTGACTTTGGCGCATTTGTTGCCATTGGTGGCGGTAAAGAAGGTCTGGTCCATATATCTCAAATCGCCGATAAGCGTGTTGAGAAAGTGACCGATTACCTGCAGATGGGTCAGGAAGTACCGGTGAAAGTTCTGGAAGTTGATCGCCAGGGCCGTATCCGTCTGAGCATTAAAGAAGCGACTGAGCAGTCTCAACCTGCTGCAGCACCGGAAGCTCCGGCTGCTGAACAGGGCGAGTAAGGTTGCCATTTGCCCTCCGCTGCGGCGGGGGGCTTTTAACCGGGCAGGACGCCTTGTTAGCAACCGGGAACAGGACGTTCATTCAACCGTGGTCTTCGGGAGTGGGAAATGAAGCCTTTTTTGCGCTGGTGTTTCGTTGCGACAGCACTTACGCTTGCAGGATGCAGTAATATTTCCTGGCGTAAAAGTGAAGTCCTCGCGGTACCATTGCAACCGACTTTACAGCAGGAAGTGATTCTGGCACGTATGGAACAAATCCTTGCCAGTCGGGCTTTAACCGATGACGAACGCGCACAGCTTTTATATGAGCGCGGAGTGTTGTATGATAGTCTCGGTCTGAGGGCATTAGCGCGTAACGATTTTTCGCAAGCGCTGGCAATCCGACCGGATATGCCTGAAGTATTCAATTACTTAGGCATATATTTAACGCAGGCAGGCAATTTTGATGCTGCCTATGAAGCGTTTGATTCTGTACTTGAGCTTGATCCAACTTACAACTACGCGCACTTGAATCGCGGGATCGCATTATATTACGGCGGTCGTGACAAGTTAGCGCAAGATGATCTGCTGGCGTTTTATCAAGACGATCCTAATGATCCTTTCCGTAGTCTGTGGCTTTATCTCGCCGAGCAGAAGCTCGATGAGAAGCAGGCTAAAGAAGTGTTGAAACAGCACTTCGAAAAATCGGACAAGGAACAGTGGGGATGGAACATTGTCGAGTTCTACCTGGGCAACATTAGCGAACAAACGTTAATGGATAGGCTCAAGGCGGACGCAACGGATAACACCTCGCTCGCTGAGCATCTCAGTGAAACCAACTTCTATTTAGGTAAGTACTACCTAAGTCTGGGGGATTTGGACAGCGCTACGGCACTGTTCAAACTGGCGGTTGCCAACAACGTTCATAACTTTGTTGAGCACCGATACGCATTGTTGGAATTATCGCTCCTGGGCCAGGACCAAGATGACCTGGCAGAATCGGACCAGCAATAGCTGACGTACACATCAGCCCGTAATCTTATTTGATTGCCATCACCTTAACGGGTGAGGGCGTTGTTGTTCGTTAATACACCTACTTTGAGCCGGTTCACACTTTTCAATGAAAATTGCTGATCAATTTCATGATGAGTTATGTAGACTGGCCGCCATTAATTTTGAGGCACACGTACTACATGGCTGAATTCGAAACCACTTTTGCAGATCTGGGCCTGAAGGCTCCTATCCTTGAAGCCCTTAACGATCTGGGTTACGAAAAACCATCTCCAATTCAGGCGGAGTGTATTCCACATCTGCTGAATGGCCGCGACGTTCTGGGTATGGCCCAGACGGGGAGCGGAAAAACTGCAGCATTCTCTTTACCTCTGCTGCAAAATCTTGATCCTGAGCTGAAAGCACCACAGATTCTGGTGCTGGCACCGACCCGCGAACTGGCGGTACAGGTTGCTGAAGCAATGACGGATTTCTCTAAACACATGCGCGGCGTAAACGTAGTTGCCCTGTACGGCGGCCAGCGTTATGACGTGCAATTACGCGCCCTGCGTCAGGGGCCGCAGATTGTTGTCGGTACTCCGGGCCGTCTGCTGGACCACCTGAAACGTGGCACTCTGGATCTCTCTAAACTGAGCGGTCTGGTTCTGGATGAAGCTGACGAAATGCTGCGCATGGGCTTCATCGAAGACGTTGAAACCATTATGGCGCAGATCCCGGAAGGTCATCAGACCGCTCTGTTCTCTGCAACCATGCCAGAAGCGATTCGTCGCATTACCCGCCGCTTTATGAAAGAGCCGCAGGAAGTGCGCATTCAGTCCAGCGTGACTACCCGTCCTGACATCAGCCAGAGCTACTGGACTGTGTGGGGCATGCGTAAAAACGAAGCGCTGGTACGTTTCCTGGAAGCGGAAGATTTTGATGCGGCGATTATCTTCGTTCGTACCAAAAACGCGACTCTGGAAGTGGCTGAAGCCCTTGAGCGTAACGGCTACAACAGCGCCGCGCTGAACGGTGACATGAACCAGGCGCTGCGTGAGCAGACACTGGAACGCCTGAAAGATGGTCGTCTGGACATCCTGATTGCGACCGACGTTGCGGCCCGTGGCCTGGACGTTGAGCGTATCAGCCTGGTAGTAAACTACGATATCCCGATGGATTCTGAGTCTTACGTTCACCGTATCGGTCGTACTGGTCGTGCGGGGCGTGCTGGCCGCGCGCTGCTGTTCGTTGAGAACCGCGAGCGTCGTCTGCTGCGCAACATTGAACGCACCATGAAGCTGACCATTCCGGAAGTAGAACTGCCGAACGCAGAACTGCTGGGCAAACGTCGTCTGGAAAAATTTGCCGCTAAAGTACAGCAGCAGCTGGAAAGCAGCGATCTGGATCAATACCGTGCACTGCTGAGTAAAATTCAGCCGATTGCAGAAGGTGAAGAGCTGGATCTCGAAACTCTGGCAGCCGCACTGCTGAAAATGGCACAGGGCGAACGTACCCTGATCGTGCCGCCAGATGCGCCGATGCGTCCGAAACGTGAATTCCGTGACCGTGATGACCGTGGTCCGCGCGATCGTAACGACCGTGGCCCGCGTGGCGACCGTGAAGATCGTCCGCGTCGTGAACGTCGTGATGTTGGCGATATGCAGCTGTACCGCATTGAAGTGGGTCGTGATGATGGTGTTGAAGTTCGTCATATCGTTGGCGCGATTGCTAACGAAGGCGACATCAGCAGCCGTTACATCGGTAACATCAAGCTGTTTGCTTCTCACTCCACCATCGAACTGCCGAAAGGTATGCCGGGTGAAGTGCTGCAACACTTTACGCGTACCCGCATCCTTAACAAGCCGATGAACATGCAGTTGCTGGGCGATGCACAGCCGCATACTGGCGGTGAGCGTCGTGGCGGTGGTCGTGGTGCCGGTGGTGAGCGCCGTGAAGGCGGTCGTAGCTTCAGCGGTGAACGCCGTGAAGGTGGCCGTGGTGATGGTCGTCGTTTCAGCGGCGAACGTCGTGAAGGCCGCGCACCGCGTCGTGATGATTCTACCGGTCGTCGCCGTTTCGGTGGTGATGCGTAATCATCGCTGATTAGCGAACACAATCTGTAAAATAATATATACAGCCCCGATTTTAACAATCGGGGCTTTTTTTCTGTCTTTTGTACTCATGTACTGGTACAGTGCAGTGCATAACAACGCAGTCGCACTATTTTTCACTGGAGAGAAGCCCTCATGGCAACACTAACCACCACCCAAACGTCACCGTCGCTGCTTGGCGGCGTGGTGATTATCGGCGGCACCATTATTGGCGCAGGGATGTTTTCTCTGCCTGTGGTCATGTCCGGCGCGTGGTTTTTCTGGTCAATGGCGGCGCTGATCTTCACCTGGTTCTGTATGCTGCATTCCGGCTTGATGATTCTGGAAGCTAACCTGAATTATCGAATCGGTTCGAGCTTTGACACCATCACTAAAGACTTGCTCGGTAAAGGCTGGAATGTGGTCAACGGTATTTCCATTGCCTTTGTGCTCTATATCCTGACCTACGCCTATATTTCTGCTAGTGGTTCGATTCTGCATCACACCTTCGCGGAGATGTCGCTGAATGTTCCGGCACGGGCGGCGGGATTTGGTTTTGCACTGTTGGTGGCGTTTGTGGTGTGGTTGAGCACCAAAGCCGTCAGCCGCATGACAGCGATTGTGCTGGGGGCGAAAGTCATTACCTTCTTCCTCACTTTTGGTAGCCTGCTGGGACATGTGCAGCCCGCTACCTTGTTCAACGTCGCGGAAAGCAATGCGTCCTATGCACCGTATCTGCTGATGACTCTGCCGTTCTGCCTGGCGTCGTTTGGCTATCATGGTAACGTGCCGAGCCTGATGAAGTATTACGGCAAAGATCCGAAAACCATCGTGAAATGCCTGGTGTACGGTACGCTGATGGCGCTGGCGCTGTATACCATCTGGTTGCTGGCGACGATGGGTAACATCCCGCGTCCGGAATTTATCGGCATCGCAGAGAAGGGCGGCAATATTGATGTGCTGGTACAGGCGTTAAGCGGTGTACTGAACAGCCGTAGTCTGGATCTGCTGCTGGTGGTGTTCTCAAACTTTGCGGTAGCGAGTTCGTTCCTCGGTGTAACGCTGGGTCTGTTCGACTATCTGGCGGATTTGTTTGGTTTCGACGACTCGGCTCTGGGCCGCTTTAAAACAGCCCTGTTGACCTTTGCCCCGCCTGTCGTTGGTGGCCTGCTGTTCCCGAACGGATTCCTGTACGCCATTGGTTATGCCGGTTTAGCGGCTACCATCTGGGCGGCAATTGTTCCGGCGCTGCTGGCCCGCGCATCACGTAAACGCTTTGGTAGTCCGAAATTCCGCGTCTGGGGCGGCAAGCCGATGATCGTGCTGATTCTGGTGTTTGGCGTTGGCAACGCATTGATCCATATTTTATCGAGCTTTAATTTGCTGCCGGTGTATCAGTAATCAGCGGTGCCTTATCCGACATTTCTGCTGCCTACACAATGCCTGATGCGCTTCGCTTATCAGGCCTACGTAGGACAGCGTTGCCAGCTCGGATAAGGCTTCCCGCGTTAAAACACACTATCCCAACAACTCTTCCTTCACATCCATCGCCAGCTCAAACGAATGCAGTCGCGCCTGGTGATCGAAAATCTGCCCGTTAACCATAATCTCATCGGCGTCGGTTTCGCGCAGGAGCGACTGCAAGCCATGACGGACTTTTGCTTTATCACCCACCAGCGACATACTCAGCGCTTGTTGCACGCCATACTGCTCGGACGGTGACCAGAACTGATCCATATTCTGAATCGGCGGAGGCAGTTGCCCGGTTTCGCCACGGCGCAGCTTCACAAAGGCTTGCTGCATCGAGGTAAACAGAAATTCAGCGTCGCGGTTGCTGTCGGCGGCGATAATATTGATGCACACCATCACGTACGGTTTCTCCAGTCGTGCCGACGGTTTGAAGTTGCTGCGATAAAGTTGTAGTGCCTGGAACAGCATATCCGGCGCGAAGTGTGAGGCAAATGCAAACGGCAGGCCGAGCTGCGCCGCCAGTTGTGCGCTGTAAAGGCTGGAGCCTAACAACCACACCGGGATTTTCTCGCCATAGCCAGGCACCGGGCGCACATGTGGATTGGGATCGCGGGCATCAAACCAGTCCACCAGCTCCGCGACATCGCGTGGGAAATTGTCAATATCGCCGCTCATATGACGACGTAGCGCCATCATGGTACGCTGATCGCTACCTGGCGCGCGACCCAGCCCCAAATCGATTCGCCCCGGATAGAGCGTATTGAGCGTGCCGAACTGTTCGGCGATCACCAACGGTGAGTGGTTTGGTAACATCACGCCGCCGGAACCCAGATGCAGCGTGGTGGTATTCGCCGCCAGATAGCCAATCAATACTGATGTTGCAGCACTGGCAATGCCGGTCATATTGTGGTGTTCCGCCAGCCAGTAGCGATGATAGCCGCGTTTTTCAGCCAGACGGGCAAGATCGAGAGAGTGGGAGAATGCTTCTCGCGCCGATGAACCTTCGGGGATGGGGGCCAGATCGAGTAGCGAAAACGGAATGGTTTTATCAGTCATAACAGCTCACTTTGTTACCGATTAATCTTTAATACTGCATTAAAGAGTAGTTAAAGTTGTTAACAAAGTGAGCTATGCTCTAAATAATTCGAGTTGCAGGAAGGCGACAAGAGACTGAATCCCCAGGAGCTTACATAAGTAAGTGACTGGGGTGAACGACAAATCCGCATGGAGCGGATTTGAACGCTGCTTGCAGCGGCCCCGTAAGGGGTGAGGCCCATGGATGGGCCGAATAACCCGCAGACGCAGCACATGCAACTCGAATTATGACGAGCATATTTACTTACGCTTGCAGCTCCAGCCCAGCCAGTCGCCGCCAGTAGCCGTTACAATCGCTGTTTGCCGTCAATGGCAGTGGCGAAGCGCCATTTTCATTGGCGCGGAAGGCGTCGAGCATAGCGAAAGTTTCAGTACCCTGTGGTGACAGGCGGACCACATCAACCAGTCCCTGCATTGACGTCAGCTCGTTACCGAGGTTGTACACGTAGCCGCTCATGGTCTGAATACCGTTGAGAACAAACACTTGCTGGTTCTCCTGCGACAGCACGTTGCGCCCGTTCGGATACTTAATGCAGCAGGTTTCACACTCATCTTTCGGGCGGTCTTCCGAACGCGCGGTGAAGCAGCGGGCGGAGTAGGCCAGCGGCAGATGACCGTAGCTCAGGACTTCCACTTCAAACTGGTTGCGAATGCCCAGTTCATCGCACTGATTAAGTAGATTCACCAGCCAGTCGCGGGAAAGTTCCACCGGCATACACCAGCGCATCATGCCCTGTTTGAGCAATATTTTTAGCGTCACTGCGTTGTAGCAGTTCAGCGCATGTCCGGCGACGAACGGCAGTTTGCGTTCAGCGCACATATTCACCACGCCGAGATCGCTGGCTTCAATCAGAAACTCACCGTTCTCAACATAGCGTTTCAGTTCGCCCAGTTCAGAGGACGCCTGCACCAGCGCCAGCGTGGAGAGCACAATCTGCTTGCCACTCCCTGCGAGCGATTTTGCCATCTCCAGCCAGTCGCCAACTTTGGTTGCCCGGCGCTTGCTGCATACCGCTTCACCAA
Organism: Escherichia sp. B1147; assembly: GCF_001660175.1. Taxonomy (NCBI): domain Bacteria; kingdom Pseudomonadati; phylum Pseudomonadota; class Gammaproteobacteria; order Enterobacterales; family Enterobacteriaceae; genus Escherichia; species Escherichia sp. B1147. Next base: position 114,013 of record NZ_LFHY01000015.1, read on the forward strand.
GATAAATCACGTCGGCGCTGCTGGCGGCGGCCTGCTGATAAAATTCTTCCAGCGTTTCTTTTGGCCAGTACCACAGTACCGGCCCTAAGGAATATTTCATTGCTTTTCTCACTGCCATTTACGGTGATACGCGCCAAGCGTGGTTTGCGTGCCTTCGGACATCGATCCGAGCGTCTCCATCCACGCGCTTTGCGGTACGAAGTTTTGCGGATCGGCCTTACAACGGTCGATAGCCTGACGCCAGACTTTCGCCACCTGGCTGACATACGCCGGGCTACGCTGGCGGCCTTCAATTTTCACCGAAGCAATATTCGCCGCCATTAGCTCAGGCAGCAGTTCCAGGGTATTGAGACTGGTTGGTTCTTCCAGCGCGTGATAGCGAGCGCCGTCCACCAGATAACGCCCTTTACACAGCGTTGGATAACCTGCGTTTTCGCCATCCTGATAACGGTCGATCAGCACTTCATTAAGACGGGATTCCAGCCCCTGCTGCGTTTGCTGCCAGCGCACGAAGCGAGCCGGAGAACATGCACCTACGGTGTTGGGTGATTCGCCCGTCAGATACGACGACAGATAGCAACGGCCTTCCGACATAATGCACAGGCTGCCGAAAGCGAACACTTCCAGCGGTACAGGGGTAACCCGGGCCAGTTGTTTCACCTGATGAATCGACAACACGCGTGGCAGCACCACGCGGGCAACGTCAAAATGGCGATGATAAAAGTTGATCGCCTCTTCATTGGTCGCCGAAGCCTGCACCGATACGTGACGCTCAATATGTGGATAACGCTCGGCGGCGTACTCCAGCATGGCGAGGTCGGCGAGGATCAGTGCGTCGGCACCCAGCTGCGCCGCCATATCCACGGCGCGCTGCCAACGGGCGTAACCGTCCGGATGCGCAAAAGTATTAATCGCGATGTGAAGTTTGCGGCGATGTTGATGGACAAAACTCACCGCTTCCTGCAATTTTTTTTCGGTAAAGTTAAGGCCGGCGAAGTGACGGGCATTAGTATCATCTTTTAGCCCGATATAAACAGCATCTGCGCCGTTTTCGATGGCCGCCTTAAGCGCCGGGAGATTTCCGGCAGGGCAGAGCAGCTCCATAATTTTTCCTGAAGGTTGCGCTATCAAAGCGCAAAAATGTTAACGAACTGGGATTTTAGTTAACCTTGCTGCGACAATTTTTGATTTAAGGCAGTTAAAGTTGTATTGGTGGTAGCAGCAATTTCATATGGAATTGTTGATTTATACCGCTATGTTATTTTTCCAATATGGCAAAATAGGATGATTGTTGAAGCAGGGAGTAAAACTCGTGTTGGATAAACTGCGTTCCCGCATTGTGCATTTGGGGCCATCTCTGTTGAGTGTACCGGTAAAACTGACGCCATTTGCGCTTAAACGCCAGGTTCTTGAGCAGGTCTTAAGCTGGCAATTCCGTCAGGCGCTGGACGATGGTGAGCTGGAGTTCCTTGAAGGCCGCTGGTTAAGTATTCATGTGCGTGATATTGACCTGCAATGGTTTACCTCAGTGGTGAATGGCAAACTGGTCGTTAGCCAGAACGCGCAAGCTGATGTGAGTTTTAGTGCCGACGCCAGCGATCTGCTGATGATTGCGGCGCGTAAACAGGATCCAGACACGCTCTTCTTCCAGCGTCGGCTGATGATTGAAGGCGATACGGAGCTGGGGCTGTATGTGAAAAACCTGATGGACGCCATTGAACTGGAGCAGATGCCGAAAGCCTTACGCATGATGCTGCTGCAACTGGCGGATTTTGTTGAGGCAGGAATGAAAAACACGCCTGAAACCAAACAGACATCGGTAGGTGAACCATGCTAATTCGAGTAGAAATTCCCATTGATGCGCCGGGTATTGATGCCCTGCTGCGTCGTTCATTCGAAAGCGATGCGGAAGCGAAGCTGGTTCACGATCTGCGTGAAGATGGCTTTCTGACACTGGGGCTGGTGGCGACAGATGACGAAGGTCAGGTCATTGGCTATGTGGCATTTAGTCCGGTTGATGTGCAGGGCGAAGACCTGCAATGGGTCGGCATGGCACCGCTGGCGGTAGATGAAAAATACCGTGGGCAGGGGCTGGCACGCCAGTTGGTCTATGAAGGGCTCGATTCGCTTAATGAGTTTGGCTATGCCGCAGTGGTGACGCTGGGCGATCCGGCGCTGTACAGCCGTTTCGGCTTTGAGCTGGCTGCGCATCATGATTTGCGTTGCCGCTGGCCGGGCACTGAAAGCGCCTTCCAGGTACATCGTTTAGCGGATGATGCGCTGAACGGCGTAACCGGACTGGTTGAGTATCACGACCACTTTAATCGCTTTTAATCTCCGGGGTTTGCAGGCTCTTTAACAACTCTGCAAACCCTGCGCCGTCCGCTACCAGACACTCTTTCTGTCGTTTGGTCAGTTGCTTAACGCGATATTCTACCCGTAGTGCCAGCGAACGGTCGCCCACTGGCGCGGAAAACGCCAGCGTCAGTTCACCTTTCCCACGCAGTGCCTTCGCCCCTTTGCCGCTCTGATGTTGCTGATAGCGGCGTTCGACATCCGTGGTGATCCCGGTATAAAGCTTATTGTCAGCGGTGCGGATCAAATAGAGGAACCAGGGTGTCATCGTCTGTGTCACATGTTATGGTCAGGCCAACAGTATAAAAGAGAACAGAAATGGAAACACTCACCGCCATCAGCCGTTGGTTGGCAAAACAACATGTTGTCACCTGGTGTGTGCAGCAGGAAGGGGAACTCTGGTGCGCCAATGCCTTTTATCTTTTTGATGCGCAGAAAGTCGCCTTCTACATTTTGACGGAAGAAAAAACGCGCCATGCGCAGATGAGCGGGCCGCAGGCGGCAGTTGCCGGAACGGTAAACGGTCAGCCGAAAACGGTGGCATTAATCCGTGGCGTGCAGTTTAAAGGCGAGATCCGCAGGCTGGAAGGTGAGGAAAGCGACCTCGCACGCAAGGCATATAACCGTCGTTTTCCGGTTGCCAGAATGCTGTCGGCGCCGGTATGGGAAATTCGACTCGATGAAATAAAATTCACCGACAACACGCTGGGCTTTGGTAAAAAACTGGTCTGGCAACGGTAACCTATAGTTAAACATGAGTACATATACAGGGCCGGAGGCAATATGAGTCAGGTTTTAATTACAGGCGCAACGGGGCTAGTGGGCGGTCACCTGCTGCGGATGTTGATTAACGAACCGAAAGTTAACGCCATTGCCGCGCCGACGCGACGCCCGTTGGGCGATATGCCAGGGGTGTTTAATCCCCATGATCCGCAACTGACCGACGCGCTGGCGCAGGTCACTGATCCCATCGACATTGTTTTTTGTTGTCTCGGCACTACACGACGGGAGGCGGGGAGCAAAGAGGCGTTTATTCATGCCGATTACACGCTGGTCGTGGACACCGCATTAACCGGGCGGCGACTGGGCGCACAGCATATGCTGGTGGTCAGTGCCATGGGGGCAAATGCCCACTCGCCGTTTTTCTATAACCGCGTCAAAGGGGAGATGGAAGAAGCCTTAATTGCTCAGAACTGGCCGAAATTGACCATTGCGCGTCCGTCGATGTTGCTGGGCGATCGTAGCAAACAGCGGATGAACGAAACGCTTTTTGCGCCGTTGTTCCGTTTGCTACCCGGTAACTGGAAATCCATTGATGCACGGGATGTGGCGCGGGTAATGCTGGCAGAAGCGATGCGGCCTGAACATGAAGGGGTGACTATTTTAACCTCTTCAGAACTACGCAAAAGAGCTGAATAATTATTCCCAAGAATTGATAGTGAGCGTAATATTCACGCGCTCAATTATCATGACTTATTCCTGGGGAATGCTATGGCTGGTCAGTCTTCATCTCAGGCGGCAACGCCCATTCAGTGGTGGAAACCCGCGCTTTTCTTTCTCGTTGTCATTGCCGGACTTTGGTATGTGAAATGGCAACCTTACTATGGCAAGGCGTTTACCGCCGCCGAAACTCACAGCATCGGTAAATCTATCCTCTCACAGGCGCATGCTAATCCGTGGCAGGCGGCATGGGATTACGCGGTGATCTATTTCCTCGCGGTATGGAAAGCGGCGGTGCTGGGGGTGATCCTCGGCTCGTTGATTCAGGTGCTAATCCCTCGTAACTGGCTGCTGCGTACGTTGGGGCAATCGCGTTTTTGCGGTACATTGTTGGGAACGCTGTTTTCGCTGCCGGGTATGATGTGTACCTGCTGTGCGGCTCCGGTCGCGGCGGGGATGCGGCGCCAGCAGGTGTCGATGGGTGGCGCGCTGGCATTCTGGATGGGGAATCCGTTGTTAAACCCGGCGACGCTGGTGTTTATGGGGTTTGTCCTTGGCTGGGGCTTTGCCGCGATTCGTCTGGTTGCTGGGCTGGCGATGGTGTTGCTGATTGCGACACTGGTACAAAAATGGGTACGTGAGATACCACAAACGCAGGCGCCGCTCGAAATTGACATGCCGGAAGTGCAGGGCGGATTTTTTACTCGCTGGGGCAGGGCGCTATGGACGCTTTTCTGGAGTACGATCCCGGTTTATATCCTTGCAGTACTGGTGTTGGGTGCTGCTCGCGTCTGGTTATTCCCCCATGCCGATGGTGCTGTCGATAACAGCCTGATGTGGGTAGTGGCGATGGCGGTTGCGGGATGCTTGTTTGTCATTCCCACGGCAGCAGAAATTCCTATTGTACAAACGATGATGCTGGCAGGCATGGGAACCGCTCCGGCGCTGGCATTGTTGATGACGCTTCCGGCAGTAAGTTTGCCGTCGCTGATTATGCTGCGCAAAGCGTTTCCGGCGAAAGCCTTATGGCTGACAGGGGCGATGGTAGTGGTGTCTGGTGTGATTGTCGGTGGGCTGGCGCTGTTGGTCTGATTCGAGGGAAAACATGTCGGATGCGGCGCGAGCGCCTTATCCGACCTACGGTTTGCATCGTTGTAGGCCTGATAAGACACAGCAAGCGTCGCATCAGGCAACGGCAGTCGGATGCGGCGTAAACACCTTATCCGACCTACGGTTTGCATCGTTGTGGGCCTGATAAGACGCGACAAGCGTCGCATCAGGCATTACAAGTGACAGCTATTTAATAAACGTAAACGCCGTGGTCACACGCTTCACGCCGCTCACCCGGCTGGCAATATCTGCCGCTGCTTTCGCTTCACGTTCAGTCACCAGCCCCATCAGGAATACTTCACCGTTTTCGGTGGTCACTTTCACGTTGGACGATTTCACCAGGTCGCTGGTTAAAAGCTGCGAACGTACTTTGGTGGTGATCCACGTATCATTAGATGCTTCGCCCAGACCAATCGGCTGGCCCTGACGAATCTCGTTATACACTTCGTTGGCACCGTCTACGCCCATAGCAATCTGTTTGGCGCGAGCCGAAAGTTCAGCGTTTGGTGACTGCCCAACCAGCAGCACTTTGCCCTGATAGGCCGTTACATTAATGCGCGCTTCTTTCTTAATCTGTTCGTCTTTCGACAATGCGCTGTTCACGCGCACTTCCAGGGTACCATCGTCCACCTGGGTGCCGACACTGCGAGGGTCGGTCGCGGCTTTGGTGCCGACAGCAGCGGTGCCGACTACAGCCGCAGCAACGCAACCTTGCAACAGCAGCGCGGAAATAAGGACTGCGATTGGCGATAATGCCTTCATGTATTCTCCTTAATCATCCTGGTGAGGGAAAAGCGTGTTATCGATCAGATCGCACAAGCAATTTACCGTCAGCATATGCATTTCCTGAATGCGAGCACTGCGATGCGAGGGGATGCGAATTTCTACATCCTGTGGCCCTAACAAACCAGCAAGTTCACCGCCATCATAGCCGGTCAATGCCACAATGGTCATATCACGCGTAACGGCGGCTTCAACAGCTTTAACGATATCGCGGCTGTTACCGCGAGTAGAAATGGCTAACAACACGTCTCCCGCATGCCCCAGCGCCCGTACCTGTTTTGCATACACTTCATCATGCAAGCGATCGTTGGCAATCGCCGTTAAGACAACATTATCAGTATTTAGTGCAATGGCAGGTAAGCTGGGCCGCTCCGTTTCGAAACGGTTGATCATGCTGGCAGCAAAATGCTGTGCGTTGGCAGCGGAGGTTCCATTACCACAACAGAGGATTTTGTTGCCATTGAGCAGAGACTGAACCAGCGTCATGGCTGCACGGGAGATGGCATCCGGAAGCGCCTCTGCCGCCGCAATTTGAGTTTGAATGCTTTCAGTGAAGCAAGCTTTAATTCTTTCTTGCACGCTAATCCTTAAACCTTAATTATGAGTGGTCATTAAAGGCATCCTTAATCCACTCAACCTCATTCCCGGTGAAGGCTACCACATCGAACCGGCAATCCACAGTATCAAAACTCCCATTATGACGCGCAAGCCACAAGCGGGCAGTCTGTAATAATTTGTGTTGTTTGCTGCGGGTCACACTGGCTGCTGCGCCGCCGTAAAGGGCAGAGCGGCGGTAGCGCACTTCGACAAAAACGGTGGTCTGGCCTTCACGCATTATCAGATCGATCTCGCCGCCACGCTCGTTCACGTTAGCGGCGACAAACCGTAGTCCTTTGCCTTCCAGCCAGCGACGCGCTTGTGCTTCCCACGCATCGCCGGTCTGTTTGGTGGTTAACTGGCGGGGACTACCTGACCTTGTTGGTACTGTAGCCATGATAACTTCCTGTTAATCACGCAATCCGGGTTAGCCGTCAGACTTCCGGTATTACCGTTGATTTCAAAACCCTGAACCTGGCGCATTTGTGAGAAATGATTTGCCAGCGACCATGCATCAACACCCATTGCATACATGCGAGCCAGCGAATAATCGTTATTCACTGCGCTTAGTGCCTGCTGCATTAACGGTAGATTAGCGCCTGCCAGCATCGGGATCTCGCTGTACTGTAATCCTTCCATCTCAAGTCGGAAATCAGGGCCAGCGGAGCCTTGTGCACTGCGGGAACTGGCGTACAGCGTTGCGCCGCTATGGCTGCCGTTACGCATGGCGATCATCGGTTTGACGAAAGCGATTTCACCCGGCGTTGCCACAATATAGACCGCATCGACACGACCACCATTATTAGTGAACTGGTCATCGGTTGGCGCGGTTTGCAGCGTCGGATTGTTTGTGGTCATGCCAGAATCGGTTGTCGCTCTGGGGGTAATTGGGCTACCCGTTAAGGCGATGCCGGAACCGCCGTTCACGCCCGCACGTAATTCGCTGGTGGAGCCAAATTTTTGTTGCAGAACGGTGCCGCCACCCAGTTTCTGCCACTCTTGTGCGAAGGCGTTTGCTATGCGATCGCCAAGCGAACTGCGTGGGATCAGCACCAGCGGCGCCTGTTTCCCCTGGTCACGAATATGACGAGCCGCATCGCGTGCTTCATCTTCCGGCGATAGTGCGAAGTAACAGATATTAGCGCGGTTTTCGATATTTTCCGGCTGATTCAGCGCCAGTACGTTCAGTGGAGTGTTGCTCTTCAGCAACTCCTCAACGTTATTTTTCAGCAGCGGACCGACCACAATGCTCGCGCCATCCTGCTGAACCTGATTGAGGATCTGGCTAAGTGGTTGTGATGAGGTATCGTAGATTTTCAGCTCTGCGGATGGATTCGCTGGCGCGCTTACCGCTGCAGTGCTTGCCGCTGGGGCGCTTACAGGTACCGGCTGTGCTGCGGTTTCTTCACCTGTCAGATCGCTAACCGAGGCTTGTGCCGGGCTGGCAACGCCATCCACAGTTTGTGGCTGGGGTTGCTCTGTTACGTCAGCGGCAGGCGCGGTAGCTACCTGAGCCGCTACTGGCTGAGTGCCAATGTTTTTCGCTGCTTCAAAGCCTTGCTGAATAGTGCGACCAAACACTGCGGCCTGACCATTCAACGGCAGTAGCAGGGCGATTTTATTGGTTGACGCTGGTTTGAACGCTTTTACGTTTACCAACTGCGTTGGCAGCATTTTCGCGCCCGGATTGTTCGGGTAACGTTTCTGCCAGTCGGCGATCCCTGCTTTCATCATGTTGGGATCGTTACGGTTATCAAACCAGACGCGCTGCAGATCCAGCCAGCCTTGCAGGATATTTTCGTCGGCGTTGATTACCAGCGTATTCGCCTGCTGTTGGGTCATGGACGATAGCGCCTGCCAGGTAGCGTCAATATTCTGTTGCTTTTCCTTCGCACCGAGCAGAGGTTCCTGGGCGACTAACGCACGCAGTAATTCAATGGAAGGACGTCCCTGGCTGGCATCGATTCTCGCCTGCCAGTAGCGCGCTTGCTGGTTTTGTTCTAAATCGGTCGGCGTGATTTTTGCCAACAAGGTCTGTGCGCCAGTAAAATCTTTTTGCGCCAGCTTGATTTCTACCGCCAGCAGCGTTTTCTCGCGACGCTGGGTATCGTTTAGTTCTTGCGGCAGCTGATTAAACAACTCCACCGCTTGCCCGGTTTTGCCTTCTTTCACTAGTGCACGAATGGCGAGTAATTGCCAGTTGATCCTGGTATCATCAGAGCTTTGCTGCATCTGTTGTAGATAAAAGGCAGAATCGGCCTGCGCCGTTCCCTGCATGTAGGCAGTGGACTGATCGGGGGCATGGGTGCCACAACCGGCGAAAATCAGGGCTGCCAGAACAACAGGCAGACAACGCGCGGCTTTCAAACGAGAAAATGTTGAGGGTACCATAATGTATCCAGTGATATTTTTTTTACGCAATGCTCAATATTAAATCGGCAATACGGACGACACAATGAAACAACACCAATCGGCGGATAATTCTCAAGGCCAGCTCTATATTGTACCTACGCCAATCGGTAATCTGGCGGATATCACCCAGCGTGCGCTTGAGATATTGCAGGCCGTTGATCTGATTGCTGCCGAGGATACCCGTCATACCGGTTTACTGTTGCAACATTTTGGGATTAACGCCCGGTTGTTCGCTTTGCACGACCATAATGAACAACAAAAAGCCGAAACGCTGGTGGCAAAGCTAAAAGAGGGGCAAAACATTGCATTGGTGTCCGATGCCGGAACGCCACTAATTAACGACCCTGGCTACCATCTGGTGCGCACCTGTCGTGAAGCGGGTATCCGCGTTGTCCCGCTGCCGGGGCCGTGTGCCGCTATCGCCGCACTGAGCGCCGCCGGTCTGCCTTCGGACCGTTTCTGCTATGAAGGCTTCCTGCCTGCCAAATCAAAAGGCCGTCGCGACGCGCTAAAAGCCATCGAAGCCGAGCCGCGCACGCTGATTTTTTATGAATCAACACACCGTTTGTTAGATAGCCTGGAAGATATCGTCGCGGTATTGGGCGAATCTCGCTACGTGGTGCTGGCGCGCGAGCTGACCAAAACCTGGGAATCTATTCACGGCGCGCCGGTGGGTGAACTGCTGGCGTGGGTGAAGGAAGATGAAAACCGTCGCAAAGGCGAAATGGTGCTGATTGTCGAAGGACATAAAGCGCAGGAAGATGATCTCCCCGCTGAAGCATTGCGCACACTGGCGTTGCTGCAAAAAGAACTGCCGTTGAAGAAAGCGGCAGCCCTGGCGGCAGAAATCCACGGCGTGAAGAAAAATGCGCTGTATAAGTATGCGCTGGAGCAGCAGGAGTAAGTGTACTAACGCGTTGCGCTAATGAAGCCGCAACGCGTTGCTTTATCGCACAATTACGGTAATGGTTGCCGTGCCCTGAAATTTTCCCGTTTCAAGTTCCCCCCCCCACCAGATTCACCGGCCAGGCGCGCATATTGACGCTGCCACGCCCGGAGGCATCAACAGGAAGAATTCCGTTCTGGAAGGGAATATTCGTCGCCCCACTGCCGATGTGTTCAATACGAATACCGACATCAGGCACATTGTCTGAACTTCTGCGTCTGGCGACCAGGTTGTACTGGTCTACTACGCCAGATGTGCCGTCAATTCGCATCTGCAATGTATTTTTAATGGTCGATGTATCGCCACAGTCATAGGAGATATCAAAGTTTACCGGAGTAAAACCGTCTGGCATGGTATTGCGGGTCGTAAATTTCTGACCATTAATGAATCCCAAATTAACCTTTATGACGTCTCCCTGGTTAATTTTGCACGACTGCGGCGCGGTGAGGTTACCCTGAATAGACAACGTGACTAAATCATGAAAGTTGCCTGAAGTGGGCGATCCCATACCATCGAGCCATGCGCCTTTAATCACGGCGATATCGGTTTTCGGAATGGTTATTGAGCCGAGAAAGGGTTTGGTTACGTACAGGGTAAAGGTTGTATTTGCCCCGATATTAATCGGCCCATTGCGAGACGTGTCACCCTGGCAAACACCCGTGCCCGTTGAGGCTGAATATAATGCTGGATCTTTTATCTGCGTAGACCAATTGTTAACTGAGACTATTTGGTCGCTTGCCAGTCCGGGAATATCATTTGCCTTTAATGTGGTTTTAATATCCAGACTGTCATTGAGTTTGTAATAACCTGTCTGATGACCATTGGTGGCGAGTACTGGACTGACCATATAGACGAGTTTAACGGCCTTTCCCGCCGGGCAGGAACAGGCGTATTGCCAGCTAGTGCTACTAAGCGACGAAGAGTCGAACTCTTGTCCAGTCACGTTATCCGCCTGATTCACGGTAACGTCATCAACCATACTGGAATAATTCACCGTACCGCTGGTACTGTCAGCACCACAAGGCCCGGAAGCGGCATAAGCGCCGGTGGCGGGGAGTAACATAAGCCCGGCAATCACAGTCCATCTTTTCATTTTTTTATCCTTAATTGCACTGTGCTGTGCCTTGTAAAACGGAGGATGTTGGTTTGTCTAAATCTGGCGTACTAAACGCAAACTGGCACTGCTGACTAGCCTGATTTCCCCAGCGTACGGTCCAGTTTTGTGATTTGCTTGACACTCCTGACAGATACAATACGCCGCCCTCATCCACGATGCTTTGTTGCCCCGTCTCATCGTTGCTGGCCAGTGCGCCAAAAGGTAACGGCTTGCCGCTTCGATCGTTGACGGTCACCAGTACCCGATAACCTATATTAGCGCTGAAATGTGCCGCTACCATTGCCCCCCTGTTGGGCACCACAACCTGGGTTGTTTGCTCAAGATCGACGTTATCGGGCAATTGTGTGGTATCGACCGAGAGGCGGTTTTCCTGATACGTGGTGAGATAGGGAACGACGGCATAACCGAAGGGATCGGTAGCAATTCCCGGATAGTTTTGCATCCGCACACCAGAAGCACCGTTAGCATCAATAAGAGCGAAAGCGTTGCCCAGATATTGCGAAAGTGTCACGCCATGAGAATGGACAACCAGGCCGCCGGTGACGCCATAGTTGTATTGGCTACTCTCATTCCCGTAATCGTATCCGGCACTGAAGGTTCCATAAGGGGAGCGGTAACTGGCGTTCAGGCTACTGTTATGGTTGTTATCGTCATCGAGACTTTGTTGCACGCTATAGCTCAGGCGACCATCATCCAGCAGTGAGCCATCAAGGCGCATTTCATGCTGTGTTGGACGATCTTTCTGGCTGGTCATCTGATATGAAACCCGGCTGCGCGATAACCACTGTTCCAGTGGAATACTCAGATTCAGGGAGAGCGCGCGGTCATTGTCTTCATCTGTGTAGCGGCTGTATTGATAATTCAGGCTGTAGCCAATTCCCCATTGCTGGCCGGAGACCCCGACAGAAACATTTCTGTTTTTCTCGTTATTGCCCCAGTAGTCTTGTTGTGAACCCGTAGCGTACAGGCTCATCCCGTCAAATATCGTCTGGCTGATACTGAACTGAATTTCACTTTTTTGACGACCGCTGTAATCCCAATTGCGGGAATTGGCTTCATCAAAACTAAAGTAGCCATCGCTGGTATAGCGATAGTAGCTGACGGCAATATTGGTGCTGGTTTCCGGGATATCTTTGATGTACTGCGTACGCCATTGATAACCACGAAAAGTATGCTGGTTATCAAATTGTGTATCAGCCCTGTTGATATCCATCGACAACGCGCCCAGAACGCCGAGGGTGCTGCCAATACCGACCCCCAGCGCATAATAATCTTCAGAACCGAGCAGGCCGCCATACAGTGTGAGGGTGTTATTGAGGCCGTAGATTGCCGTGGCTTCTGTAAATTCTGGTTCTTTACTGTCGCTGTTTGCATCATCGCGAAAGCGCCCGGCAGTGACGCTATATTTTAATCGCCCAGGCCGCTGCATCATGGGCAACGAAGAGTAAGGCTGGATAAAACGCCGCTGCGTACCGTCGCTTTCCTCAATGGTGACTTCTAAATCGCCGCTGTTAGAAGACGGGTAGAGATCGTTGATTTCAAAGGCACCCGCAGGAACGTTGCTTTGATAAATAACATAACCGTTTTGCCTGATGGTAACGATTGCACTGCTGTTCGCGATACCGCGTACCGTTGGAGCAAACCCACGCTGACTGTTTGGCAGCATATTATCGTCGGAAGCGAGTTGTACGCCGGTAAAGGTGTAGCTGGAAAATATACTGCCGCTGGTGGCGCTTTCTCCCAGAATTAATTGGGACTTCAGTGCCTTGATATCACGTTGTAAGTAGCTACTGATGGTATTCCAGTTTGATGTCTGTTCGTTGCGCGTCCAGGTCGAGTAGTTGCGTAGCCGCCAGGGGCCAAAATTGGCCCCGTTTTGCATGTTCAGATATTGTCGTTGGTTTCGATTACCCTGGCGATAACGATTTTCGGAGCCGGTAAAGGAGTAGCTGCTAAACAACGTGGGCATTCCATCGTCCCAACGGGAAGGGGGCACGTAACCCCTGGCATCGCGGTAAATCGCTATTTGGGGAATGCTTAAATTGAGGCGCTGATGATTGAAATCAAAATCAGCGACTGTACCGGGTATAATCTGTTTGAGCGAAGTGATTACGCTCTCATCCTCTTTTTCGGCCAGCTCTGGAATTTCATCCACCTTAACGCCGAGCTCGCGCAGTTGCCCCACCGTAAATTGGGGTTCCAGCCGTTGCTCTGCATTGGCGACAAACGTCATTTTTTTCTGTGAAACTTTCTTTTTATTCAGCCAGATATCAACCAGGTAAGTGCCAGGCAGTTGAGCGTATTTTTTTGAAAAGCGTGACAGGTCTGTTGTCTGCATGCCGCTTTTTGTTGTTTCCAGCATACTGGGTTCGAAATAATACTCTTCGGCGTTAGCCGTAGCGCAAAGCACACCGCTGCCAGCGAGTACCACAGATAAAATGCGTTGAATAATGAGAGCCAATCGTTTCGGCGTTGGTCTACGATCCTGATATTGTTGTTTTGGCATTCCCTGCTAACCCGTACTTTTATATTTATTATTAAAGAGGACGGGTTTCCGTCCCGGAATTGCCGCCATAATCATTAATGGCGGCCCATTTTACGTTATTCCCAGCATCTGAAGGGAGAGGCAACTGTTTATGCTCGCCAGGGGCAATATATTCAATCTTGTCAGTGAGATCGGTTTTACCGACCGCTAGCCCGGCAAACACGACGTAATATTCAGTGGGGTTATATATATTGAGTGAATGACCACTGCGTTTAAATTCCAGCGATTTCCACGCATTGTTGACCAACCCCTTAAGGTGTGCGGGGCGATAAAATAGTTTGATCCGTGTTTTAAATACCAGCGTCAGTTCGTTAGCATTAGCGGTATCTGATTTCTTCTTTGCCGGGATGGCGCGGACATTAATATAGAACAGCGACTCTTTATTATCAGGCAGGTTGTCAACTGTTTTAATAATCCGAAGTGATGAGTCATCGCCAGCTTCAAGACGAAACAGCGGTGGAGTAACGATAAAGGGAGCGCGGCTTGTACCTTCGATATTATCTACCCATGATTGCAGTAAGTAAGGTATTTCCGCGCCTTTATTCGCGACAGGTAACGCGGCCTCTTTGCGGCTGGCGTCATAAATGACTCGTGTTCGCTGTAAAACAATACCACCAGCCAGCGCCTGACCAATCCAGAGGCTACACAGTAAGGTAGATATCACCGCGAAGATTCGTTTCGACATAGTCATTTTTCAACCTGAGACGACAAGAGAGGAAGGAAAAAGGCGTTATCTGAAAGGAGGTACAGACAACGCCGCGGCGTATTAACGGTAATCCAGTGTTACGTTGACGACAGCGTCTGCTTCCCCCGGTGTGATATCCGCATGATCAACTGTGGAGACGTAGTAGGCGAGCAGGTCAACATTGACGACACCATTGGAGTCCGCAGGAATCTGATAAACCGTGTTACTACTCCCCATGGCATTCAGAGGCATAATGGCTCCGCTTTGCGCATCGTCAATTCGGATACCCACACCTGTTGCCGCAGTTCCCGCAAAGGAGCCAACTTTTGCCAGGTTCGGGTAACCCGCGACGGTGCCATTGTCTCGTGTTTCAAGCCACAAACGGAAAGAAGCTTCCGTTTTTCCGTTTTCATGTTCCCAACCCGTGGTCGGGCAATTCATCAGGGGAATGGTGAAAGGAATTTTGGGGCTATTATCGCCAATAGAACGGAACTGTTCAGCACTGTAGTGGCCGAGAGCAACTTCGATTGTTTTGTCGGAATCATTGATTTCACAAACGGATTTTAAAATCTCGCCGTCAAAAACGATCTCGCCGTCCGTTGCCATGGCGTTTCCTGCGCAAAGCGCAAGCAGGCCCGCAACAGCCGATTTTGCTAATTTGTTCATTTATTACCGTATCCTTGTAATAAGTACTTAATGATATTTAATGTGAATATATGTTCAGCATCTGAAAGATTATACAGCCAGAAGCATTTTGTTAAACATTATTTATGAACATATTTAAGATAATATTTATATTCAAATAATTAATGTTTCTATATTATACATGGAAATTAATGATATTTTTATTCGTGTGTGGCTATATGAATTTGATAATTTGGCTGTTTTTATTGGCGGTTTTCGTTCTGATTATTGAACGACGTAACGTGTTTATCTAATAAATTAAACATTGAACACAATCTCATTTTTTTGAGTGAAATTATGTTAAAGTTAATTAAATGCAAATAATTCAGCTACATAAGTTAAATTTAAGTATTGGTTTTGGCGTGTCAGTCGTTATTTCCTGATAAAGAAAGGGGCTATGCTTTGTTTCTATCTATTAAGCAAATAAAGTTACGATGCAGCCACAAAAACGAAGCAGGAATCGCGGTAGAGACAGTGGCAGTAAGAAAGCGTTTTGTCGCATCCTGCTTTCCTTCGCCAGTTACCAGAAGCAAAACTTCGCGGGCATTGAGAATATCTTTCAGACCTAAGGTGATCCCGCGGGTAACGGGGCGGCCAGCGGTTCTTAACATCTCATGTTGCTGTGTTTTGGCATCAAGTTGGCTGATGTGACAGGCCGGTTGCAGGCTTTCCCCCGGTTCGTTTAGCCCCAGATGACCGTTTTTCCCCAGTCCGAGAACGCACAAATCCAGGCCGCCTTTGCGAGCAATCAGATTCGTCACCCGCTCACACTCTGTCTCGTTAATATCTTCGGAGCGAAAGCTGATGAGCTGGTCTTCGCGTAGCCCCAGCGGTTGCACGATATGCTGCTGAAGGAAGGTTTCGCAGGTACCGGGCATGGTTAAAGGGAGATCCACCCATTCGTCGAGCTTTACGAAGGTGAGTTGGCTGACATCAACGCGCTGCTGGTGGATTTTTTCTACCAGATATCGATACGTCAGTAATGGCGTGGCTCCGGTCGCCAGGCAGATCACGGCATTCGGTTTGTTGCGGATCACGTCCAATAAATATTCGCTGGCGCGTTCACTTAACGCCGTATAGTTTTCAACTTGCTGAAGGATTTGCACAGGAAGAAACTCCTTGAATACAGAGGCACCGTCAAATGCAGTGCCTCGTTTTATTTATAAAATGCCGAAGGCGGAACAAACGATGGAAAGCACAAAAGTCACACCGATTAACAGCACCGGATGCGCTTTTTTCACTCGCAGGAAGTAATACATCAGCAGGGTATAAGCCATCGGCAAAATATTCGGGAAGACTTTATCGAAGAAATCCTGTTGCAGGGCGACGCTGTGGGTACTGTCTATAGCAAACGACGTCACCACGTTAATATGCACATACGAAGCGATCAGCCCGCCAATTACCGTAATCCCGAGTATGGTTGCCGAACGGGCGATCATCTGCGAGTTCTCTCGCACTTTATCGATCGCCTTCACGCCGACCGAATAACCGACGTGGGTCCAGCCGACGCGCAGGAAAAAGATAAGCAGATAAACGGCGAAGAACAGAATCGGCCCCAGCAAATTCCCCTGACTGGCGAATGAAGAACAGATCCCCGCCATAATCGGCAACAAGGTAAACCAGAAAATCGCATCGCCAATCCCGGCGATTGGGCCAAACAGAGCCACTTTCAGACCTTTAATGGTGTCGCGGTTTTCGCCTTTCTCCTCCATCGAAATTAACAATCCCATCAGGAATCCGACCAGATTTGGGTGAGTGTTAATAAATTCGAGGTTATCTTTCATCGCCGCGCTTAAGCCCGGTTTGTCGTCTTTATAAATCTTTTTCAGGAGCGGCAGCATTGCCCAGGTAAAGCCGCCCGCCTGCATCCTTTCGTAGTTAAAGCTCGCTTGTAGCAGCGACGAACGAAAGCCCAGACGGGTGATATCTTTTTTACTGATTTCAGATCCCATTGCTGTAGTCCTCTTCTTCATTTTTACTGGCAACGGGCTGTAGTTGCGCTTGCTGCCGGGATTTCGCATTGAAAAACTCATAAACCGCAAAGCCTGCGCCCAGTACGGCAACCGGCAACAGGTTGCTAACCTGGATGTAGCAAACAAATAGGAAACCGGCGATCAGATAAGGGATATATTGCGCTTTGAACATCACGCGCAGCAGCAAGCCAAAACCGACGGCAGGCAGAATCCCGCCAGCCACTTCAAAGCCGTGGGTCAACCAGGTGGGCATCGCTTTCACCAGCGTCTGCATCGCGCCTTGCGCCAGGTAAGTACAGAGGAAAGCAATCACCGCATACGCTAAAGCGACAATTAGCATCGTTGTCCAGTTAAGTCGGGAAAACGCCGCCGTATCCGCCTCTTTCGCGCATTTATCGGCTTTGGTCATAAATAATGAGAATGCCGAATAGAAGAACAGAATGACGTACTGCATTAACAAACTAAACGGCAGGCCCAGACCAATCGCCGTTTTGGCATCCACACCGGTAGACCACGCAATGACGGTAGTCATCAGGCCTGCCATAATAGGGTTAGGCGGCTGAACGCCACCGGCAGGGGTTAATCCGGCGAAAGCCAGCTCAGTCAGACCACCGGTAATTAAGCCAGTCTGAATATCACCGAGAATAGCGCCAGTAAGGGTACAAACGATTATCGGGCGGAATAAAAATAAGGCTTCCAGCCAAAAATCAATCCCCAGAACGAAAACTAACGCCGCCAGGGATAGCCCCTGAATTAGGGTTATTTCATGCATTTTTATTACCTCAAACCAATATTAAGGCGATTTTAGATTTAGTCAGGGATTTGTTCTTTTTGATCGCCGAGGACGTCCTGAATAAAAACATTTACGCCGCGTTGTTTAATAAAATGTAAGTCCGCGAGATCCTGATCATCGACATAAACTTTACTGCTGATTTGCTTTTTCCCATCCGAGAAATGCATATTGCCGACGTTAACCTCTTTAAGGTCAATGCCACCTTCTACCAATTTACGTACCGTTTGCGGCGTACGGCAAATCAGGAAGATTTTCTGGTGTGGCGCAGCTTTGGCGATGACGTTAATGGTTTTTTCGATAGTAAAGAAACGAATGCCAAAGCCGTAAGTTTCCGCAGTAATGCCCATCAATTTTTGTTGAATATCATCATTAGCGACAACATCGTCCACGACCACCAGCAGGTTCGCGCCAATAGTAGATGTCCAGGTCACGCCAACCTGGCCGTGAACCAGACGGTTATCAATACGGGTTAAGAGAATATTTGGACTGCTCATTGTGTAATCCTCACCATAAAAGTTGAATAATATAATTTTTTTAAATATATTATTGTTGAGACATTGTACTGATGTATTTATTAATGTTTAGTTATCTCCTTTGCCATTAAGGCACAACCCAATATTAATTGGGCAGTGCATTCTGAAAAATCGTATAAAATTAATGATTACGCGGAAATTCGATTCGCTGAACCACAGACATTAATTTTATTTCTGACAACTTCTTTCATGGCGTCCATACCGACGCGCATATAATAACGAGGATCATTACCCTGCGGATTTTCCACAAACCAGGTTTTAACCGCGCCAGCGAAAGCTATTTTTAATTCCGTGGCAACGTTCACTTTTGTTACACCAAGCTCAATAGTGCGGCGGACAAATTCATCAGGAACATCGCTGGCACCATGCAGCACCAGAGGAACATCCACCACTTCACGAATTTCCGCCAGCCGTTGAAAATCAATCTTCGGCGTTTTGCTGTATAACCCGTGCGCCGTTCCAATCGCCACTGCCAGGCTGTCGACGCCGGTTAGTTCAACAAAGCGTCTGGCTTCTTGTGGATCGGTCAGGAACGCGCTTTCGGCGTCAACGCTCATGTCATCTTCCACGCCGCCCAGACGGCCCAGTTCCGCTTCCACGCTGCAATCCTGCGAGTGGCAGAAGTCGACAACCGATTTCACCAGCTTCACATTTTCAGCAAACGGGAAGTGGCTGCCGTCGATCATCGCACTGCGCACACCTGCGTGTACTTTACGGCGAATATCATCGAGTGATTCGTGATGGTCGAGATGTAGCGCCAGCGGCATGTTGTAGGTCGTGGAATAGGCGCTACACAGGGCGTAGATCTCTTCCAGGGCGATATGTTTAAAAGTCCCCGGCGTCCCGGCGAGGATCACCGGCGATCGCATTTCACTGCACACTTCGAGGATCGCCTGGATAGTCTCAGCGTTATGGATGTTAAATGCAGGTACCGCGTAGCCATTGGCCTGGGCGTCCAGTAACAGATATTTGGTGGAGATAATGCTCATTGTGCGATCCTCTTATGCCTGCCACGGGTGAATAACAACGCCTTGCACCACGCGGTTAACCGTGCCGCTGGCGGATGGGGAGTCCGGCGTATTGCCCAGGTGCAGCGACTGCATCAGTGCGAACGTCTGGGCGTACATCAGGAAGCAAAATGCCTGTTCAACGTCGATAAAGTGACGGGACGGCGGCAGGATAATATGTGGGCCAGCGGCGATAACGTCGTTGCTTTCCGCAGCGATGGCGATTACGCGCATTGCCTGGTTGTCACGGCGGAGTTCTGCCAGCAGGTCAAGATCGTACTGACGGGTGTAAGGGTGGCTGGAGACAAACACCACTACCAGCGTTTCGTCGTCGACCAGCGATTTCGGGCCATGACGGAATCCGGTCGGGGAATCATAAAAGGCGGCCAGTTTACCTGCCGTCAGTTCCAGCACTTTCAGCGCCGACTCGCGTGCCGCGCCCTGTAAGCCACCGCTGCCGAGATAAACGATCCGTTTCCACGGCGCGTAACCAAACACACCTTCACTGAAATCGCCCAGCGAGGTCAGGATCGCCTGGCAACGATCCGCCACATCGCGGAAGCTCTGGCTGTTGATCGTCTCAGGTGCGAAAACCGCGAGGCAGCTGGCCATCATGGTAGTAATACTGCTGGTCATCGCAAAGCCGCGATCGTGCGTTTCTGCGGGCATCAGCAGGGCAAACGCGTTGTCGCTGTTGATCGCGTTTTGATAGAGAGCGCCCGCTTCATTGCAGGTGATCGGCAGGTGATAGCACTCTGGTACAAACTGATTCGCCAGTTCCACGGCGGCGACGCTTTCCGGGCTATTGCCGGATCGACCGAAGGAGATCAACAGCAGCGGATGCGCTGGATTCAGGTAGTCCATTGGATTGGTAACCAGATCGGTGGTCGGTACGGCGCTGAAGTTTTTGCCGGTATGGCTGGCGAGCCACGGCGCGATGATGTCACCGATAAATGCCGAGGTTCCGGCGCCGGTCAGGATTACCCGCAGATCCTCTTTGCGCAGTAACGGTTCAAGGAAGTTATTGAGTGCGGAACGTAACGCGTCGATGTTGGTAAGCGAACGGATCCACGCGCGAGGCTGATGACGGATCTCTTCTTCAGTCCATGTGCCGGTGTTCGCGGCAGCAGGGGTGTAATTTTCTGACATAACTCAATCCTTAGTCTGATGAACTTGACGTCTGGCGTGGTAGCTTTCTCTTGCCTTTCGTTTCGTTTCATTTGATGATTTGTTTCGTTGATTAAAATTTATAGAAAAGAAATTGAAAGTTCAATGAAGAAAAAAGAAATAAAACGAAATTTGTGATCGTTGAAAGAAAAGATAAGGGAAGATTAAAGGATTGCGTGATGACGTCGCTATGTGCACCGATTGCCGGATGCGGCGTACCGTAGGTCGGATAAGACGCGTTAGCGTCGCATCCGACACCGCTGCACAGATCAAAACGAAAGAAAAAGAAAGGCCTTACGGGGGAAGTGAAGGCCCAATAAAGGAGCAAACCATCAAAACGAAGCTAATTGACCCTGAACCCAAACTTGTTGCACATGTAGCCCACTATCCAGCGCCAGCACGCTGGCGCGTTTCCCCGCTTTAAGCGAGCCTAAAACATCATCTATCCCCAGCATTCGCGCCGGATGCAGCGATGCCATATGAATCGCCTCTTCTGGCAAAACGCCCGTCAGCTCGACCATATTACGCACCGCCGCATCGACAGACAGCGTACTGCCCGCCAGCCCGTCAGATGCGGTACGCACAATACCGCCGTGCATCTGCACTTCTTCACCACATAACGTATAGCGACCATCCGGCATCCCGGCAGCCTGCATAGCGTCAGTTATCAGCACGATTCTCTCTTTTGCACAGCAACAACACAGCGACATCGCCGCCGGATGAACATGATGACCATCGGCTATCAGTTCCAGCCAGCCCTCTTCGGTCAGCAGCCTTCTGGCGCGCAGAACTTGCGTCATATTCCTTCCTCGACCGGGCATTCTTCATGGCAGCGGCCCAGCTCGTCCACCAGACTGGTCAGCCCGCGATGCCCGCACTCCAGCGCCTGCACACGGAATTCTTCGCTACTCAACCCTTCGCGCTCCAGCACCATCTCCAGTAACAGTTGCAAATTAGTCCCCGTGATCACTTCACAGCCCGGTTTTTGCATTGCCAGCGTTGAGGCCACGCGAAACGGTGTACCGCCCAGCAAATCCGTCAGAAAAACAATGCCGTCTTCACAATCCAGTTGGGCGATGGCCTCTTCAAGCTGCGATGTAAGCAGTGCGGTGCTTGAGGTTTCTGGAAAATCGATGGCGATAAACTGCGATTGCTCACCGAGGATTTGCTTCATTGCTTTTTCCATGCCGCTGGCAAATCCGCCATGCCCTGTCAAAATAATACTTAACATCTAATACCTCATTGTATTTAAAGGAAATGGCAAAATTTACCGACGATGCCGAGAACCACGGTCACCGCAATCAGGCGCAGCGGACTCCAGCCGCGACGAACTAACCAGAACATGGTCAGGGTATAGACCAGCGGTAAGAAGGCAGGCATCAGTTTGTCGATAACGTCAGTCTGTAGCTTAACCACTGCGTCGCCCGCCGTGATTTCCAGCGTGGTGCTTAAGCGAACATAGGTTGCCACCAGCGCGCCGATCACCGTCATCCCAACGATAGACGCAGCATGACCGACTTTTTTGGTATTCGCTTTAATCAACGGAATTGCTGCGACGCCCATTCGATACGCGTAATGCGCAAGACCAAAACGCAAACCGAGATGCACCACGTTGAACAAAACAATAAATACGACTGCGCCGAGAATAGAGCCTTGCAGCGCCAGGCTTGCGCCAATCCCGCCACAAATCGGCAGCAGCGTCAGCCAGAACATCGCATCGCCAATCCCGCCGAGCGGCGCACCAACGGCAATCTTGGTGCTCTGAATACTGTTCACGTCCTGTTTTGAGCGTTCCATCGCGAGGATAATGCCAATAACAAACGTCACCAGAAACGGATGGGTATTGAAGAAGCCCATATGGCCTTTCATGGCGCGCGCCAGGTCGCGTTTATTGGTATGGATCTTTTTCAGTGCAGGCAGCAGACCGTACAGCCAGCCGGAAGCCTGCATACGTTCGTAGTTGAAAGAAGCCTGTAACAGCATGGAACGCCAGGCGACGCGGTTGATATCTTTTTTCGTCAGCTCTGCGCCAATGCTCTGATCTTCATATACGTTTTCATTGACGCCCGTCAGCAATGTTTCTTCGTTTTCACTGACGTTCGGCAGGGTCGTTTGATTAGATGCCATCTTCAAATTCCTCTTTCTGTGCCGCAGGTTGAGTCGGTTCAGGAGATTTACGCAGCAGGTCGATCAGCGCCATCGCCAGCGCGGCGGCAGCAATAGCCAGCACCGGCAGCTTGAGCCAGGCGGCGGCAACGAAACCCAGGATGAAGTAGGGGATGTAGACGTTTTTCATCATGATTTTCAGCAGCACGGCAAAACCGATTGCTGGCATGATGCCGCCCGCGACGCCGAGGCCGTCGATTAACCGTTGCGGCAGGACATCAATGATGGTTTTTGCATGTTCCGCGCCGAAGTAGATAGGCAGGAAAGCGCAGAGAAAATAGAAGATGCCGAGCGCCAACAGCGCCAGATAGTTCACGCGCTCAATGCCGCGCGTATCGGCGTTCTCCGCCATTCGATCGCATCGCGACATCACGCCAGACATCACTGAGAACAGGAACGTAATCCCCATCTGTACCGCAACCGCGAAAGGTACGGCGACGCCGACCGCGACATCGGGTTTCACACCGGTGGTAATAGCAAACGCCGTGCCGACGATAGTACCGATAATCACGTTAGGCGGCTGTGCGCCCGCCAGCGGAGCCAGTCCCATCCACACCAGTTCCAGAGTACCGCCGGTTAAAATACCAGTATGCAAATCGCCAAGTACCAGCCCAACCAACGGGCCGAGAACGACCGGGCGGTGCATATGAGTTAAGCCGTTAAACATATCCAGGCCAGCGATAAAGGCGATAATGCCCAACGCGAATGCCTGCAACAGACTGATTTCCATGATGAATCCCTCAAAGTAATTTAAAGAGGTCCACAGCAGGTTCTGTCGGGACGCCCTGAACGAAGCATTCCACCCCAGCGGCTTTCAGGTCGTTAAATGCTGCGATATCGCCTGCATCTACAGAAACTGTTTTGGCGATTTGCTTTTTGCCATTGGCGTAGTGCATATTGCCAACGTTAATGCGGCTAACCGGGACGCCACCTTTAACCAGCGTCAGGAAATCGGCCGGTGTTTTACAAACCAGCAGGATTTTCTGCCGATCGGCGGCGCGGTGGATGTTGTCGATGACTTTTTGCAGCGACCAGAAACGTACGGCGATCCCTTCTGCCAGCACCATTTCCATCAGGTTTTGTTGTACTGGATCTTCGGCAACTTCATCATTGGCTACCAGCACCAGATTTGCCCCCGCAAATCCGACCCACTGAACGCCGACCTGACCGTGAATCAAGCGTTCATCAATCCGGCTTAAAACAATATTTGGCATAGCGTGTTCCTCTTTGTTTTGGTTATTGGCCTTCACAGGCTGCGTGGTACTGCGCCAGGATGTCCTGAATGTGGTTGATAATTAACGCCCGTGGCGTGGGCTGTAACTCACCGGAGCGAACTTTCACGTACTGCAATGGCAGATACTGGCTGATGAGCGGCAGCGGAATTGGCGCGTCCGCCAGGTTCCGGACCAGATGGGCGAAAGCGTCATCAATCTGGCTGTCCGGCCAGTAGTAGCGCACGCGATCCGAGTAGCTGTAACCACGTGCCAGGCGCCGCGCGTTGCCGTCACCGTGGTAGTGGCTTTGCCAGTATTCCGGGCGGTCGAGCATCACGTTTTCCAGTACCTGACGTAGACCGGAACAGGCTTTCGCTGGCACCAGTTCTTCTTCAATCGCAGCCAGAGAGAACAGGGCTTCACGCAGGGCGAAGGTCAGCGCTGGGCCGACTTTCAGAATGGCAAAGTGGTCAATAACCAACTGACGTAACGATTGCGGCGTTTGATAATCCGTAGAGTGGGCTTCGAAAATCAGCGTTTCGTAGCTTTCGACCATCTGGCTTAAGGCGGTCGCTTTGGCGGGCTGATAATCAATAACGTTGGTGTGATCGAATTCGACGCCGGGTTGTACCACCAGGGCAATGATGCGCGGCCAGATGGCATTCAGCCCTTGTTTTTCAAAGGCGTGACGATGGGCTTCCAGCGTGGCGCGGGCGGCATCGGGCGTGGTAACCGCCAGTTCGCTTAAGGTTTCATGTGCGCCGCCAGGCACCGGAACTTCGGTGCCAATGACATACACCAGATCGGCCTCGCCAAAATGTTCACGACAGGTTTCTTCCGCCACTTTCGCCAGGCGGGTGGCGCGTTCGGCAACAATGCCATCGGTTAAGGGAACCGGATCGTCCTGACAGGACATGCTGCAATCGAGATGTATTTTTTTGAATCCCGCAGCGACGTAGCTTTTAATCAAATCATCAGCATTGGCCATCGCCTGAACGGCAGGCAGGTTTTGCCAGCGGTTTGGCCCCAGATGGTCGCCACCCAGAATCAACGCGTCCTGCGGGAAATTCAACGAGTCGGCAAGCCGGCAAACAAAGCCGCGAAAATCGGCGGGCGTCATTCCGGTATAACCGCCGAACTGGTCCACCTGATTGGACGTTGCTTCAATCAATAATGGCGTTTGGTTAGCGCAGGCGTAGCGGATTGCGGCTTCCAGCACCAGCGGATGCGCGGAACAAACGGCATAAATCCCATTTGTTTTGCCCTCTTTGTGCTGTCTCACCATTTCTGTCAGATGTTTCACTTTCCTCTCCAGTTCAGATTACTGCAACTTTAATCTTTCGTTTTGTTTCAATTGATACTGCGGCATGGTGAGATAAAAATAAAACGAAAGATAATGGTTTTCTGATCTGATTCACAAAAGAAACATAATGAAAGGTTCTGGAGCGAGAGTAGCTTGCGGCAGGGGGCAATGTGGGCTTGCATTTGCTTAATAGAAAGGCGTTAATAGGCAAAACGAAATGAAACGAAAGTTTTACGAAAGGACTTACTATGAGTAATACCGACGCTTCAGGCGAGAAGCGAGTGACAGGCACCAGTGAGCGACGAGAGCAGATCATTCAACGCCTGCGCCAACAAGGAAGTGTGCAAGTTAATGATCTATCGGCATTATATGGTGTATCTACTGTGACCATCCGCAACGATCTGGCGTTTCTTGAAAAACAGGGGATCGCTGTGCGTGCCTATGGTGGCGCATTGATCTGCGATAGTACGACGCCGTCAGTCGAACCATCGGTGGAAGATAAAAGTGCGCTCAACACGGCGATGAAACGCAGCGTTGCGAAAGCTGCCGTTGAGTTGATTCAGCCGGGGCATCGCGTGATCCTCGACTCCGGAACCACCACCTTTGAGATTGCCCGTCTGATGCGCAAGCACACCGACGTGATTGCAATGACCAACGGTATGAACGTGGCCAATGCCTTGCTGGAAGCGGAAGGCGTTGAACTCCTGATGACCGGCGGACATCTGCGCCGCCAGTCGCAATCTTTTTACGGCGATCAGGCTGAACAATCGCTGCAAAATTACCACTTCGACATGCTGTTTCTCGGTGTAGATGCTATTGATCTGGAGCGCGGCGTCAGCACGCATAATGAAGATGAAGCTCGTTTAAATCGTCGGATGTGCGAAGTTGCGGAGCGGATCATCGTGGTCACTGATTCCAGTAAGTTTAATCGATCCAGCTTGCATAAGATCATTGATACTCAGCGGATCGACATGATCATTGTCGATGAAGGCATTCCTGCGGATAGCCTGGAGGGGCTGCGAAAGGCTGGGGTTGAAGTGATTCTGGTCGGGGAGCACGCGTCTTCGCTGTGATTCACTATGCCCGATAAACAAGCGTTATCGGGCATAGTACAACTTGAAGTATGACGAGTATATCAAGTCACCGGTGCCGGGTTAAACACCGCCAGCTGGTTATGCAGCCCCCACTGATCCGAGAATGTCTTCTTCTTCCCGCTGGCGACGTCGAGAATAAAGTGGAACAGCTTCCAGCCCACATCCTCAATCGTCTCTTCGCCAGTGGCAATAGTGCCTGCGTTGATATCCATTAAGTCGTACCAGCGATTCGCCAGTTCGGTACGCGTCGCCATCTTAATGACCGGTACCGCCATCAGGCCATACGGCGTTCCGCGCCCTGTCGTAAACACTTGCACGGTAATACCTGAAGCCACCTGTTGCGTGCCACAGACAAAATCGCTGGCTGGCGTCGCGGCGTAAATTAATCCACGTTTTGTTGGGCGTTGGCCGGGTGACAATACTTCAACAATTGCGCTTTTGCCTGATTTCGCAATGGAGCCGAGCGCTTTTTCCACCACATTTGCCAGACCGCCTTTTTTATTGCCGGGAGAAGGGTTGGCGCTACGGTCGGTTTTCCCCATATTGAGATAGTTATCGTACCACTCCATTTCTTCCAGCAGTCGTTTGCCGACCTCTTCGTTAACGGCGCGCGGTGTTAGCAGATGAATTGCGTCACGCACTTCCGTTACTTCCGAGAACATCACCGTTGCACCGCAGCGCACCAGTAGATCCGACGCATATCCAACTGCCGGGTTTGCCGTTACGCCAGAAAATGCATCGCTGCCGCCGCATTGCATGCCGACAACCAGTTCTGAAGCCGGACAGGTTTCTCGCTGACGTTGATTCAGTTTTTTTAGATGGCGTTCGGCGACCTGCAAAATATCCTCGACCATTGATTGAAAGCCGACATGTTTTTCATCCTGCAAGCTGACAACGCTGGCGCTTTCTACAGGAATAGCTTGCACATCATCCGTTCCAGTCAGTAAACGTTCAGGCTGTAACTTTTCACAGCCCAGGCCAATCACCATCACCTCGCCGCCAAAATTCGGATTGAGCGAAATATTGTGAATGGTACGTATTGGCACCACAGCCGCCGGTGCATTAATCGCCACGCCACAACCGTACAGGTGATTCAGCCCCACTACGCCATCGACGTTCGGGTATCTCGGTAGCAGGTCGCGCTCAATGATTTTTACTACGTAATCCACCACGCCTGCCACACAGTGGACGCTGGTGGTAATGCCGAGCAGGTTTTTGGTACCCACACTGCCATCGGCATTGCGATAGCCTTCAAAGGTATAACCTTCCAGCGGCGGTAAGGGGGCCGGGACTTTGGTTGCCAGGGGCAGAGTATGTAACGGCGGTGCTTCCGGCAGTACTACCATTGATTCGTCGATCCAGCTTCCGCGAGGGATCGCGCGCACGGCGTAACCAATCACTTCGCCATAACGGATAATTTCACCATCAGCAGGGATGTCCACCAATGCAACTTTATGCCCCTGGGGAATATGTTCAATTAATTCCAGTCCGTCCGGAAAACGCGTTCCTGCTTTCAGGCCATTATCATTAACAATAATTGCCACATTATCTGTGTTGTGTACTTTTATATAAAACGCAGTCGGCGTTTCTTGTCTGATTTCGATGTTGGCCATTGTGCAATATTCTCCAGCCAGGGGGATATAAAAATGAGAACTCAATCTCATTTAAAAATAAATGACTTCATTGGGTGAAATAAGAATGTCAGGAGTTTAAATGCAGAAATGTGATCAATGTCAATCATTTCAGGGATTGCAATGCCGCCCGGCAAGGCAAAGCGCAAATCTGTGCTTTAGCGCGCAGCCTTATGTGCATATGCTCAAAATAATATTTAAATTGAATTAATTAAATTAGCATTTGCACAATGATTATTATTCTCGCGCTGCTTATACTGATTCCCGAGTTCATTGTCATTACGGCATAAATGAAACTCATAAATAATACCTTCCGCATAATAATAAAAATCAGCATAAGTACCCGAGGTTAATAAAATGATTCTGGACACCGTTGACGAAAAAAAGAAAGGCGTGCATACCCGCTATTTAATATTACTGATTATTTTTATTGTTACCGCCGTTAACTACGCCGATCGTGCAACGCTGTCGATTGCTGGTACTGAAGTGGCAAAAGAGTTGCAATTGAGTGCGGTTTCGATGGGGTACATCTTCTCCGCTTTTGGCTGGGCCTACCTGCTGATGCAAATCCCCGGCGGCTGGCTGCTTGATAAGTTTGGCTCGAAGAAAGTTTACACATACAGCCTCTTTTTCTGGTCGCTGTTCACCTTCCTGCAAGGCTTTGTCGATATGTTTCCGCTGGCCTGGGCAGGGATCTCCATGTTCTTTATGCGCTTTATGCTAGGGTTCTCGGAAGCGCCGTCATTCCCGGCAAACGCCCGTATTGTCGCTGCCTGGTTCCCGACGAAAGAACGTGGCACAGCCTCCGCCATCTTTAACTCGGCGCAATATTTCTCGCTGGCGCTCTTTTCGCCGCTGCTTGGCTGGCTGACGTTCGCCTGGGGCTGGGAGCATGTCTTTACCGTTATGGGGGTGATTGGTTTTGTGCTGACGGCGCTGTGGATCAAGTTGATTCATAACCCGACAGACCATCCACGCATGTCAGCGGAAGAGCTGAAGTTTATCTCGGAAAATGGCGCGGTGGTTGATATGGACCACAAAAAGCCGGGCAGTGCGGTGGCAAGCGGTCCCAAACTGCATTACATCAAGCAATTGCTCTCCAGCCGCATGATGCTGGGTGTATTTTTCGGACAATATTTTATCAACACCATCACCTGGTTCTTCCTTACCTGGTTCCCGATTTATCTGGTACAGGAAAAAGGCATGTCGATTCTGAAAGTGGGCCTGGTCGCCTCGATTCCGGCACTGTGTGGTTTTGCTGGCGGCGTGCTCGGTGGTGTCTTCTCGGATTATCTGATCAAACGCGGTTTGTCACTGACCCTGGCACGTAAGTTACCGATTGTGCTCGGAATGTTGCTGGCTTCCACCATCATCTTATGTAACTACACCAACAACACCACGCTGGTGGTCATGCTGATGGCGCTGGCCTTCTTTGGCAAAGGATTTGGCGCGCTGGGCTGGCCGGTGATTTCTGACACTGCGCCGAAAGAGATTGTTGGCCTCTGCGGCGGCGTATTTAACGTCTTTGGCAATGTTGCCTCCATTGTCACTCCACTGGTGATTGGCTACCTGGTAAGTGAACTGCACTCCTTCAATGCGGCACTGGTCTTCGTGGGATGTTCGGCGCTGATGGCGATGGTCTGCTACCTCTTCGTGGTTGGCGACATTAAACGTATGGAATTGCAGAAATAAGCAAAGGTATAAGCGATGAATAACGATATTTTCCCCAATAAGTTCAAAGCCGCTTTGGCCGCGAAACAGGTACAAATTGGTTGCTGGTCAGCACTCTCTAACCCGATTAGCACTGAAGTTCTTGGTTTGGCTGGGTTTGACTGGCTGGTGCTGGATGGCGAACATGCGCCAAACGATATTTCCACGTTCATTCCGCAGTTAATGGCCCTGAAAGGCAGCTCCAGTGCGCCAGTGGTGCGAGTGCCGACCAACGAGCCTGTGATTATTAAGCGTCTTCTGGATATCGGTTTCTATAACTTCCTGATCCCGTTTGTCGAAACAGAAGAGGAAGCGGTGCAGGCGGTGGCATCTACTCGTTATCCACCAGAAGGTATTCGCGGCGTCTCCGTTTCTCACCGTGCCAATATGTTTGGCACCGTGGCGGATTATTTCGCTCAGTCGAACAAGAACATCACGATTCTGGTCCAGATTGAAAGTCAGCAGGGCGTAGATAACGTCGATGCCATTGCCGCTACCGAAGGCGTAGACGGCATCTTCGTCGGCCCCAGCGATCTGGCTGCGGCATTAGGCCATCTCGGCAATGCCTCGCACCCGGATGTACAAAAAGCGATTCAGCATATTTTTAACCGTGCCAAAGCGCACGGCAAACCCAGCGGTATCCTCGCACCGGTCGAAGCCGATGCGCGTCGTTATCTGGAATGGGGCGCTACGTTTGTGGCCGTTGGTAGCGATCTCGGCGTGTTCCGCTCTGCCACCCAGAAACTGGCCGATACCTTTAAAAAATAACCACCACCGCAACAAGAGAGATGATTGATATGACTATGAAAGTTGGTTTTATTGGCCTGGGGATTATGGGTAAACCAATGAGTAAAAACCTTCTGAAAGCAGGTTACTCGCTGGTGGTTGCTGACCGTAACCCAGAAGCTATTGCTGACGTGATTGCTGCAGGTGCAGAAACAGCTTCTACGGCTAAAGCGATCGCTGAACAGTGCGACGTCATCATCACCATGCTGCCAAACTCTCCTCATGTGAAAGAGGTGGCGCTGGGTGAAAATGGCATTATTGAAGGCGCGAAGCCAGGCACGGTATTGATCGATATGAGTTCTATCGCACCGTTGGCAAGCCGTGAAATCAGCGAAGCGCTGAAAGCGAAAGGCATTGATATGCTGGATGCTCCGGTTAGCGGTGGTGAGCCGAAAGCGATTGATGGCACTCTGTCAGTGATGGTGGGTGGCGATAAGGCTATTTTCGACAAATACTATGACTTAATGAAAGCGATGGCGGGGTCTGTGGTACATACCGGGGAGATCGGCGCAGGCAATGTCACCAAACTGGCAAATCAGGTCATTGTGGCGCTGAATATTGCCGCGATGTCAGAAGCGTTGACGCTGGCAACCAAAGCGGGCGTTAACCCGGATCTGGTTTATCAGGCAATTCGTGGTGGACTGGCGGGCAGTACCGTACTGGACGCGAAAGCACCAATGGTGATGGACCGCAACTTCAAGCCAGGTTTCCGTATTGATCTGCATATTAAGGATCTGGCAAATGCACTGGATACCTCCCACGGCGTTGGCGCGCAACTGCCGCTGACGGCTGCAGTTATGGAGATGATGCAAGCGCTGCGTGCCGATGGTCTGGGAACAGCAGACCATAGCGCTCTTGCGTGCTACTACGAAAAACTGGCGAAAGTCGAAGTTACTCGCTAATGACGTCGTGCCCGGATGGCTTATTGCTATCCGGGCCTGGAATCCAGGCCGAATAAGAGAAACGCCCCCCGGCGTCATGTGGTAACAGGCAAAGGTATGAAAATCGTAATCGCCCCAGACTCTTATAAAGAAAGTTTATCAGCCAGCGAGGTTGCGCAGGCGATAGAAAAAGGATTTCGGGAAATTTTTCCTGATGCACAGTACGTTTCTGTTCCTGTTGCCGACGGTGGCGAAGGAACGGTGGAAGCAATGATTGCTGCCACCCAGGGGGCTGAACGTCACGCCCTGGTCACAGGGCCGCTGGGCGAGAAAGTGAATGCCAGTTGGGGGATCTCCGGCGACGGCAAAACTGCGTTTATCGAAATGGCGGCGGCCAGTGGGCTGGCGCTGGTGCCACCGGAAAAGCGTGATCCGCTGGTAACCACTTCACGCGGTACAGGGGAGTTAATCCTGCAGGCGCTGGAGAGCGGTGCAACAAGTATCATTATCGGTATTGGTGGCAGCGCCACCAACGATGGCGGTGCAGGGATGATGCAGGCGCTGGGAGCGAAGTTAAGCGATGCCAATGGCAATGAAATCGGCTTTGGTGGCGGCAGTCTTAATACTCTGAATACCATTGATATCACTGGACTCGATCCACGTTTAAAGAATTGTACGATTCGCGTCGCCTGCGATGTCACCAATCCGCTGGTGGGCGACAGTGGCGCTTCGCGGATCTTTGGCCCGCAAAAAGGGGCGAATGAAGCCACGATTGCCGAGCTGGACAAGAATCTCTCTCACTATGCTGATGTCATCAAAAAATCGCTGCATGTTGATGTGAAAGACGTCCCCGGCGCAGGTGCGGCGGGCGGAATGGGCGCGGCGCTGATGGCTTTTCTCGGCGCAGAGCTAAAGAGCGGCATTGAGATTGTGACTACGGCGCTCAATCTGGAAGAACATATTCATGATTGCACGCTGGTTATCACCGGAGAAGGGCGCATTGATAGCCAGAGCATCCATGGCAAAGTACCGATTGGGGTGGCTAATGTGGCGAAGAAATACAATAAACCGGTAATTGGTATTGCGGGTAGCCTTACGAAGGATGTCGGCGTTGTGCACCAGCATGGTATCGATGCCGTATTCAGCGTGTTAAACAGTATTGTTACGCTGGATGAAGCTTTCCGCGGGGCTTATGACAATATTTACCGGGCTTCGCGCAATATTGCTGCAACACTGGCGATTGGAATGCGCAACTCGGGGTGACAAGGGCGTGTAAACCCTCTATACTGCGCGCCGAAGCTGACCAGACAGTCGCCGCTTCGTCGTCGTCCTCTTCGGGGGAGACGGGCGGAGGGGAGGAAAGTCCGGGCTCCATAGGGCAGGGTGCCAGGTAACGCCTGGGGGGGAAACCCACGACCAGTGCAACAGAGAGCAAACCGCCGATGGCCCACGCGAGTGGGATCAGGTAAGGGTGAAAGGGTGCGGTAAGAGCGCACCGCGCGGCTGGTAACAGTCCGTGGCACGGTAAACTCCACCCGGAGCAAGGCCAAATAGGGGTTCATAAGGTACGGCCCGTACTGAACCCGGGTAGGCTGCTTGAGCCAGTGAGCGATTGCTGGCCTAGATGAATGACTGTCCACGACAGAACCCGGCTTATCGGTCAGTTTCACCTGATTTAACAGAAACCTGCCAGTGCAAACTGGCAGGTTTTTGCTTTTGGAGCGAGCAGTAAGATGAATGACTGTCCACGACGCTATACCCAAAAGAAAGCGGCTTATCGGTCAGTTTCACCTGATTTAACGAAAACCCACCAGTGCAAACTGGCAGGTTTTTGCTTTTGGAGCGAGCGGTAAGATGAATGACTGTCCACGACGCTATACCCAAAAGAAAGCGGCTTATCGGTCAGTTTCCTTTTTTCAGTATAAATACTCTTTTTTCGTCACCCTTGTTTTCTCCCCAGATTACTTACCTTCAAATATGAATTATTAGTTTTGTGATCATCAACACAAAATGCTATCCGTGCATTATGAGGCCAGCAGAAATCATGGGAAACGATTGCATTCACAAAATGACGTCCTGTTATGATGGTAAAAATTGACGTTAATCAATTGTTCGAGATGATCAATATCTGTATTCGATTTTTTAAAATATTGATAAAATAAATGTTTTGCAACCAACAAACTCCGCGAAAAAATGTGACGCGGCGCATTTTTTACCTGTAAATATGATTTGTTTATAATAAAATTTGATAACTTGCTCATTAAATTTAACTTAAAATTCGCCTGAGAAATACACGATATTTGCTTGAAATATCGTCGCAGGACATTTTTTAATAAGCCATATAAAGCGTGTTGTTATCGCCATAAAATATGGTTATCCCCCCCTTTGTTTTTTGATAAAAGTCAGGCTTTACGCTGATTTTATTATGTTAACTCATTGATATTAAAGATTTATATTGATTTAAGTAGATGCCTGGAAAGCAATTGAAAGTTAATTTGTGAGTGGTCGCACATATCCCATTCAGTCCATTTTGATACACTTCATACCGTCAATGAGGTAATTAATGCAGGTCGATATGAGTACTATTCTTCTTCCTAAAACGCAGCACCTGGTAGTCTTTCAGGAAGTCATCAGAAGTGGCTCTATTGGCTCGGCTGCAAAAGAATTAGGTTTGACTCAACCTGCTGTAAGTAAAATCATTAACGATATTGAAGATTATTTTGGCGTGGAATTAGTGGTACGGAAAAATACCGGTGTAACGCTGACGCCTGCCGGTCAATTGTTGCTCTCACGTTCCGAATCCATTACCCGTGAAATGAAAAATATGGTTAATGAGATAAGCGGTATGTCCTCTGAAGCTGTTGTGGAAGTCTCATTTGGTTTTCCTTCACTAATTGGCTTTACCTTTATGTCCGGGATGATCAACAAGTTCAAAGAGGTGTTCCCGAGAGCGCAAGTCTCAATGTATGAAGCACAGTTGTCCTCGTTCTTACCTGCTATCCGCGACGGACGACTTGATTTTGCGATTGGTACGTTAAGCGCAGAAATGAAGCTTCAGGATTTGCATGTTGAGCCGCTGTTCGAGTCCGAGTTTGTGCTGGTGGCCAGCAAGTCCCGAACATGCACCGGCACTACCACGCTGGAGTCGTTGAAAAACGAACAGTGGGTGTTGCCGCAAACTAATATGGGATACTACAGCGAACTTCTCACCACGTTACAAAGAAATGGCATCAGTATTGAAAACATCGTTAAAACCGACTCAGTCGTGACAATTTATAATCTTGTTCTCAATGCTGATTTCTTAACCGTGATTCCTTGTGATATGACTTCACCTTTTGGTTCTAATCAATTTATTACTATTCCGGTTGAAGAAACGTTGCCCGTGGCGCGATATGCCGCGGTATGGTCAAAAAATTATCGTATTAAAAAAGCAGCATCGGTTTTGGTGGAATTAGCCAAAGAGTATTCATCTTATAATGGGTGTAGACGAAGGCAATTAATAGAAGTTGGTTAGTTATTTGTTTTTTCTCAAACATAAATAATCCACCTGTCTTTTTGCGGGTGTCGGTTACGGTTACCTACATATTTAATTCAGGTTAAGAGGTTTATAATGCATATTACATACGATCTCCCGGTTGCTATTAATGACATTATCGAAGCAAAACAACGACTGGCTGGGCGAATTTATAAAACAGGCATGCCTCGATCCAATTATTTTAGTGAGCGTTGCAAAGGTGAAATATTCCTTAAGTTTGAAAACATGCAGCGTACTGGTTCATTTAAAATTCGTGGCGCATTTAATAAATTAAGCTCCTTAACCGATGCTGAAAGACGCAAAGGTGTGGTGGCCTGTTCTGCGGGCAACCATGCGCAAGGGGTTTCGCTCTCCTGCGCAATGCTGGGTATCGACGGGAAAGTGGTCATGCCGAAAGGCGCGCCAAAATCTAAAGTCGCGGCGACATGTGACTACTCCGCTGAAGTTGTTCTGCACGGCGACAACTTTAACGACACCATCGCCAAAGTTAGCGAAATTGTCGAAACTGAAGGCCGTATTTTTATCCCACCTTATGATAATCCGAAAGTTATTGCCGGTCAGGGAACGATTGGCCTGGAAATTATGGAAGATCTCTATGATGTCGATAATGTGATTGTGCCAATTGGCGGTGGCGGTTTAATTGCTGGTATTGCGGTAGCGATTAAATCTATTAACCCGACAATTCGTGTTATTGGTGTGCAATCAGAAAACGTTCACGGCATGGCGGCTTCTTTCCACTCGGGAGAAATAACCACGCACCGAACTACCGGCACCCTGGCGGATGGTTGTGATGTCGCCCGCCCGGGTAATTTAACTTATGAAATCGTTCGTGAATTAGTCGATGACATCGTGCTGGTTAGCGAAGACGAAATCAGAAATAGCATGATTGCCTTAATTCAGCGCAATAAAGTCGTCACCGAAGGCGCAGGCGCTCTGGCATGTGCTGCTTTGTTAAGCGGTAAATTAGACCAATATATTCAAAACAGAAAAACCGTTAGCATTATTTCCGGCGGTAATATCGATCTTTCTCGCGTCTCTCAAATTACCGGTTTCGTTGACGCTTAATCATCTCGTTGAGGATAGGATATGAGTACTTCAGATAGCATTGTATCCAGCCAGACAAAACAATCGTCCTGGCGTAAATCAGATACCACATGGACGTTGGGTTTGTTCGGTACTGCCATTGGTGCCGGCGTGCTGTTCTTCCCTATCCGCGCAGGTTTTGGCGGACTGATCCCGATTCTTCTGATGTTGGTATTGGCATACCCAATCGCGTTTTATTGCCACCGGGCGCTGGCGCGTCTGTGTCTTTCTGGCTCTAACCCTTCCGGCAACATTACGGAAACGGTGGAAGAGCATTTTGGTAAAACAGGTGGCGTGGTCATCACGTTCCTGTACTTCTTCGCGATTTGCCCACTGTTGTGGATTTATGGCGTCACTATTACCAATACCTTTATGACGTTCTGGGAAAACCAGCTTGGCTTTGCGGCGTTGAACCGCGGCTTCGTGGCGCTGTTCCTGCTGCTGTTGATGGCGTTCGTCATTTGGTTTGGTAAGGATCTGATGGTTAAAGTGATGAGCTACCTGGTATGGCCATTTATCGCCAGCCTGGTACTGATTTCTCTGTCGCTGATCCCTTACTGGAACTCTGCTGTTATTGATCAAGTTGACCTCAGTGCGCTGACGTTAACCGGTCATGACGGTATCTTGATCACCGTCTGGCTGGGGATTTCTATCATGGTCTTCTCCTTTAACTTCTCGCCAATCGTCTCTTCCTTTGTGGTTTCTAAGCGTGAAGAGTATGAGAAAGACTTCGGACGCGACTTCACTGAGCAGAAATGCTCACAGATCATCTCCCGTGCCAGTATGCTGATGGTTGCCGTGGTCATGTTCTTTGCCTTCAGCTGCCTGTTTACGCTGTCTCCGGCAAACATGGCGGAAGCAAAAGCGCAGAACATTCCGGTGCTTTCTTATCTGGCTAACCACTTTGCTTCCATGTCCGGTGAGAAATCGACTTTCGCCACCGTACTGGAATATGCCGCTTCTATCATCGCACTGGTTGCTATCTTCAAATCTTTCTTCGGTCACTATCTGGGGACGCTAGAAGGTCTGAACGGTCTGGTACTGAAGTTCGGCTACAAAGGCGATAAGACGAAAGTTTCTTTGGGCAAACTGAACACCATCAGCATGATCTTCATCATGGGTTCCACCTGGGTAGTTGCTTACGCCAACCCGAACATTCTGGACCTGATTGAAGCCATGGGCGCGCCGATTATCGCTTCACTGCTGTGCCTGTTGCCGATGTATGCCATCCGTAAAGCGCCGTCGCTGGCGAAATACCGTGGTCGTCTGGATAACGTGTTTGTTACCGTGATTGGTCTGCTGACCATCCTGAACATCGTATACAAACTGTTTTAATCCGTAACTCAGGATGAGAAAAGAGATGAATGAATTTCCGGTTGTTTTGGTTATTAACTGCGGTTCGTCTTCAATTAAGTTTTCCGTGTTGGATCCCTCGAACTGTGAAGTATTAATGTCAGGTATTGCCGACGGTATTAATTCGGAAAATGCATTCTTATCCGTAAATGGAGGAGAGCCAGCACCGCTGGCTCACCACAGCTACGAAGGTGCATTGAAGGCAATTGCATTTGAACTGGAAAAACGGAATTTAAATGACAGTGTGGCCTTAATTGGCCACCGCATCGCCCACGGCGGCAGTATTTTTACCGAGTCTGCTATTATTACCGATGAAGTCATTGATAATATCCGTCGCGTTTCTCCACTGGCGCCGCTGCATAATTACGCCAATTTAAGTGGTATAGAATCTGCCCAGCAATTATTTCCTGGCGTAACTCAGGTAGCGGTATTTGATACCAGTTTCCACCAGACAATGGCCCCGGAAGCGTTTTTATACGGCCTGCCGTGGAAATATTACGAAGAGCTGGGCGTGCGCCGCTATGGTTTCCACGGCACGTCTCACCGCTATGTTTCCCAGCGTGCGCATTCTCTGCTTAATCTTGCGGAAGATGACTCAGGCCTGGTGGTGGCGCATCTGGGCAATGGCGCGTCTATTTGCGCGGTTCGTAACGGCCAGAGCGTGGACACATCAATGGGGATGACGCCGCTGGAAGGGCTAATGATGGGGACGCGCAGTGGCGATGTCGACTTCGGTGCGATGTCCTGGGTGGCCAGTCAAACCAACCAGAGTCTTGGTGACCTGGAACGCGTGGTGAATAAAGAATCGGGATTACTGGGTATTTCCGGTCTTTCTTCCGACCTGCGAGTACTGGAAAAAGCCTGGCATGAAGGTCATGAACGTGCGCAACTGGCAATTAAAACCTTTGTTCACCGAATTGCCCGTCATATTGCCGGACACGCTGCCTCATTACATCGTCTGGATGGAATTATATTTACCGGCGGAATAGGTGAAAATTCAAGTTTAATTCGTCGTCTGGTCATGGAGCATTTGACTGTATTAGGCGTAGAGATTGATGCAGAAATGAATAATCGATCTAACTCTTACGGTGAAAGAATTGTGTCCAGTGAAAATGCGCGTGTAATTTGCGCCGTTATTCCGACTAATGAAGAAAAAATGATTGCGCTAGATGCGATTCATTTAGGCAAAGTTAAAGCACCCGCAGAATTTGCATAATTTAGTTGAAGTATTGTAGAGAGATTATTTTTCATGAAGGTAGATATTGATACCAGCGATAAGCTGTACGCCGACGCATGGCTTGGCTTTAAAGGTACGGACTGGAAAAACGAAATTAATGTCCGCGATTTTATTCAACATAACTATACACCGTATGAAGGGGATGAATCTTTCCTTGCCGAAGCCACGCCAGCCACCACGGCATTGTGGGAAAAGGTGATGGAAGGTATTCGTATCGAAAACGCGACCCACGCGCCGGTTGATTTCGATACCAATATTGCCACCACCATTACTGCTCATGATGCAGGTTATATCAACCAGCCGCTGGAAAAAATTGTTGGCCTGCAAACAGATGCGCCACTGAAACGTGCGCTGCATCCGTTCGGCGGCATCAACATGATCAAAAGTTCATTTCATGCCTATGGCCGTGAAATGGACAGCGAATTTGAATACGTGTTTACCGATCTGCGTAAAACCCATAACCAGGGCGTATTTGATGTTTACTCACCGGATATGCTGCGCTGCCGTAAATCTGGCGTACTGACTGGTCTGCCGGACGGTTATGGTCGTGGACGTATTATCGGTGACTATCGCCGCGTGGCGTTGTACGGCATCAGTTATCTGGTCCGTGAACGCGAACTGCAATTTGCCGATCTCCAGTCTCGTCTGGAAAAAGGGCAAGATCTGGAAGCCACCATCCGTCTGCGTGAAGAGCTGGCAGAACATCGTCATGCGCTGTTGCAGATCCAGGAAATGGCGGCGAAATACGGCTTCGACATCTCTCGTCCGGCACAGAATGCGCAGGAAGCGGTGCAGTGGCTCTACTTCGCTTACCTGGCGGCGGTGAAATCGCAAAACGGCGGCGCGATGTCGCTGGGCCGTACGGCATCGTTCCTCGATATCTACATTGAACGTGACTTCAAAGCCGGTGTGCTC
Source organism: Escherichia sp. B1147 (assembly GCF_001660175.1). Taxonomy (NCBI): domain Bacteria; kingdom Pseudomonadati; phylum Pseudomonadota; class Gammaproteobacteria; order Enterobacterales; family Enterobacteriaceae; genus Escherichia; species Escherichia sp. B1147. Next base: position 153,068 of record NZ_LFHY01000015.1, read on the forward strand.
AACGAGCAGCAGGCGCAGGAACTGATCGACCACTTCATCATGAAGATCCGCATGGTGCGCTTCCTGCGTACGCCGGAATTTGATTCGCTGTTCTCCGGCGACCCTATCTGGGCAACAGAAGTCATCGGCGGGATGGGGCTGGACGGTCGTACATTGGTGACCAAAAACTCCTTCCGCTATCTGCATACACTGCACACTATGGGGCCAGCACCGGAACCTAACCTGACCATTCTGTGGTCGGAAGCATTGCCGATTGCCTTCAAAAAATATGCGGCACAAGTCTCCATCGTCACTTCTTCATTGCAGTATGAAAACGACGATCTGATGCGTACTGACTTCAACAGCGACGATTACGCGATTGCCTGCTGCGTCAGCCCAATGGTGATTGGTAAGCAGATGCAGTTCTTCGGCGCGCGTGCCAACCTGGCGAAAACATTGCTGTACGCAATCAACGGCGGGGTGGATGAGAAGCTGAAGATTCAGGTCGGCCCGAAAACAGCACCACTGATGGACGACGTTCTTGACTACGACAAAGTCATGAACAGCCTCGACCATTTCATGGACTGGCTGGCAGTGCAGTACATCAGCGCGCTGAACATCATCCACTACATGCATGACAAGTACAGCTATGAAGCCTCACTGATGGCGCTGCATGATCGTGATGTTTATCGCACGATGGCATGTGGTATTGCGGGCCTGTCGGTGGCGACGGATTCACTTTCGGCAATTAAATATGCTCGCGTGAAACCGATTCGTGACGAAAACGGCCTGGCGGTCGACTTTGAAATCGACGGCGAATATCCGCAGTACGGCAACAACGACGAACGCGTCGACAGCATTGCCTGCGACCTGGTTGAACGCTTTATGAAGAAAATTAAAGCCCTGCCAACCTATCGTAACGCCGTACCGACTCAGTCGATTCTGACCATCACCTCTAACGTGGTGTACGGGCAGAAAACCGGGAACACACCGGACGGTCGCCGCGCGGGTATGCCGTTTGCGCCGGGCGCTAACCCAATGCACGGTCGTGACCGCAAAGGGGCCGTAGCTTCGCTGACCTCCGTTGCTAAGTTGCCGTTCACTTACGCCAAAGACGGTATTTCGTACACTTTCTCGATCGTCCCGGCGGCGCTGGGTAAAGAAGATCCGGTACGCAAAACCAACCTTGTTGGTCTGCTGGATGGATATTTTCATCACGAAGCGGATATCGAAGGCGGTCAACATCTCAACGTTAACGTTATGAATCGGGAAATGTTGCTGGATGCCATTGAGCACCCGGAAAAATACCCCAACCTGACAATCCGTGTCTCTGGCTACGCCGTGCGCTTCAACGCACTAACCCGTGAACAGCAGCAGGATGTGATTTCACGTACCTTTACCCAGGCGCTTTGATGCCGGAGGATGTATGAAAAAGATTATCGAAACGCAACGTGCGCCAGGCGCAATCGGCCCGTATGTTCAGGGCGTTGATTTAGGCAGCATGGTCTTCACCTCCGGACAAATTCCGGTTTGCCCGCAGACCGGGGAGATCCCTGCGGACGTAAAAGATCAGGCGCGTTTAAGTCTGGAAAACGTCAAAGCGATTGTGGTTGCTGCCGGGCTGACCGTTGGCGATATCGTGAAGATGACGGTGTTCATTACCGACCTTAATGACTTTGGTACCATCAATGAAGTCTACAAGCAGTTTTTTGACGAGCATCAGGCGACCTACCCGACACGCAGCTGCGTGCAGGTAGCGCGTTTGCCGAAAGATGTGAAGCTGGAAATTGAAGCTATTGCGGTACGCAACGCATAAAGCTCCTGAGCGGGGCGATCGCAGGGTCGCTCCGCTCCTCTTCACGAACGGCAATCCGAGGGTGTGGATATGATTAGTGCATTCGATATTTTCAAAATTGGGATTGGTCCCTCCAGTTCTCATACCGTGGGGCCAATGAATGCCGGAAAAAGTTTTATTGATCGACTGGAGAAGAGCGGCTTATTAACCGCGACGAGCCACATTGTGGTCGATCTTTATGGATCGTTGTCACTGACGGGCAAAGGTCACGCCACGGATATCGCTATCATCATGGGACTGGCAGGAAATAGTCCGCAGAACGTTGTTATTGATGAGATTCCTGCATTTATTGAATTAGTGACGCGCAGTGGAAGGTTGCCGGTGGCATCGGGCGCGCATGTCGTTGATTTCCCTGTGGCAAAGAACATTATTTTCCATGCGGAAATGTTGCCCCGTCATGAGAATGGGATGCGTATTACCGCGTGGAAAGAGCAGGAAGAACTGTTAAGCAAAACCTATTATTCAGTCGGTGGCGGGTTTATTGTCGAAGAAGAACAATTTGGCCTGTCACTGGATGTTGAAACGCTCGTCCCTTACGATTTCCATTCGGCAGGCGAACTGCTAAAAATGTGTGATTACAATGGGTTATCTATTTCCGGTTTGATGCTGCAAAACGAGTTGGCGCTACGTAGCAAAGCCGAAATTGATGCTGGTTTTTCGCAGATCTGGCAGGTGATGCATGACGGTATTGAACGCGGTATGAATACCGAAGGTGTGCTGCCAGGCCCGCTCAATGTGCCACGGCGGGCGGTGGCGCTGCGGCGTTTACTGGTTTCCAGCGACAATATCTCTAACGATCCGATGAACGTCATCGACTGGATCAATATGTTTGCTCTGGCAGTCAGCGAAGAAAACGCCGCTGGCGGACGTGTTGTGACCGCGCCAACTAACGGCGCTTGCGGCATTATTCCTGCGGTGCTGGCCTATTACGATAAATTCCGCCGCCCGCTCAATGAGCGCTCCATCGCCCGTTTTTTGCTGGCGGCTGGTGCTATCGGCGCACTGTATAAAATGAATGCCTCCATTTCCGGTGCGGAAGTGGGCTGTCAGGGTGAAATTGGCGTGGCCTGTTCAATGGCGGCGGCAGGGTTAACCGAACTGCTGGGTGGCAGCCCGGCGCAGGTGTGTAATGCGGCGGAAATCGCTATGGAACACAACCTGGGATTGACCTGCGATCCGGTTGCCGGGCAGGTGCAAATTCCGTGTATTGAACGCAATGCTATTAATGCTGTTAAAGCCGTGAACGCTGCGCGGATGGCGATGCGGCGTACCTCTGCACCGCGTGTTTCGCTCGATAAAGTGATCGAGACGATGTATGAAACCGGCAAAGATATGAACGATAAATACCGCGAAACTTCACGCGGAGGACTGGCTATTAAAGTGGTCTGCGGCTGACATTGCTGTCAGCTTTCATCCTTGGGTGCACAAAATGTGCACCCTTTTTTATTGTGATCTGCCGCAAATAGAGAATAACTATTTCTCTTTTGTGGATTTTATAGAAAATTATTATCCATAACTGCTATTTCAAAGTCTTGATTGTGAAGATTTTCTCTGACCTCACGCGTATTATTTCTTTATTCTAATAACTCGCCTGCAAAAAAACGTAGACCGCATATCGCCTTGATGCGGCTCGAAAAAAATAAAAAGCCCTACAAAATATTGAGCGAGAAATTATGGAAATTGCAACGAATAAAGGCGTCATTGTAGACGCTTCGACCCCGGCGGGTCGTGCTGGAATGAGCGAAAGTGAATGGCGTGAAGCAATCAAATTCGACAGTACCGACACCGGCTGGGTGATTATGAGTATCGGGATGGCGATTGGTGCGGGGATTGTTTTTCTCCCGGTGCAGGTCGGATTGATGGGATTGTGGGTATTTTTGCTCTCATCAGTGATTGGCTACCCGGCAATGTATCTGTTTCAGCGATTGTTTATTAATACGCTGGCGGAATCTCCAGAGTGTAAAGATTACCCGAGTGTCATTAGTGGTTATTTGGGTAAAAACTGGGGCATTTTGTTAGGTGCACTTTACTTTGTGATGCTGGTTATTTGGATGTTTGTTTACTCCACCGCCATCACTAACGATAGCGCCTCCTATTTACATACTTTTGGCGTGACGGAAGGATTGCTGTCTGATAGTCCGTTTTATGGCCTGGTACTGATTTGTATTCTGGTTGCGATCTCTTCACGCGGCGAGAAACTGTTATTCAAAATTTCGACCGGCATGGTGCTGACCAAACTGCTGGTGGTCGCGGCGCTGGGGGTATCGATGGTCGGGATGTGGCATCTGTATAACGTCGGTTCACTGCCGCCGCTGGGGCTGCTGGTGAAAAACGCCATTATCACGCTGCCGTTTACACTGACCTCGATTCTGTTTATCCAGACGTTAAGCCCGATGGTGATTTCCTACCGCTCGCGAGAAAAATCGATCGAAGTAGCGCGACATAAAGCGTTGCGGGCGATGAACATTGCGTTTGGGATCCTGTTTGTCACCGTCTTTTTCTACGCTGTGTCGTTCACTCTGGCGATGGGACATGACGAAGCAGTAAAAGCCTACGAGCAGAATATTTCTGCGCTGGCGATTGCGGCTCAGTTTATTAGCGGCGACGGTGCAGCATGGGTAAAAGTGGTCAGCGTCATCCTCAATATCTTTGCCGTAATGACAGCGTTCTTTGGCGTCTATTTAGGCTTTCGCGAAGCAACGCAAGGGATCGTAATGAACATCCTGCGCCGCAAGATGCCAGCCGAGAAGATTAACGAGACTCTCGTTCAGCGCGGCATCATGATTTTCGCCATTTTACTGGCCTGGAGCGCCATCGTACTGAATGCGCCAGTGTTGAGCTTTACCTCTATCTGTAGCCCGATTTTCGGCATGGTAGGATGCTTGATCCCAGCGTGGTTGGTTTACAAAGTCCCTGCGTTGCACAAATACAAAGGTGCCTCTCTGTACCTGATTATCGTCACCGGTTTGTTGCTTTGCGTTTCTCCGTTCCTGGCATTTTCATGATTTACCTGAAATTTTAAGGTTTTTATTATGTTTGATTCGACTTTAAATCCGTTATGGCAGCGTTACATCCTTGCAGTTCAGGAGGAAGTAAAACCGGCGCTGGGATGTACTGAACCGATTTCACTGGCGCTGGCGGCGGCGGTTGCTGCGGCAGAACTGGAAGGTCCGGTTGAACGTGTAGAAGCCTGGGTTTCGCCAAATCTGATGAAGAACGGTCTGGGCGTCACCGTTCCCGGTACGGGAATGGTGGGGCTGCCGATTGCGGCAGCACTGGGCGCGTTAGGTGGGAATGCCAAAGCTGGGCTGGAAGTGCTGAAAGACGCAACAGCGCAGGCGATTGCCGATGCTAAAGCGTTGTTGGCGGCGGGGAAAGTCTCGGTCAAGATTCAGGAACCTTGCGATGAAATCCTCTTCTCCCGCGCCAAAGTCTGGAACGGCGAGCAGTGGGCGTGCGTCACCATCGTCGGTGGGCATACCAACATTGTGCATATTGAGACGCACAATGGCGTGGTGTTTACCCAGCAGGCGTGCGTGGCAGAGGGTGAGAAAGAGTCACCGCTGGCGGTGCTCTCCAGAACAACGCTCGCCGAGATCCTGAAGTTCGTCAATGAAGTCCCGTTTGAGGCGATCCGCTTTATTCTCGATTCTGCGAAGCTAAACTGCGCATTATCGCAGGAAGGCTTGAGTGGAAACTGGGGGCTGCATATTGGCGCGACGCTGGAAAAACAGTGTGCACGCGGTTTGCTGGCGAAAGATCTCTCCTCATCAATTGTGATTCGTACCAGCGCGGCATCTGATGCGCGTATGGGCGGCGCAACGCTTCCGGCGATGAGTAACTCCGGTTCTGGCAACCAGGGGATCACCGCAACAATGCCCGTGGTGGTGGTCGCAGAACACTTCGGGGCGGATGATGAGCGTCTGGCGCGGGCGCTGATGCTTTCGCATTTGAGCGCGATTTACATCCATAACCAGTTGCCGCGTTTGTCTGCGCTGTGTGCTGCAACAACGGCAGCAATGGGGGCTGCGGCCGGGATGGCATGGCTGGTGGATGGTCGTTATGAAACGATCTCGATGGCGATCAGCAGTATGATCGGCGATGTCAGCGGTATGATTTGCGATGGCGCGTCGAACAGTTGCGCGATGAAGGTTTCGACCAGTGCCTCGGCAGCGTGGAAAGCGGTGTTAATGGCGCTGGATGATACCGCCGTGACCGGCAATGAAGGGATTGTGGCGCATGATGTTGAGCAGTCGATTGCCAACTTGTGCGCGCTGGCAAGCCATTCGATGCAGCAAACGGATCGGCAGATTATCGAGATTATGGCGAGCAAGGCCAGGTAAGCGCTGGGTTTCGGATATCGTACCTGATGCCGGATGCGATGCTGGCGCATCTTATCCGGCCTACGAATTGTGCAATTTGTTGATGTTGCTGGGTTTTGTAGGCCGGATAAGGCGTTTACGCCGCATCCGGCAACCTGTTTTTACGCGGTAGCTTCATCCTCGGCTAACCGTATTTCGGCGTCGGCTACTATCGCCTCCAGCTCACTCAACATCTCTTCATAACCAAAATTTTTGGTAGCGCGGGTGGTTTCTTTCGCTGCAACGGACTTCACTGGTTGACGTTTCTTCGCCGATTTTTTACTCATCATCTTCTCCCTGTAAAAAAACTAGACAGGTAAATCTATCAGCAAAGCGCGCAGTGGGGAATCGGCAACCAGCGTAATGTTAGCCTCGTCACGAATAAACGCCCCATCACCGCAGGTCAGCGCTGCTTTCTCTTCGTGATGCGTAATCGCATGAAATTGACCGTGAATAGACTGCAAATACGCGCGTGGCCCATGCAACTGGAAATTCGCACTTTCGCCTTTGTCGAGCACGATATGATGCAGCCACACCTGCTGGCGCAGTTGCAGACTACCGTTCGCGCCATCCGGCGAGGCGATTAATTGCTGCTTGCCCATATTAAGCGCCAGTTTTTGAATCAACGGATTCTCCCGTTGCGGGCAGGCATCCAGCCAGAGCTGCATTCGCGTTAACGGTTTGTCCTTGCTGATATTATGTTCGCTATAACTCACGCCCGGCTGAGTAGAAAGCAATAAGGCTTCACCGGCGCGGGCCTGAACATGATTGCCTTCACTGTCGCGGTATTCCGCTTCTCCATCCAGAATCACATTCAAAATATCGACTTTTGGGTAGGTTCGCGGCTGAAAGGCGGCACCTGGAGCCAGCACTTCCTGGTTAAGTACACGCAGGGAGGCATAGCCTAACAATGTAGGGTCGAAGTAGTGTCCAAAGGAAAAAGTATACCGGGCCTGCAACCATCCGTAGTCTGCTTGTCCACACTGCCTGGCAGTTCGGGTAGTAATCATAATTCTTGACCTCTCTTTACTTCCTTTTATGGTAAGGGGCTGGACGCTACATTGTTAGCCAGATATTCTGCCCGGTATGTTCAAATTTCCTGAATGAGAACGAAATGGCCAAAGAAAGGGCGTTAACGCTGGAAGCACTAAGGGTTATGGATGCTATTGATCGCCGCGGTAGTTTTGCGGCGGCGGCCGATGAGCTGGGACGCGTGCCTTCTGCGCTTAGTTACACCATGCAAAAACTGGAAGAAGAGCTGGATGTGGTGCTGTTTGACCGCTCGGGCCATCGCACCAAATTCACTAATGTCGGGAGAATGTTGCTGGAGCGGGGACGCGTTCTGCTGGAGGCGGCAGATAAACTGACCACCGACGCCGAAGCCCTCGCGCGTGGTTGGGAAACACATCTTACTATTGTGACCGAGGCGCTGGTGCCTACGCCTGCCTTTTTCCCGTTGATCGACAAACTGGCGGCGAAAGCCAATACCCAACTGGCAATCATTACTGAGGTGCTGGCGGGGGCGTGGGAGCGGCTGGAACAGGGGCGAGCAGATATTGTTATCGCGCCGGATATGCATTTTCGTTCTTCGTCGGAAATCAACTCTCGTAAGCTTTACACCTTGATGAACGTCTACGTGGCTGCGCCGGATCACCCGATTCATCAGGAGCCGGAACCGCTCTCTGAAGTGACGCGCGTGAAATATCGTGGTATTGCGGTGGCGGATACCGCTCGTGAGCGCCCGGTATTGACCGTACAGCTACTGGACAAACAGCCGCGCTTAACGGTGAGCACTATTGAAGATAAACGCCAGGCGTTACTGGCGGGGCTTGGCGTGGCAACAATGCCGTATCCGATGGTGGAAAAAGATATTGCTGAAGGGCGGCTGCGTGTCGTCAGTCCGGAATCGACCAGCGAAATCGATATTATTATGGCCTGGCGTCGCGACAGTATGGGGGAAGCGAAATCCTGGTGTCTGCGGGAAATTCCAAAATTATTCGCCGGAAAATAAACGATTAAGCACCTTTTACAAGGTACTTCTGGCTGCAGACAAACGCAAAACTGCCTGATGCGCTACGCTTATCAGGCCTACGCAGTCGCTGCAATATATTGAATTTGGACGATTTTGTAGGCTGGATAAGGCGTTTACGCCGCATCCGGCATAAACAAAGCGCACTTTGTCAACAATCTGAAGCACCTTTATACAAGGTGCTTAATTATTATTCCTGCTCCAGTTTCGGATCGGGTCCAAAGCGGTTTTCGCCTGGCGTCCCCGGCTGGCAGTTAAAGATGATGATAATCAGCCAACCGATAACCGGAATTAAGAACAGTAGCACCCACCACGCCGAACGGTCGGTGTCGTGCAGGCGACGAAACTGAACTGCCCACCACGGTAAAAACACCAGAATGCCATAGATAGTCGTCAGGATGCCTTCGCCACCGGCGCGTTGCCAGCCTAACATTTTATCCAGTAGTCCCAGCACGAACGTAAAGATGATGTTGACCAGAATAAACATCCAGTACTCTTTGCGCCGCGCACGCCCCCGGAAACCGACATAATTTTTTAGTACTTTCAGATACCAGTCCATTTTTGCCTCAATTTTGCTCAATCACTTGTTTTTAAAGCAGCAAATTAAGAATAGACATGAATGAAATTACAGTAAATATCACTGTGGTGAATTAATAAGGCGCAATGAACGGAACTTCAGACTGATGGCAAGCGCAAAATCGCCAGATGCGCTACGCTTATCTGACCTACGCAGTCTCTGCAATATGTTGAATATACTATGTTTTGTGGGGAGGATAAGGCGTTTACGCTACATCCGACATAACAACACGCACTTAGCCAACAACCAGAGGCACCACGTAGGGTGCCTTTGTTTAACCGAAGCGAACATCTCGCCCGTGTGGTTCATCGAGATCCTGCCACGGACCAATCGAAATAATTCCCGTTGGGTTGATGGTCTTATGGCTGCGGAAGTAGTGATTACGGATGTGGTCGAAATTGACGGTTTCAGCAATTCCCGGCATCTGATAGATATCGCGCAGGAAGCCATACAGGTTCAGGTAATCGCTGATACGGTGCTTATCGCACTTGAAGTGGGTGACATACACCGGATCAAAACGGACCAGTGTGGTCCAAAGGCGAATATCGGCTTCGGTTAGCTGGTTACCTGTCAGATAACGATGCTGCCCTAAAATCTGTTCCAGTCGCGCCAGCGATTCAAACACTTTTACCACCGCCTCGTCGTAGGCTTCCTGGCTGGTGGCAAAACCAGCTTTATAGACGCCATTATTTACGGTGTCGTATATCCAGCCGTTAAGTTCGTCAATTTTAGTTTGCAGAGTTGGAGGGTAATAGTCCCCCGCTTTTGCGCCCAGCGCATCAAACGCGGTATTGAACATGCGGATGATTTCCGCTGATTCGTTGCTGACAATGGTGTGATTCTTTTTGTCCCATAGCACGGGGACAGTAACACGCCCGCTGTAGTGTGGATCGGCATGGAGATAAAGCTGGTACAGGAATTCATGTTGGTAGAGCGTATCGCCGGTTGCCCCTGGGAAACTGTCATCAAAGGTCCAGCCGTTTTCCAGCATCAGCGGGTTCACCACGGATACGGAAATAAACGGTTCCAGTCCTTTGAGTTTACGCATGATCAGAGTGCGGTGCGCCCACGGGCAGGCGAGGGAAACATAGAGATGATAGCGATCTTTCTCTGCGGCAAAACCACCTTTGCCGGTTGGGCCTGGCGCGCCATCGGCAGTCAGCCAGTTACGAAATGCGGAAGCTGAACGTTGAAATTTACCGCCAGTGGATTTGGTGTCGTACCAGGTGTCATGCCAGACGCCGTCAATCAGTTGACCCATTTTTCTCTCCTCCAATAGCAAAAACGAGGAGTGTTTCTCCTCGTTTCAGATTGCTGGCAAAGTGCATATTTTTGATTGTCGGACGCGATGCTGACGCATCTTACCCGACCTACAAAACAATACAGATACAGCCAGTCGCGCTCAAAATGTAGGCCCGATAAGCTTGCGCATCGGGCAATTCCACGTTTGCCATCAGTCAAACGAGGAGTTTCCCCCTCGTTTGTTAATTGTTAAGTATAGCGTGTGCTTACCACTTTTTATTCAACAGGCGGTCGATGCTGAATGCACCCGGACCTGTAATCGCCAGCAGCAGGAATCCGCCTGAAATGGTCAGGTTTTTCATAAACATCAGTGAGTTCATGCCTTCGGCAAAGTTGCTGTGAAATAAAAACGCCGTCAACAGTGTAAAGCCCGCGGTAAACAGCGCGGTGGTGCGAGTCAGGAAACCAAACAGGATTGCCAGACCGCCACCAAACTCAAGCAGAATCACCAGCGGCAGCATAAAGCCCGGAACGCCCATTGCTTCCATATATTGTTGAGTTCCTGCATAGCCAGTAATTTTTCCCCAGCCTGCAGAAATAAACAGAATCGGCATTAAAATACGCGCTACCAGTACACCAACATCTTCTAATTTTTTCATCTTACTCTCCACTGCGCCGCTCAGGCTGCTGATTGTTTTTTTGTGCAAATGCGCGGTATTAGCGTCATTGCTGTCGATGGAGAGAATGATAAACGTGGTGAGTGGTGATTGTTAGCAAGGAAAACTGTCAAAAATCTTCAAAAAATTTGAGGGATAAGGCCGGAAGAGTTCCGGCCAGAGAGGAAGTTAACCGCGAAGCTGTTGCTGATTGATGGTGGTTTTAACCAGACGCCATGCACTCCATACACCAAAACCGCGCCTGGCCCAGCGAACCAGCATATTCGGATGACGAATAGTCCAGATAGCCATCACGCTGCTGCCAACCAGCGCCCAGGAGCGCAGGCTTAACAGCATATTCCAGCGGCGATCATAGGCACCAGTTGCCTCCAGCCAGTCACGACGGCTGGCGGAAAGATTCAGCCGCTGTTGCTGGATCTGACTAAGCAGTTGCGCCTTACGTCGTTCACGTTCGACTTTACCGCTCACGGGACTCCTCCTCGAGAAGTTGTCGATCGTTTGCCAGCTCATGGCGCGTGTGGCGCAGTAAGGTGGATTTACGCGATTTACGTAACGTCCAGATACCGCCGATGAGTGCCAGAAGCAGCAACACCACAGTGGTGGCAATCATTGCATTCAGGCGATATTGCGGATCAACTGCCCAGATAATCAGCACCATCAGGCTCATAAGACCAAATGCAGCGAAAAGCATCGTCAGGCCGAGCATCAGTAAAAGCTGAAAGATATTGGCTTTTTCTTCTTCCAGCTCAACTACCGCCAGCCGCAGACGCGTCTCCACCATTTCGACTATGATGGTGACAATTCGCTGCCCGATGCCCAGAACGCTTTTACCGGGCCCTTGTGCGTGATGTGTGTCTGCCATAATTAACGACGCGACAGCAGAACACCCAGCACCACGCCGATGGCTGCGCCAATGCCAACCCCCGCCCACGGATTTTCACGCACATACTCATCGGCACGCGCTGCCGCTACACGGGTTTGTTTGGCAATCGCATCACCGGTTTCACCCAGACGATAGCGACTCTGTTTCAGTGCTTGTTCCGCTTTGCTACGAATCTTACTCAACTCTTCTTTCGACTTCTCGCCAGATGAACTGAGCACCTCTTCCAGCGTATCGGACAGGGATTTCAACTCAGCACGTAGATGTTCCGTAGTGTGTTCTTTCGACATAGTTTTCTCCAGGTGAGTAAGTAGTGACTATTGTGAGTTAGTAGTCGCGCGCTTCCAGCTTTTTCAGCTCTTCCTGCGCTTCTGCCAGTTTCTGTTCGCGTTTAGCAATCTTATCCGCATCGCCTTTTTGTTTCGCCTCGGCTAAATCATGTTTGCGTTCCGCCACTTCATCTTTCTGCTTCGCGATTTTCTTTTGATGATCGGCACGCAACTGGTTATCTGAACAATTCGCCCGCACTTCACTAAGGGCTTTGTTCAGGCCGTTGATACGATTCTGGTTTTGATGTTTTTCGGCATAGCTGATCTCCTTAAGGATATTTTGCTCCTTTTCCTGACAAAGGGTAGTGGCATAACTACTGACACTAAGAGCAAAAAGAGAAACAGCTAAAGCGATGCGGTATTTCATTCTTGAACCTTCCATTGTGACTCGGACCCATTACAGAGGAACGATTGTCCAGACAACGAGGCGGTGGTATTAACCACCGCCTTATTAATCATAGACAGTTACAGTGAAATCACCAAAGTGAGTGATATGTTTCGGATAACAGGAAGTTATCCGAAACGATGAGAGTTGTCTCGCAGCCGGGTCAGCCATTGCATGGCCTGATTATTATCGTCCTGCTGCGCAATGATGTAGCCATGAGGCAATGTTCTGTCGAGGACCGCTTTGGCGGCGGCACTTTGATCGCTGGAATCAAACGTAATCAACAGAGTGTCATTCTTAGGGGTGATGCTTTTGAAAGGAATGCCATGAGCGTCAAGGTGATGCCAGATGGAAAAGCCGTCCGGCATCGTCGTTCCTTGATGAACGGCACGGATCGCCAGCGTGGATTCTTGTTGACGAACCGCAGACCAGGCCAGCAGCAGCGTGCCAGCCAGCAGTATAGCAGCGCCGAACCAGGTTAGCTGGCGAAGCGACATGCGAGGTATTTGCATCCTTTACCCCCGATTTCCATATTTCTTTTTCCATAACACAACCAGAGAACCTGCCAGGCCGAACACCAGCAGCACTACCGGGAGCAGCATCAGGCATGACATCAGCTGGTCCTCATACTTCAAAAATACCGGCGTCTTGCCGAGCATGTAACCTAAGGTTGTCAGGATCAATACCCACAGCAAACCGCTCATCCAGTTGAAGAACTGAAAACGGGCGTTATTCAGCCCAGACAGTCCGGCAATGGTCGGCAGTAATGTTCTGACAAATGCGATAAAGCGACCAATTAACAGCGCAGATAAACCGTGTTTATGAAAAAGATGGTGCGCGCGTTGGTGGTAGTGCGCGGGTAAATGGGATAGCCAGTTTTGTACGGTGCGGGTATTGCCCAGCCATCGCCCCTGTATGTAGCTGACCCAACAACCGAGGCTGGCAGCAACAGTTAGCAGCATAATGGTTTGCGGGTAACCCATTGCGCCTTTGGCAATCAATACACCGACCAACACCAGCAAACTGTCGCCTGGTAAAAAGGCCGCTGGAAGCAAGCCGTTTTCGAGGAACAAAATCACAAACAAGACAAAATACAACATGCCAATCATCGATGGATTGGCCAGGGTTTCAAAATCCTGCGCCCACAGGGCTTGCAGCAATTGGGTCAAAAGTTCCATTCATTATTCCTGGTGAATCGGTTAACGCCACGCCGGTTTTAAATGATGCACACCCGTCAGGTTATTGCTGTTGTTGTATGTATTGCGGGTCGAGACACCAATACGGCCTGAACTATTCCCTGTTAAAACGTGAGATAAGAAAACATCTAATAGCATAAATTCAAATTGAATCTAATTGTAACAAAGGTCAACGTTGTTCGTTATCAAAATTACATGTCCGTGGAGTCTGATTTTGCTGATTGCGGAGGAGGGTGGCGAGAGGATTTACACAGGCTGACACTTTATACTTTTTGCTTACCGATGAAGCGAACAGGCGCGTTGCTGCGCCTGTCAGAAGCGGAAGTTTATTTGCTGCTGTTGGCCACAGTATCCAGATGTACGACAGGATTCTCGGCGAACAAATAGCGGTCGGCATTGAACTCGAAATCGTCACTGGTTTCGTTAAACAACATAATTTTGGTATTTTCCAGATGCTGCCACATTGCAAGTTTGGCGGCATGAGGATCTTTACGTATCAACGCCTTGAGAATCTGATCGTGGTCGTCGCACCAGTTATCGACGGTACGGGAATCAATGTGCTCGTGTAATTTTTTCCAGTACGGGTTATGACTACGCTGGGTCCACATTTTCTCAACGATGGCAGCCAGTGCAGAGTTTTGCGTCGCTAATGCGACCTGAATATGAAACTGCAAATCCCACTCGGAATCACGGAAGCATTGTTCGCCGCGCGCCTGCTCCTGGATGGCCATCAGTTTCATGATGTCCTGTTTCGTTACCTGGGTTGCAGCAAACTCGGCAATATTGCTTTCGATAAGTTGACGTGCCTGTAGCAGTTCAAACGGACCGTAATTGGCAAATTCCATATTCGCGTCCGCCGCCTGCTGATGGCGAGGCTGGTTGGAAACCACATGAATTCCCGAGCCTTTGCGCACTTCTACATAGCCCTCGACTTCAAGCATGATGATGGCTTCACGAACCACAGTACGGCTGACGTTTTTTTCATCAGAAATAAAACGTTCGGCGGGCAGTTTATCACCCACCAGATAAACGCCCTGCTCAATGCGCTCTTTCAGGTCAGCGGCGAGCTGTTGGTACAAACGGCGTGGTTCAGTGATTTCCATATGCGCTCCAGGCATGATACGGCAGACTATATTTGTTATACCACTTTTGCGAGTTTAGCTCTACTCGCAGTGGTGAAAAAGCCGCCTGAGAAGGCGGCTTTGAAGGGAAACTAAAACTTACACTAAGCGTTAATGTTGTGGGGCGGGATCGTTATGTGTTTCCTGCGCCACCTCAATCGCCGGTTTGTTCTGCAATACAGTCCAGATAACCAGTGCGCCCAGCAGGTCGAACACTGCCAGTACTGCGAACAGCGGGCTGAAGCCGATGGTGTCAGCCAGAGCACCAACAACCAGCGCAAACAGCGTACTTGCCAGCCATGCGGACATCCCGGTCAGACCGTTTGCCGTTGCCACTTCGTTACGACCGAACACGTCAGAAGAGAGGGTAATCAGTGCGCCAGACAGTGCCTGGTGAGCAAAACCACCGATACACAGCAGCATAATTGCTACATACGGGTTGGTGAACAGACCGATCATACCCGGGCCAATCATCAGTACCGCACCCAGCGTTACCACCATCTTACGGGAAACGATCAGGTTCACACCAAACCAACGCTGGAACAGCGGCGGCAGGTAACCACCGAGGATACAACCAAGGTCAGCAAACAGCATTGGCATCCAGGCGAACATCGCGATCTCTTTCAGGTTAAAGCCGTAAACTTTAAACATGAACAGCGGGATCCACGCGTTGAAAGTACCCCAGGCCGGTTCTGCCAGGAAACGCGGCAGCGCGATACCCCAGAACTGACGGTTACGCAGGATCTGACCAACGGACATTTTCTTCGCCGTGCCAACCTGGTGCTGGGCTTCCTGACCATTAATAATGTAGTCGCGTTCTTCATCGGTCAGATGCTTCTGGTCGCGTGGATGTTTATAGAAAATCAGCCATGCCATCGCCCAGATAAAGCTCAGTGCACCGGAGATGATAAATGCCATCTGCCAGCTGTGCATCACGATTGCCCATACCACCAGCGGCGGCGCAATCATCGCACCAATAGAAGAACCTACGTTAAAGTAACCTACCGCGATGGAACGCTCTTTCGCCGGGAACCATTCGGAGCTGGCTTTCAGACCCGCCGGGATCATCGCTGCTTCCGCTGCACCTACCGCACCACGGGCAATCGCCAGACCGCCCCAGCTACCAGCCAGTGCGGTTGCGCCACAGAATACCGCCCACAACACGGCAAACATTGCGTAACCGATTTTCGTCCCCAGAACATCCAGTACATAACCCGCTACAGGTTGCATGACCGTATATGCAGCAGAATAGGCTGCGATGATGTAGGAATACTGTTGGGTGGAGATGTTTAACTCTTCCATCAGAGTTGGTGCAGCTGCCGCCACAGTGTTACGCGTCAGGTAACCGAGCACGGTACCGAGCGTCACCAGTGCGATCATGTACCAACGTAACCCTTTAATTTTACGCATGTAAAACCTCATCGTTTTGTTATATCCGCAATAAGCGCGGTCATCATCCTGCCTGGGGCAGAGGATGCTAATTACGACCGGATGACCGAAAAAAAAACCGGTACACCCCGAACGCTGCCATGAAAGTTTCGTGCTAATTCGGCTTCCGTACCGGTCAACCCAATTCATCTAACAAATGAATGAATCGGTAATTTGCATTCCGTCGACTTATGATTCGCGACGGCAGAAAGATAACTTGTCATACAACTTTAAAAGGTGAGAGCCATCACAAATGTGGGAATATTTGTAGGGGCATTATTGGATGAGAGCGAAGCCAGAACTGGCGCGGCTTGCAGAGGGATTTACCACTTTGAGAGTAATTTTTTTAACTACGTTTATTGATCTAACTCACGAAAATATCCTCTGGCTCTGGAAATTGGTGTGATAACTTTGTCAGCATCGCACCTTAAGCAAGCTAGCTCACTCGTTGAGAGGAAGACGATAATGACTCCGTTTATGACTGAAGATTTCCTGTTAGATACTGAATTTGCCCGCCGTCTGTATCACGACTACGCAAAAGACCAGCCGATTTTCGACTACCACTGCCATTTGCCGCCGCAGCAGATCGCAGAAGACTATCGCTTTAAGAATTTGTATGACATCTGGCTAAAAGGCGATCACTACAAATGGCGTGCAATGCGCACCAATGGCGTAGCTGAACGCCTGTGTACCGGTGATGCCTCTGACCGCGAAAAATTTGACGCATGGGCGGCGACCGTTCCGCACACTATCGGCAACCCGTTATACCACTGGACGCACCTCGAACTGCGTCGTCCATTCGGTATCACTGGCAAACTGCTGTCTCCGTCAACTGCGGATGAAATCTGGAACGAATGTAACGAACTGCTGGCGCAGGATAACTTCTCTGCGCGCGGCATCATGCAGCAGATGAACGTGAAAATGGTCGGCACCACCGATGACCCGATCGATTCTCTGGAGCATCACGCTGAGATCGCCAAAGACGGCTCTTTCACCATTAAAGTGCTGCCGAGCTGGCGTCCGGATAAAGCCTTCAACATTGAACAGGCGACCTTTAACGACTATATGGCGAAGTTGGGTGAAGTCTCCGATACCGACATTCGCCGCTTTGCTGATCTGCAAACTGCGCTGACCAAACGTCTGGATCACTTCGCCGCTCACGGTTGTAAAGTGTCCGACCACGCGCTGGATGTGGTGATGTTTGCTGAAGCGAACGAAGCAGAACTGGACAGCATCCTGGCACGTCGTCTGGCAGGTGAAACTCTGAGCGAGCACGAAGTAGCACAGTTCAAAACTGCGGTGCTGGTATTCCTGGGCGCCGAATACGCACGCCGCGGCTGGGTACAGCAGTACCATATCGGCGCGCTGCGTAATAACAACCTGCGCCAGTTCAAACTGCTGGGGCCGGATGTAGGTTTTGACTCCATCAACGACCGTCCGATGGCGGAAGAACTGTCTAAGCTTCTGAGCAAACAGAACGAAGAAAACCTGCTGCCGAAAACCATTCTCTACTGCCTGAACCCACGCGATAACGAAGTGCTGGGTACCATGATCGGCAACTTCCAGGGCGAAGGTATGCCAGGCAAAATGCAGTTCGGTTCCGGCTGGTGGTTTAACGATCAGAAAGACGGTATGGAGCGTCAGATGACCCAACTGGCACAGCTTGGTCTGTTGAGTCGTTTTGTCGGTATGCTGACTGACAGCCGTAGCTTCCTGTCATACACCCGTCACGAATACTTCCGCCGCATTCTGTGCCAGATGATCGGTCGCTGGGTGGAAGCGGGCGAAGCACCGGCGGACATCAACCTGCTGGGCGAGATGGTGAAAAATATTTGCTTTAACAATGCGCGTGACTACTTCGCCATTGAACTGAACTAAGGTCTGGGGTTGATATGCAATACATCAAGATCCATGCGCTGGATAACGTCGCGGTCGCTTTAGCGGATTTGGCTGAAGGCACAGAAATCAGTGTCGATAACCAGACCGTTACGCTGCGCCAGGATGTCGCTCGTGGACATAAATTTGCGTTAACGGATATCGAAAAAGGGGCCAACGTCATTAAATATGGCCTGCCGATTGGTTATGCATTGGCGGATATTGCCGCAGGTGAACACGTTCATGCCCACAATACGCGCACGAATCTGAGCGATCTGGATCAGTATCGCTATCAACCTGATTTTCACGATCTGCCTGCGCAAGCGGCAGATCGTGAAGTGCAGATCTATCGTCGCGCGAATGGCGATGTTGGGGTGCGTAACGAGTTGTGGATCCTGCCGACCGTGGGCTGCGTCAACGGCATCGCGCGACAGATCCAGAATCGTTTTCTAAAAGAGACGAACAACGCTGAAGGTACTGACGGCGTGTTCCTCTTCAGCCACACCTACGGCTGCTCGCAGCTGGGCGACGATCACATTAATACCCGCACCATGCTGCAAAACATGGTGCGTCATCCGAACGCAGGCGCAGTGTTGGTCATTGGTCTGGGTTGTGAAAACAATCAGGTTGCCGCGTTCCGTGAAACGCTGGGTGATATTGATCCTGATCGCGTTCATTTCATGATCTGCCAACAGCAGGATGATGAAATTGAAGCGGGGATCGAACATCTGCATCAGTTGTATAACGTGATGCGCAACGACAAGCGTGAGCCGGGCAAACTCAGCGAACTGAAGTTTGGTCTGGAGTGCGGCGGTTCCGACGGTCTTTCCGGTATTACTGCTAACCCAATGCTGGGGCGCTTCTCTGATTACGTCATTGCTAACGGCGGCACTACCGTGCTGACCGAAGTACCGGAGATGTTCGGTGCAGAGCAGTTGCTGATGGACCATTGCCGTGACGAAGCAACGTTTGAAAAACTGGTCACTATGGTCAACGACTTCAAACAGTACTTTATTGCCCATGACCAGCCGATTTACGAAAACCCATCACCGGGGAACAAAGCGGGTGGTATCACCACGCTGGAAGATAAATCTCTCGGTTGTACGCAAAAAGCGGGCTCCAGTCAGGTGGTTGACGTGCTGCGTTACGGCGAACGTTTGAAAACGCCGGGCCTGAACCTGTTAAGCGCGCCGGGTAACGATGCTGTAGCGACCAGCGCACTGGCGGGCGCAGGCTGCCACATGGTGCTGTTTAGTACCGGCCGCGGCACGCCGTACGGCGGATTTGTACCGACGGTGAAAATCGCCACCAACAGTGAACTGGCCGCGAAGAAAAAACACTGGATCGACTTTGACGCGGGTCAGCTAATCCACGGTAAAGCGATGCCGCAGTTGCTGGAAGAATTTATCGATACCATCGTTGAGTTTGCTAACGGTAAGCAAACCTGCAACGAGCGTAACGACTTCCGTGAACTGGCGATCTTTAAAAGCGGCGTAACGCTATAAAGTCGAAATAAGTTGTGAATAATAAACGGCGTTTCATAATGTGAAGCGCCGTTTGCTTTTCCATACCTGCTAAGGATTTATCATGACCGCGTATTGGCTGGCCCAGGGCGTGGGTGTCATCGCCTTTCTGATTGGGATCACCACCTTCTTCAACCGCGATGAACGTCGCTTCAAAATTCAGCTTTCCATCTATAGCATATTTATTGGCGTACATTTTTTCCTGATGGGTATCTTCCCGGCTGGGGCCAGCTCAATCCTCAATGCTATCCGTACGTTAATTACTCTGCGTACCCGTAGCTTATGGATAATGGCGATCTTCATCGTGCTGACGGGAGGTGTTGGTCTGGCGAAGTTCCATCATCCCATGGAGCTGCTGCCGGTCATTGGCACGATTGTCAGTACCTGGGCGCTATTTCGCTGTAAAGGGCTGACCATGCGCTGCGTGATGTGGTTTTCTACTTGTTGCTGGTTAACGCATAACATCTGGGCTGGGTCGATTGGTGGCACGATGATTGAAGGCAGTTTTCTGCTGATGAATGGCCTGAACATCATTCGTTTCTGGCGGATGCAGAGAAGGGGGATTGATCCGTTTAAAGTGGAGAAAACCCCTTCCGCCGTTGACGAAAGGGGCTAAGTATTAGTTACGCAGGGCACTATTTGCCAGACGTGCATCTTCCGCCTGGCAAGCAGCGGCAGTGAACAGCACGTCAGTTGAAGAGTTCAGCGCGGTTTCGCAGGAGTCCTGCAACACACCGATGATAAAGCCGACGGCAACCACCTGCATGGCGATATCGTTCGGAATACCGAACATATTACAGGCCAGCGGGATCAGCAGCAGAGAACCACCTGCCACGCCGGAAGCACCACAGGCGCACAGAGAAGCAACTACGCTCAACAGCAGCGCGGTGGGCAGATCCACCGGAATACCCAGCGTATTAACCGCAGCCAGCGTCAACACCGTAATGGTAATGGCTGCACCTGCCATATTGATCGTCGCCCCCAGCGGAATAGAAACGGAATAGGTATCACGATCCAGATTCAGCTTTTCACACAGCGCCATATTCACCGGAATGTTCGCCGCAGAGCTACGGGTGAAGAAGGCGTATACACCGCTTTCGCGCAGGCACAGTAGCACTAGCGGGAACGGGTTACGACGAATTTTCCACCATACCAGCAGTGGGTTAACCACCAGCGCCACCAGCAACATACAGCCAACCAGCACCAACAGCAGTTGCGCGTAGCCCCACAGTGTGGAGAAACCGGTGGTTGCCAGCGTAGAAGAAACCAGACCAAAAATACCGATTGGTGCGAAACGAATCACCAGTTTCACCATAAAGGTAACGGCATTCGACATATCGTTGACCAGGTTTTTGGTGGTTTCGTTACCGTGACGCAGCGCGAAACCAAGACCAATGGCCCACACCAGAATCCCGATGTAATTACCTTTTAGCAGGGCGTCGATGGGGTTGGAAACCATGCTCATTACCAGCCCACGCATCACTTCCACAATGCCTGACGGCGGGGAAATATCGCCCGCGCTACTGGATAAATGCAGGGTAGAAGGGAAGGCGAAGCTGAAGACAACTGCAGCCAGTGCGGCAGAGAAAGTACCCAACAGATAGAGGAACAGAATAGGGCGGATATTGGTTTTCTGCCCGTGCTGGTGGTTAGCGATGGAAGCCATTACCAGCATCAGCACCAGAATTGGCGCTACGGCTTTCAGTGCACCGACGAACAAAGTGCCTAACAGACCAACAGCTTCTGCCGCCGGTTTTGAGATCCATGCCAGGAGAATCCCCAGAACAAGGCCGACCAGGATTTGTTTAACCAGGCTGCCATGAGCCAGACGCCGGAATAGCCCCGGTGAACGTTGCGTAGTCATTTTTCGATCCTTTCGTTGTGTTAACGCACATCCCTGGTGCGTTCTGTCGACGCATCTTTCAGGATGTAACAAAGTGTTTGCAAGGTCGAGTATAAGGAAAGTTACAGCTTCGGGAAGCGAAAAATGCTGGATTTTAAAGGGATGTCATATTTTGCAACTTAATGGTTACATTTGTTTGACATGTTCGTGGGTAAAGCAAACTGGCATCTCCTGATCCTTGATTAGGTTTAGTTGTGTTTGTTGCAGACTGATAAACCGCACCGGTGTTGGTGGCGTCAAAGTCGCCGAAGCGTTTCCTGGAGGCCGGGGCAGCCCACATGGATGTGGGCTGAGGGCGCGTTTTACAGGGATGTTACCTCGCGCCCGTACCCGATAGCCGGAAGGGATAAGCTGAGGGCACCGCGCAGCGGCGATTTTGTTCGCCAGAGCCCGGGGGTGCAGGGGGAGGAGGCGATTGTCCTCCCCCTGCGCGCTCCTTGCGGCAGTGACTTTATATGGCATTGCACTGAAAAGGAGCGCAACCAGAAGAGAACATCACATAGTTGTGCCTGACCTGGTGGTGTATGCGTTTTAATGCGAATTATTCTACCCGCTGTTTATCACGCCGATAATTCACCCAGGCGTTGATAATAAACGTCATCACCAGAATACCAAACACCACGCCCAGCGAGACGGCGATCGGAATATGGTAGAAGTCGACAATCAGCATCTTGATACCGATAAACACCAGAATCACCGCCAGACCATATTTGAGCATCGAGAAACGTTCCGCTACGCCCGCCAGCAGGAAATACATCGCACGCAGGCCGAGGATCGCAAACAGGTTTGAGGTCAGCACAATAAACGGATCGGTGGTAACAGCGAAGATAGCCGGAATGCTATCCACGGCGAAGATCACGTCGCTCAACTCCACCAGAATCAACACCAGCATCAGCGGCGTGGCATACAACAAGCCATTCTTACGCACAAAGAAATGCTCGTTGTCGATGGTATCGGTCATGCGCAAATGGCCGCGCAGCCAGCGCACCAGCGGCTTGTCGCCAATCCCTGATTCATCTTCATGAGCCAGCGCCATCTTCACGCCGGTAAACAGCAGGAATGCACCGAAGATATACAGGATCCAGTCGAACTGCGAAATCAGCCAGCTACCGGTGAAGATCATGATGGTACGCAGAACAATCGCCCCGAGCACACCATACACCAGCACGCGGCGCTGTAATGCCGCAGGAACAGAGAAATAGCTGAACAACATTAACCAGACAAAGACGTTATCGACCGCCAGCGATTTCTCAATCAGATAACCTGTGAGGAAGGCCAGCGCCTGCGGGTCAGCGACTTCGCGCCCCTGTGTCTGCGCCAGATACCACCAGAAAGCGGCGTTAAACAGTAACGACAGCGTCACCCAGACCAGCGACCAGGCCGCAGCCTGTTTCATGGTCATGGCATGCGCACCACGACGCCCCTGCAACAACAGGTCGATAGCCAGCATAATGGCGACAACAACAGCGAATCCGCCCCATAGCAACGGCGTGCCGACAGTATTCATAGAAGTTCCTTACACATAAAAAAACGGCCAACGTCGGAAGACGTCAGCCGCTGCTTTTTATGCATAGACCTCGCCTTCCGGCAAGGTCTCACTTACAACAAAAAAGGAATACATCTGCGTATTCCTTTCAGATTGGTGACAAAGTGCCTTTGTTTATGCCGGATGCGGCGTAATCGCCTTATCCAGCCTACAAAATCATGCAAATTCAATAGATAGCAAGAATAATGTAGGCCTGATAAGCGTAGCGCATCAGGCAACTTGACGTTTGTCATCAGTCTCAAAGGAATATGTCTGCATATTCCTTTCGGGTTGCCCGGTGACCGGATGTGGTTTTTCACACATCGTAATGACGATCGACCGGCAATGAAGTTACTCCCCTTTGCAGGTAACAAAGTATGACAGACCATTCAGCCAGTCAATGGTCTGTTACATGCCTTTTACACTGCTTTACGGTAACAATTATAGTTTTACGCTATCTGCCGGAAAAATCACCCCAGTCTGGCGGCGGATCTCGGTCAGCAGTTTCGCGGTGATGCGACTGATCGCCAGTCCTGGATGATTAATCAGATGCTCATCCACCAGTTCAGCAAACAGTTCTGCTTCGTAAAGCATGGTATTAATATGCTGTGGCTGGGTGAGATCCTGCATCTGGCTGCCGCGCGGCACAAAGCAAACCTTCTGGCATTCGGAAAGTTTTTCAATCACCAGCGATCCCGCTTCGCCCTGAATCTCACTTGCCAGGACAGAATCGCTGACTTTTGAGTGCTGCAACGTAACGCTGAAATCACCGTAATCCATCACCACCACGCCGTGGGCATCCACGCCGCTCTCCAACAAACTCGCCGTTGCCTGCACGCTTTTCGGCTCACCAAATAACGCCACTGCTGACGCCAGGCAGTAAAAGCCGATATCCATAATCGAACCGTTAGAGAAGGCCGGATTGAAGGTATTGGGATTTTCGCCGTTCAGGTAACGCTGATACCGCGAGGAATACTGACAGTAGTTGAAAAAGACTTTCCGCAGTTTGCCGACTTTCGGCAGCGCCTGGCGTAACAAATGAAAGTTCGGCAGGCTGGCGGTTTTAAATGCCTCAAACAGCACCACCTGATTTTCCCGCGCGCAGGCAATGGCTGCATCCACTTCCGCCAGATTCGACGCCAGTGGTTTCTCGCAAATCACATGCATTTTGTGACTGAGGAAAAGCTGTGTCTGGGAAAAATGCAGGGCGTTCGGGCTGGCAATATACACCGCGTCAATAGCGTCACTTTCCGCCATTGCTTCCAGCGAAGTAAACAGATGCTCGACAGAAAACTCATTGGCGAAGTGCTGGGCCTGTTCAAGGCTGCGGGAATATACGGCGGTTAACTTGTATTTACCGCTCTCATGGGCGGCCTCGACGAACTGGTGAGTGATCCAGTTCGTACCAATCACGGCGAAACGTATCATAACGCGTGGATACTCCATAAAGGGATTCTGCCGTCAATGTAGCACGCCTTTTTCATCTTCGACGTGCGCGGATACGCATTATTTCTGCGCCGGACAGCCATGCTCACTAAACGGACCAATCATGACCGACGGCCCCAGGTATTTCGGCTGGCGATGGAGGATTTTCGCATCAATTACCGCGCTGACTCTGGCAAGTTTTTCCCGCAGACGGACCATCTTTCCGTGTCCTTTTTCCAGGTCTGGTGCGTTAAACCCGATGGCGTCAATGCCGTATTGCTTTGCCAGCCAGATGGCGCGTTGGTTATGAAATTCCTGCGAGATAATGGTGATATGGTTTTCACCAAACACTTTATTGGCACGCACCACTGAATCAAGCGTTGAGAATCCGGCATAGTCGCAGAAGATGGCTTTTGCCGGTACGCCCTTAGCGATCAACGCCTGCTGCATACCTGATGCTTCATCGTAATTTTTACGTCCGTTATCGCCACTGACCAGCAGCCATTTCACTTTTCCTGCGTGGTACAACTCTGCGGCGGTATCAATACGTCGGGTAAAGTAGCGATTACCCGGTTTTGCTCCCAACAATAAACCCACGTTACGTGCCGGAATAGCGTTGATGTCACTCCAGGTGAGTTGTTGGCTGGCGTTGACCATTGCCCGATCGGCGAAAAAAATCGTTGCGCCTGCCACAAGCAACAGAAAACAGGCAATTTTGAGAGTCCGGCGAGAAAAACAAATGCGGCGAAGAAGGCGAGCAAATGCGCGCAGCATGGTCGTTATCCTTAACGATAGAGGGGAGGTCGATTTTAGGCGCTAAAGGAGGAAAAGATAGCGCCTGAGATCATTTTCAGATTTTGGCCTGCTCAAGCGTAAGCTGCGTCAGCCACAGGCGAGTGTCGAACTCAAGCTGGTGGTACTGCGGTTCCATATGGCAGCACAACTGGTAGAACGCTTTGTTATGTTCTTTCTCTTTCAGATGCGCCAGTTCGTGCACCACGATCATGCGCAAAAACGGTTCCGGCGCATTGCGAAATACGGTGGCGACGCGGATCTCTGCTTTTGCTTTCAGCTTGCCGCCCTGCACACGCGAAACAGCGGTATGTAACCCGAGCGCGTTTTTCAGCACGTGGATCTTATTGTCATAAATCACTTTATTGATCGGCGGGGCATTGCGCAGAAACTGATTTTTCAGATCCTGAGTATATTGCCAGAGGGCTTTATCGGTAGCGTAGTCGTGCGTTCCCGGATAGCGTTTTGCCAGCACATCGCCCAGACGCTGTTCATTAATCAGCGTGCGCACCTGGGAAAGCAGGTGCTCGGGATAACCCTGAAGATAAGTAAGATTGCTCATAACCGCCCACGAAAAAGAGAAAAAGGGTATACTCACGCACCCTTTTCAGGGGCAACGTCGAAATTTTATCATTCAGGAGGGCCGATGAGCCACTTAGACAACGGTTTCCGTTCACTGACACTACAACGTTTTCCGGCGACGGATGACGTTAACCCGCTACAGGCGTGGGAAGCGGCGGATGAATATTTGCTGCAACAGTTGGACGATACAGAAATCCGCGGCCCGGTGTTAATCCTGAATGATGCTTTTGGCGCGTTAAGCTGCGCGCTGGCGGAACATAAGCCGTACAGCATCGGCGACTCATACATCAGCGAACTGGCGACGCGTGAGAATTTACGCCTCAACGGGATTGATGAGTTGAGCGTGAAGTTTCTCGACAGCACCGCCGACTACCCGCAACAGCCGGGCGTAGTGCTGATCAAAATACCGAAAACGCTGGCATTGCTTGAGCAGCAACTGCGTGCGTTGCGCAAAGTGGTAACGCCACAAACACGCATTATTGCCGGTGCCAAAGCCCGTGACATTCACACGTCCACGCTGGAACTGTTCGAAAAAGTGCTCGGCCCGACCACCACCACGCTGGCATGGAAGAAAGCGCGTCTGATTAACTGCACTTTCAATGAACCGCAGCTGGCCGATGCGCCGCAGACCGTTAGCTGGAAACTGGAAGGTACCGACTGGACCATCCACAACCACGCGAATGTCTTCTCCCGTACTGGGCTTGATATCGGCGCGCGCTTCTTTATGCAGCATCTGCCGGAAAATCTCGAAGGTGAGATTGTCGATCTCGGCTGTGGTAACGGCGTCATTGGCCTGACGCTGCTCGATAAAAACCCGCAGGCGAAAGTGGTGTTTGTCGATGAATCGCCAATGGCCGTTGCTTCCAGTCGTTTGAATGTTGAAACCAACATGCCTGAGGCACTGGATCGCTGCGAATTTATGATCAACAACGCGCTCTCCGGCGTGGAGCCTTTCCGCTTTAATGCTGTGCTCTGCAACCCGCCGTTTCATCAGCAACATGCGCTGACCGATAACGTCGCCTGGGAGATGTTCCACCACGCTCGCCGCTGCCTGAAAATCAACGGCGAGCTGTATATCGTTGCCAACCGCCATCTGGATTACTTCCATAAACTGAAGAAGATTTTCGGCAACTGCACCACTATTGCCACGAATAATAAATTTGTGGTGCTGAAAGCGGTGAAGCTGGGGCGTCGTCGGTAAGATTGGGAGCTACCTGCCGGATGCGGCGTGAACGCCTTATCCGGCCTACGATCAGCAGCCGGATAAGACGCGGCAAGCGTCGCATCCGGCACGTCAAATAACGATTTAAATTTCTAACGCAAGCCGTGTTCCCTGGGCAATTGCCCGTCGTGCGTCCAGCTCCATAGCCACATCGCAGCCGCCAATTAAATGCACGGTTTTCCCGCTATCAATCAGCGGTTGCGCCAGCGTGCGGTTTGGCTCTTGCCCCGCGCAGATCACCACATGATCCACTGCTAATACCTGCATTTCGCCGTTGATCACCACATGCAGCCCTTCATCGTCGATCTTCTGGTAACTTACGCCAGGGATCATCTTCACGCCGCGCGAGAGCAGGGTGGTGCGATGGATCCAGCCGGTGGTTTTGCCCAACCCTTGTCCTGGTTTGCTGGCTTTGCGCTGGAGCATCACAATCTGCCGTGGGCTACGAGGGATCTGCATTCCCTGCTGGCTTAAGCCACCAGCCTGTTGCAGGCTGCTGTCGATCCCCCACTCATTACAGAACTCGGCGATATTCTGGCTGGTGGATTCACCAGGTTGACTGAGATACATCGCCGTATCAAAACCAATCCCGCCACAACCGATGATGGCGACTTTGTTGCCCACCGGCGCTTTGTCGCGCAGTACGTCGAGATAACTCAGTACCTTCGGATGATCGATCCCGTCGATAGGTGGAATGCGTGGCACGATCCCGCTGGCGAGGATCGTTTCATCGAACGTCTGTAACTGATCCGCCGTCACGGTGTGATTGAGTTTGAGCGCTACGCCCGTTACTTCGATCATTCGGCGGTAGTAACGCAGCGTTTCGTAAAACTCCTCTTTGCCGGGGATCTGTTTGGCGATATTAAACTGCCCGCCGATCTCGCTATGCGCATCAAACAACGTTACCTGATGCCCACGCGCCGCCGCGTTAATGGCAAACGCCAGCCCCGCCGGACCGGCACCAACAACCGCCAGATTTTTTTTCTGCACGGCAGGAAGGAACGGCATTTTGGTTTCATGACAGGCGCGAGGATTGACCAGACACGATGTGACTTTGCCAACAAAGATCTGATCCAGACAGGCCTGGTTGCAGCCAATGCAGGTGTTGATCTCATCAGCTCGCCCCGATTGCGCTTTTGACAGCAGCTCGGCATCAGCAAGAAACGGTCGCGCCATCGATACCATGTCCGCATCGCCGCGCGCGAGAATATCGTCGGCAACCTGCGGATCGTTAATGCGGTTGGTGGTCACTAACGGCAGCGAGACGTGACCTTTCAGTTTACGTGTGACCCAGCTAAAGGCGCCGCGCGGTACTGGTGTGGCGATGGTCGGAATACGCGCTTCATGCCAGCCAATTCCGGTGTTGATAATGGTTGCGCCAGCCGCTTCGATGGCCTGCGCCAGTTCCACCGTTTCGGCAAAAGTACCGCCGCCTTCTACCAGGTCGAGCATCGACAAACGGTAGATAATAATGAAGTCGTTGCCGACGCGTTCGCGCACCGCACGCACTACTTCAACGGCAAATCGCATCCGGTTAGGGTATTCGCCGCCCCACTGGTCGCTACGCTGGTTGGTGCGCAGCGTCAGAAATTCGTTGATCAAATACCCTTCGGAACCCATCACCTCTACGCCATCGTATCCCGCCTCCCGCGCCAGTTGTGCGCAGTGGGCGAAATTGTCGATCAGTTGCAGGATTTCTTCATGGCTTAACTCATGGGGAACAAAGCGGTTGATGGGGGCCTGCAGTGCGGACGGTGCCACCAGATGCGGCTGGTAGCTGTAGCGCCCGGTATGCAAAATTTGCAGGGCGATTTTGCCGCCTTCCTGATGTACCGCTTCGGTAATCGTGCGATGGTGTGGGATCTGGCTGACGTCGTTGAGCATTGCACCACCTTCCATGCCAACGCCTGTTAAATCTGGTGCAATGCCGCCGCTGACAATCAGCGCCACGCCGTGACGGGCGCGTTCGGCATAAAACGCTGCCAGCCGCTCGGCACCGTCCGGGTATTCCTCCAGCCCGGTGTGCATTGAGCCCATCAGCACACGATTTTTTAACGTGGTGAAGCCTAAATCAAGCGGGGCGAACAGCGACGGATAGCTCATAAAATTGTCCAGTATGTAAAATAATTGTTATGTGGTCGGATGAGTTATAATTTAGCCGTCGCCGGGGAAAAGGGAAAAGGGGAATGCGGGGTTTGTGATGGGATTCAAAAAGAATACGCCCGGTGGCAACGCCGGATGCGACGCTTGGCGCGTCTTATCCGGCCAGGGGGAGCGTACATGTAGGGCGGATAAGGCGTTTACGCCGCATCCGCCAGCCGTTGCTAATTACTGCTTACGGAAAAAATCGTTATACAACATATACAAATGCGCGGCACTCCAGGAGAAATTTGGTGCACCTTGCTGTGCGCCGGTCAGCGGATTGTAATTCTCCTGAATCGGACCATCGGCGGTTAATCCTTTGGCGTGCTGGAAGAACATATCCGCGAGCTTCAGGGCATCATCGCGATACCCGTAACGCTCCATCCCTTTCAGGCCAAACCAGAACTGATCCACCCATACGCGCCCGCGCCAGTAAATGTCCGCACCAAAGGCCGGGTTCGTTAACGCCGCCGTTCCCAGCGGAACAAAGGTGTTGAACTCTTTGGTGTCCAGCATCACCTTCACCACCGCGTCGGCGTTGGCCTGCGTTGCCGCACCGTTAAACAGCGGCGACCAGCCTTCCGGCCCTTTACCACGCTCGACAATCGGTTTTCCCGCGCAGCCGTTCGTCAGCGGTTTATCTTCAATGCGCACGTCATAGTAGAACTGCGTGGTCGGGTCGAACATGCAGGTGTTGATGTAGTCCGCGAGCTGCTGCGCCAACTGGCGATAGCGTTTGGCCTCTTCCGGCTTACCGAGAATGGTTGCCATCTCGGCCAGATAATGATTATCGCTGTACATATAGCTGGCCTGATCCACTGACTCCTGCAGTAGCGAGTAGCCCAGCAACGTTCCGTCCTGGCTGCGGTTCTCGGCGAATTTCACCGTCCAGTCGCTACGTTTACCGCCGCTTGCGACATATTTATCCAGCTGTTCTTTGTCGATAAAACCAAAGACGGCGGCGTCATCACGACCCGATTCCCACGACGCAGCAACCTGTGCCGGGATTTCCAGACTATCATACTGGCCTTTCTCTACCACACGGGCGTAGTTATTCAGGCCAGACTGCGTCTCTTCTTTGTCGCCTTTTTTCACCGTAAACAGCATCTCGCCGTTCTCAGTGTTGTGGGCTTTATCGCGGGTCGCGCCATATTCCGGCACGCCGTTACCGTTGTGATCGCGGTTACGTAACCACCAGTCGTGATAGGCCACCAGTTTCGGGTACATCTCTGCCAGCCAGGTTTTATCCTGGGTGACGTTATACACTTCCATCACCGACCAGGCGGCAAGGCTGGGCTTGGTGTTACGTTCGTTCCAGTTGCCGCCATCGCCTCCGCGCTCTGGGCTAAGGTTCCACGCTATCAGGTCGGGGACAAAGCCCACATCCTGCGGACGCACGGTGTCGCCAGGTTGGATCTGCCAGGAGAAGACCGCGCGGATATTCTCTTTGGCGATGTCCGGATTGAAATGCGCCATCGCAAACGCCTGCTTCCAGGTATCCCACGGCCAGGTCTGATTGCCGGAGAACCAGCGCCCGGTCACCGACGGCGTGACGGTGTTATATTTCACCGCACCGCCCGGTGAGCGCCAGTTACCGTTGAGCGTCTCGATTGCTTTTACCGCGACGCGCGTCTGTTCTGGCGTCGCATCTGGATTGGTTAACCCTTTCTTCAGGTACTCTTCCCAGCGTTGCTGCGAGGCAGTGAGATAAAACGCCGGACGCGCCAGAATATCGCGGATTTGCATCTGTTCTTTGCTAACTTCTTGTGCTGTCAGCAGATGGGAATAGGTGGTATAGAGCGTCGTCGAACCGTTGATATGCGCCTTACTGGTAAAGCGGTTGCCGTTGATTTCAGTCTGCACTGGCAGGGATTTATGCACCTGATATTCCGATTCGCCGGAGGTCAGCAGATCCCAGGTGGCGCGCACTTTGCCAAAGGTAACTTTCAGACCATCACGGGTGGCGCTGATTTTGCGCTGATAGTCAGGATACTCGCCAGCAATGGTTTTATCGGAAAGCGGTTTCCCTTCTTTGGCTTCCAGTTTTTCCAGCAGTTCACCGTCCCACACCAGATCCAGTGGTTTATTGCTGGTGATTTTGGTTTCCAGTAGTGACGTGCGCGGCGTGGCGAAGCGCAGAGTCATTTCGACCTGCACATCTTTTGCTGTCAGTTTTTGCACCAGCGCGCCGGGAATACTGTATGCCTCCAGCGTGAAGTCGACTTTCTTGCCATCCTGCAAGACGGTCAGGCGGTCGAAATTGGTCGCCATAAAGTTGATGTACTCTTCCGTCAGCAGCGCAACGCCCGGAAAACCGCCCATGGTGTTCGGACCGTCTGGCAACAGATGACCATGCCAGGCACCGAGATCAAAAAATGGGTTGTAACGCTGGTGGTCGTCGTAATCGTAATCCTTCATGTATTGCGGTGCGCCGGTACGGTTAATCACGTTTTTATAATTGTCGGCGTTAGCGGCATGGGCGGAAAAACTCATCAGCAGAGCACAGGCTACTGGCGTTAAAATAGTTTTGATTTTCATGAAATTACAGTCCTTATTACCAGTAGAAATATTGCATCAGGAAGATTTGGTCGCTGGGATCGTTAGAGGCATTTTTCATGTAGAAGCGGCTGTCAAAAGCCGTTGCGAAACGTCCGCCGCCGTATTCGTACCAGACACCAAACTGCATGAAAGAGGTGGTTTCATCGTCAGCGTGGTCAGGGCGATGTTTGGCGTAGGTGTAAGCGGTGGAGAGATAAACGCCCTTTAACGCTTCATACATGGCGCTCACCATCATTCCGCTTTCACTTCCCGGTACGTCCAGTCCGTCGGCGCGTCCGGTATGGTGCCAGGCGCGGGCTGCGAAGTTAGGGGTAAGCAGGCCAGTGAGATAGAGTTGCCCGGTGCCGTCGGTGATTTCCAGACCGTTCATCCAGGTGATGCCTTCGGCAAGGTCATACTGGATGTAACCGTTCATCATTGCCGGATAGGTGTATTTGTCGTCGTAGCGATCGTATTTGCCAAAATGCAGCCAGGCTTTGCTTTCGTCATGATGTCCGGCAGGTGTGGCGGTGACGCTATAACGAAAGTTGCCGGTTAAGTTCTGTACCTTCAGCGCAGTCATAATGTCGCGGGTATTGGGAATGACGTAGCCCAGATCGGGGGTGAAGTCGCCCCACCATTGCAGGTCATCCAGCGAGGAATCCTGGCGCAGACTGAGCATGATTTCGGTGCCATCGTTGGTACGATAACCGCCATAGAAACGGTTAATCCCACCTTCAAAACCGCCCCAGCTATGGTCAGGCACCCAGGCATTGCCGTCGTGGTCGGCCTGCACGGTCCAGCCTTCGCCGTAAATCAGGCCGAACCAGGAGCCATATTTCATCTCCAGACCGCCTTCGATATAAGTGCCGTCGCTGTATTTATGTTTATTCTCGCCCTCTAAATCCATATATCCACCAACCCCCAATTCGCCGTAAAAACGAAATGAAGGAGAAGATGTTGAGGTAATGGCGGGCGTTTTTGTGTCGTCATGTTCTGCCGGACGTGCTTCTTCACCTGCAGCAGAAAACGCGTAGCAAAACGGCAGAGCAAGTAATGCTCTGCATGGCGTACTTATAAATTTCATAATATTAATCCATGAGCTAAAGAAAAAAGTACAGCCTTTTATCGTTGTAATAAATAATTATAAAAAACATAAAGGCAGAAACTATTTTCCCTCTCCCCATCCAGGAAGAGAGAAAATGCCTGCTCATTTTTTATTAGTCTGCTTAATCAACATTGTTGGCTGGCGTCGCTTCAACATGACGCTCTTCAGCCGTTAATCCTTTTATATATTTACTGTATTTCCACCACGCAAAGCCGAGGAAGATAACAATACCGCCGACGTTATAAAAGATGATAGTCATAATATTCGCGCCAGTCGGGAATGTCGAAGCAACAAACCCTACGGTAAATATCGCAATCAGCATTGAAACAATGATAATACCGGCTCGGCGGGAGCCCATACGGAAATCGCGTGGCAGGTGATCTAATTTGGCACGTAAATTCAGATACGCCAGCATGATGAATAACGGCGGAAGCATGGACGCTGCGGCAGTCATATTAATAATAGTATTCATCAGATCCTGCACGGTATTGGAGCCGAGCATCGGGATAATCATCAGCGGAATTACGATCAGGAACTGGATCCACGCTGCGCGCGCAGGAACGCCGTTTTCGTTGAGTTCGACGGTTTTCTTACCAAAGATGCCTTCCGGGATTTCGGAGAAGAAAATTTTCACCGGCGTTGCGGTCCACATCAGCAGGGAACCGAACATCGCGGTAAAGGACACCAGACCGACAAAGCGATTCATCAACGCTTCCGGCAGACCAAAATACGCCGCCATGCCGTGGAATACCTGTACCGATCCGCCGGTAAATTTCAACTCTTTGCTGCTGACGAAGACGTTAATCAGCACCGAGGAGACGGAGTACAGTACGCCGATGAAAATCCCGGCGAGGATGATCACTTTAACGAACGATTTCGACCCGCCTTTGACGTCGTTAACGTACACTGCGACGGACTCTGCGCCGCCTGCGGCCATAAAGATCCAGGTGGTAACGCCGAGGAACGCCCAGTTGAAGTTCGGGATCATCGCGTCAACGGTGATGGGGTCAGCAGGCTGTACGCCGCCAACCAGCGCCGTACCTGCCAGTAAAATGTAGGAGAGCGTTAACAGCAGCATCAGCGTTGAAGTGACGGAGGTGATTGGCCCCAGCATTTTCGCCCCGTTGGTAGAAACCCAGGTGGAGAAGGCGAACAGCACCATACTGATAATGGTGGTGGCAACCGGCGTCATAATATATTCGTAGCCGAGGAAGGCATACGAAGCATAAGCAATAACGCGCGGCAACAACGAGGTGAAAAAGAACAGGTTTACGAACCAGTAGGTATAGGCAGTAATAAATGCCCAACGTCCGCCCAGCGAACTTTTTACCCACGCGTAGACACCGGCTTCCGAGTTTTTATTTAACGAGACAAATTCTGCGATGATTAGACAGAAGGGAATAAAATAAAAAATCGTCGCGAGGAAAAACATCGGCGCTGAGGCCAGTCCAAGCTCAATATTATTATTGATGACGTTGTTAAAGCTGTAAACGGCGGCAAAAGTCAGCGAGAGCAAGCCGAATTTGCCGATTGTATTACGTTTGGTATCAGACATAACACATCTCCGAAAATGAGTAGGGTAGCGGTGGCGGCAAACTCCTTTTGCCGCCGTAGTTGTTATTTGTTATGGAAATAACCATCTTCGATGGTGACTTTGAGAACCACTTTTTTGACCGCGTTATTGCAGATAAACCGATATGCTTCATGGATATCGCAAATAACGATTTGCCCTTCGTGGACCTCTACGGTTTCTCCGCAGCCTTTTAAATATTCGCGGTCAGTTTCATCGCGATAATATTCTACTACCTGTAACGTCTCTTTCGGCGCATATTCAATCTTTTGCTGCCCTTGCAGGTAGTAATGCACTTCAAAATAACGACGATGCCCGGTAAATAACGCATCGGTCGCGGAGTCATTTTCTACACGGTAGGTCAATGAGTCACCGATGGAGTGGGCGACGCCCGGCTGAATGTTGTCGATATTTTCAATCGCTTCAACGCAGCGTTGCCACTTCTTGCCAGAAGCGTAAATCTGGCGGAACTGTTCTAAGTTATCGATGATCCTCATTGCTTATTCTCGCTGTGCAAATTCGTGGAAAAGAACCCTGCGCCGAACTCATACGACGCCAGGCTTTGCGCGGTGGCTTCTCCGCCAGAAACCGGCAGCAACGTAAAGCCGTAGCTGAAGTCACGGAACCAGACGCGCCAGGAGTCCAGCACCTCGCTGCCCCAGGAGTTGGAGCCGAGTCCAGACAGCTGGTGGTCAAGATTCAGGGTGATGTCATCACTGCGCTGCAGCTCGTTGCAGTGCTGGGCTGCGTGGATGTTTTCCTGGGTGTAGTGCCAGGCGCTGAAGTTAATTGGGCGCTGCGGAACCACCAGTAGGCCGTTGCCGTGGCGGTTTGTCAGCGCCGCCCAGCGGACATGCTGACGGTTGCCGTTGTTCTGCGGGAAGGGATAGTTCTCGAACATGGCATCGACGTTGCTGCGCCAGATATCAATGATGTTAGCCTGCTGGCTGTCGGCGTAGTTTTCGCCCGGTCCACGTCCGTAATACGCCACCTGGTCGTATTCGCCGTTAATCCCCATGGTGAAACCGATGCACGGAATGATGTGTGGATAGTCGCCGTAACGCTCGCCGGAAAGCGCCACGTTAACCTGGCCATCGGCAGCGATGCGCCAGATGTAGGTGCAGCGCATCCCGAAGTCAAACACCGGAGGAGCAATAACCGTGTGGCTGATGATCAACACCTCGCCATCGCTCTGTTCAACGGCAAAGTCGCGCAGATGTTCCTGCATAATCTGCAAATGATTCGGCTGCCACAGCCCTTCGTACTCCTGCTTGTGGTTGTCGATCATCGGCTTGAAGAAGTTGATCTTAGGCTCGCGAGTCAGCAGCGATTCGCCATTCACCTGCCAGGATGTCGGTTTGCCACTCATTTTTGAAAAGGTGATCGCGAAGTTGTAGCCGCGAACGGTGCAGCTCAAACGATCGTCTTCCAGCATCAGCGGACGAGCGTTGTTCGGTGCGAAAGGAACTGGCTGTGCGGTGTTTTCCCTCAGCGGGAACTGATAAGTGGCGATAGGGTGTCCGGCGTCGCTGTAGCGGGTGCGGGAATCTTTGGTCACCGTAATATTGAGGAATGCTTCGCGGGCGTCCAGTTGCGGCAGCGTAATGTGCAATGGCGCTTCGCTGTTCGGCGCAACGTCGCGCAGCTTAATCTGCTGCGTCGCGAGCGTTTCACCTTCGGCGCGCACCTCTACGTGCAGGGTGTAGTCATCAAGCGTGGTAAACCACAGTTTATTTTCTACTTTCAGTTCGCCGCGAGTCAGATCCAGCGCGTGGATTTTTACTGGCGCAATAACTTGTTTGTACTCTTTCAGACCGGGTCCCGGCGTTTGATCGGAATAGATCAAACCATCAAGACAGAAGTTATAGTTGTTGGGATAGTCGCCGTAATCGCCGCCGAATTTATACCAGACGTTGCCGTTGTCATCCTGCGCCTGGATCCCGTGGTCGCACCACTCCCAGACATAATGCCCCTGAATGCAATCGTGCTTATAGAAGACGTTCTGATATTCCGTCAGCCCGCCAGGTCCATTCCCCATCGCATGGGCGTATTCGCAGATGATGCGCGGCTTCGGATGCGGGTATTCACCAAACTCATTCATCAGCGGCACGCGGGTGTACATGGTGGAAATAATATCGACCACTTCGGCATCGCGATCTTCTTCGTAGTGTACCAGGCGCGTGTCATCCAGCGCCTTCGCTGCGTGGTACATCGCGCGGATGTTACAGCCATAGCCGGACTCGTTGCCCAGCGACCAGATGATGATCGACGGATGGTTTTTCTGCGCGTGAATATGCCGAACGATGCGCTCGACGTAGACCTTTTCCCACTGCGGATCGTCGGTAATGCGGCTGATATCGCCGACGTTAGCAAAGCCGTGCGATTCGACGTCGGTTTCCGCCATCACAAACAGGCCGTAGATATCACACAGTTCGTAAAAACGCGGATCGTTCGGGTAGTGAGCAGTACGCACGGAGTTGATGTTGTGCTGCTTCATCAACTGAAGATCTTTCTCGACGCGATCCATCCCAACGGCGCGGCCTTTGCGATGATCGTTGTCGTGACGGTTGACGCCGTGCAGCATCACATAACGGTTATTGATCCAGAACAGACCGTCGCGCACTTTGATATCACGGAAGCCAACGCGTTGCGGCACCACTTCCAGAACGTTGCCGTCGGCGTCTTTCAGCGTCATGACCAGATGGTAAAGATAAGGGGATTCTGCGGACCATTGCTGCGGCTGTTCGACAGTAAAAGCAAAGCTGGCGCTGGTCAGTTTTTCAATTGCCAGATGATCAATGGCGCCGCTGTGCACCACACGCTCGCCATCGAACAGAGTATATTCCAGCGTCGTTACGGCAGGGGAGGCAGCGAGATTTTCCAGCACCACTTCGCAGGACAGCGTGGCATCGCAATAGGCTTCGTCAAAATCGGTGCGTACGGTGAAATCGTTAATATGCGTTAATTGTTTTCCGACCAGATAAACATCGCGGAAGATCCCCGCCGACCACCACATATCCTGGTCTTCCACGTAGGTGGAATCCGCCCACTGCATCACGCGCACACACAACAGGTTGTCGCCGGTTTTTACCATCGCACTGATGTCAAACTCTGCGGTCAGACGGCTGCCCTTGCTGAAACCAACATACTGACCGTTAACGTAGACTTCAAAATAGGTTTCGACGCCGTCAAATTTAATCAGCGTCTGCTTGCCTTGCCAGCCGTCGCTGAGGGTGAAAATGCGTTGATAGGCACCGGTTGGGTTATCGCTGGGGACAAAAGGCACATCGATGGGGAACGGAAAACCTTCGTCGGTATATTGCAGTTTGCCGTGGCCTTCCATTTGCCACATGGCGGGGACGGTGATGTATCCCCAGTTAGCCATTAACTCGGAAGTGAAAGCTTCTGGCACTTGCAGCGGATGATCAAAAAAGTGGAAATTCCACTGGCCGCTTAAGGGCAGAAACAGGCTGCTGGTTTCGCGGGCAAAGGTACGCGCCTGCGCAACAGAATCATAAGAAAAAAAGTACGCACGCGGCGCAAGTCGGTTTTCGTGGGTGAGCTGAATGTTTTCCCAGCGATTCATAGGGCCTCCCGGTAGAGAGAAATCGGAACCATTCATGGTGATGGTAGTTTGTGTAATTGCTGGGGAGTTTAGTAAAATTTTTACTAAAAAATAGCGAATAAATGCATTTACTTTAACTGGATCACGAAAATAAACGGCAGCACTGTCCGGTAAAAACGATTGCCGGACAGTGTGTAAGGGGATTTAGCGGGTTGTACCGCGCAGTTTTAATTTGCTGGGAACGAAGACTAACAGCGGCAGCGCACGACCATCGCGAGCCTTTTCATACAACAGGTTGACGCCCTGGCTTCCCATCATTTCGGAATGGATGCGCACGGTTGAGAGCGGCGGAAAGGTAAATCGCGCGGTGGGGATGTCGTTAACGCTGATAAGCGAAATATCTTCTGGGATGTTCAGGCCACGTTCATGAATTGCCCGCAGTACGCCAATAGCAATGGAATCGGAAGCGACAAACAACGCCTTCGGGTAGTCTTCCCGCGCCAGCATTTGCTTTGCCAGTTCATAGCCCGACGAACTTGAAAAACCGCCGCGCCAGATGTCTTCTTCGCGTACCACTTGTTTCAGTCGACCGTATTCCACAAAGGCGACCTCGCGAATATCCGCCTTGCCAGGCAAGTCTTCGCCACCAACAAAACCAATACGATTAACGCCCTGATCGATATAGAAATCGATGATTTCTTTACTGATGCGTGCCAGATCGATATCCACCGCATCGTAACCGCTGCCGGGTTCGTGAAAGTCGATAAAACAGATATTGTCGGTCAACGCGCTGGCGGCGGCGCGCAGTGCGGGCGTGGGTTTGCCAACAATCAAAATGCCGGTGACGTTTTTAATGTCTGGCAAGCCGTTGTGTTCATAACAGTTGGTCAGTTCAATCGCCAGCTTTTCGCACTGGGTTTCAATGCCGTGGCGGATCGCCAGATAGTAAGGATCGTTGATCTCCAGCTCCTGTTGGTAGCTGTAGATAGCCAGAATATGGTGTTGGTTGACTGCGCCTGTCTGTAGTTTACGGGCGCTACTGGTCTTGTACTCCAACTTTTCGGCGATCTCGAGAATGCGATGTTTCGTCTCTTCTTTCACATTCAATGTCGGATCGTCATTTAAGACCCTGGATACTGTCGCCAGGGATACGCCAGCTTCGATTGCGATGTCTTTTAGTGTTGCCATGTTTACCTTTTTTACTTTCCCTGATGTGCGCTTCCATTGTAGAGGAAGTGCTTATCGGGTCACCTGTTTTCAGTAAATAAAGCGCGTTTCTTTGACGCTGTAACGGTAACACAGCGACGTACGAATGTGATCACGCCTGCATTCTCCATTTTTAGCCTACAGGATTGAGAAAAACTTTTGCTATAGTTTAGTAAAATTTTACTTGAGGAGGGACAACAATGGAAACCGTGGCTTACGCCGATTTCGCGCGTCTGGAAATGCGCGTCGGAAAGATTGTGGAAGTGAAACGCCATGAAAACGCCGACAAGCTGTATATCGTACAGGTAGATGTCGGTGAAAAAACGCTGCAAACCGTGACCAGCCTGGTGCCGTACTACAGCGAAGAAGAGCTGATGGGGAAAACGGTGGTGGTGCTGTGCAATCTGCAAAAAGCGAAAATGCGCGGTGAAACCTCGGAATGCATGCTGCTGTGTGCGGAAACCGATGACGGCAGTGAAAGCGTGCTGTTAACGCCGGAACGCATGATGCCTGCGGGCGTGCGAATCGTATAAGAAAATATCGGATGGCGATGTTGCATCGCCATCCGACATCGGTATTACGCTTCTTCCACACTCACGCGCATGGCCGCCAGCGCCTTACGCGCCGCTTTGATCACCACTTCACACTGTTCAACGGTCAGCGTCAGTGGCGGTTCAATGCGGATCGTTTTGGCGTTGTTGAGCGTTCCGGCAACCAGCACACGCTGGCGGAACATCTCGCTGGCAAAGTTGTAGCCGATTTCGTTATCAACAAACTCAATCGCCATCAACATCCCTTTACCACGCGCTTCCTGCACCAGATCGGGATATTCCCGTGCCAGCTGGCGGAAACCGTCCAGCAACATATCGCCTTTTTGCTCTGCCTGGGCCGGTAGGTTCTGTTCCAGCAACACATTGATGGTCGCCAGCGCCGCCGCACAGGCCAGCGGATTGCCGCCAAAGGTGGTGGTGTGCAGGAACGGGTTGTCGAACAGGACTGAGAACACCTCTTCGGTAGCAATGGTTGCGCCAATCGGCATCACGCCGCCACCGAGGGCTTTCGCCAGGCACAGAATATCCGGCTGAACGTTCTCATGCTCGCAGGCGAACATCTTGCCCGTCCGCCCCATTCCTGTTTGTACTTCATCAAGGATCATCAGTGCGCCGAACTCATCGCACAACTTACGCACGGCAGTGAGATAGCCCGGCGGCGGCAGAATTACGCCACCTTCGCCCTGAATCGGCTCAAGGATCACCGCAGCCACATCATCACCGGTTTTTTTGCACTCGCTAAGGGCCGTGCGCATGGCTTCGATATTGCCAAACGGCACATGACGGAAACCTGGCAGCAGCGGCATAAACGGTTTGCGGAAGGTCGATTTCGCCGTGGCCGACAGTGCGCCGAGCGATTTACCGTGGAACGCGCCGCTGGTGGCAATAAAAGTAAACTTGCCGCGCGGCGACTGATAAGCCTTCGCCAGTTTCAGCGCCGCTTCAACGGACTCGGTGCCGCTATTACAGAAGAAGCTGTATTTCAGTTTACCGGGCGTTAGCGCAGCAAGGGTTTTCGCCAGCATCGCCCGTAATGGGTCGAGCAATTCCTGACTATGCAAGGGCTGTTTCGCAAGTTGATTCTGTACGGCGGAAACCACAACTGGATTACGGTGCCCCACGTTGAAAATTCCAAAACCTCCCAGGCAGTCGATAAACTCCTGTCCCTGGGTGTCGACAAGCGTATTTAAACCTCCCGCTTGCCACTCTACGGCTCCGTAATCCCCGCCGGCGGTAACAGATTTGCGATACTCTAAAAACCCCGGATTGACATGCTCTTTGAAGTATTCAATCACCTCCCGGTTAAGTGCTTTCATCTCCTCATGATCCAGCGTTCGCTTCTCAATGAGATTCAGGGCGTGGGCGCTGCACGCTAAAGCCGATGCGCTCGAAGGTAACCTGTTCAAAATATGCTCCGGAGGCTCGCGTATCACATGATACCGATTTAAGTATTGCAGGGATTGCGCCACTCCGGCTGCGATCGCGAAAATCGGGATAAACACAAATTGCACTATCATTTGTGTAACATTTAATGCTGCTAGTTAACTTTTGTTGTTATTTTGCACGATTTTATCTGGGATAGATTTTGCGTTCGCTGCGCAAATGCACTCTTTCAGGGCAATAATAGCCTGATTTTTGGGCAAGATAATTAACGTTTTCGGATAATAACAGAGTGAAAGCATTTTAAATCAAGGAATTAGAGCTTGTGCTTTAATCGCAAATTGCGATCTAAATCAAATTAAAGTGCTAAAGATAACCGCGCCTGGGCCGACATAACTTCCGACAAGAAGTTAACAACCATATAACCTGCACAGGACGCGATTATGTCTTCTCATCCGTATGTCACCCAGCAAAATACCCCGCTGGCTGACGATACTACCCTGATGTCCACTACCGATCTGCAAAGCTATATCACCCACGCCAATGATTCTTTCGTGCAAGTGAGTGGCTATACCTTGCAGGAGTTACAGGGCCAGCCGCACAACATGGTGCGTCACCCGGATATGCCAAAAGCGGCGTTTGCTGATATGTGGTACACCCTGAAAAAAGGGGAACCCTGGAGTGGTATTGTGAAAAATCGCCGCAAAAATGGCGACCATTATTGGATACGGGCGAATGCAGTGCCGATGGTGCGTGAGGGCAAAATCAGTGGCTATATGTCGATTCGCACGCGGGCGACGGATGAAGAGATCGCGGCGGTAGAGCCGCTGTACAAGGCGCTAAACGCCGGACGTACCAATAAACGTATCCATAAAGGGCTGGTGGTACGTAACGGTTGGTTGGGAAAATTGCCTTCATTACCGCTTCGCTGGCGAACGCGTGGAGTGATGACGCTGCTGTTTTTCGTGCTGGCGGCCATGCTTTGGTTTGTTGCAGCCCCGGTGGTGACGTATTTCCTCTGTGCGTTAGTGATGTTGTTGGGAAATGCCTGTTTTGAATGGCAAATTGTACGCCCGATAGAAAATGTCGCCAGCCAGGCGCTGAAGGTGGCGACCGGCGAGCGTAATAGTGTTGAGCATTTGAATCGCAGCGATGAGCTGGGGCTGACATTACGCGCGGTAGGGCAGCTAGGTCTGATGTGCCGTTGGCTAATTAACGATGTTTCAAGCCAGGTGTCCAGTGTCAGAAACGGCAGCGAGACGCTGGCGAAAGGCACTGATGAACTGAACGAGCATACTCAGCAGACAGTAGATAATGTCCAGCAAACGGTAGCGACCATGAACCAGATGGCAGCGTCGGTGAAACAGAACTCAGCTACAGCTTCGGCTGCTGATAAACTTTCTATCACCGCCAGTAATGCGGCGGTGCAGGGCGGGGAAGCGATGACCATGGTGATCAAGACGATGGATGATATTGCCGACAGTACCCAGCGCATTGGCACCATTACTTCGCTAATTAACGATATAGCGTTTCAGACTAATATTCTCGCCCTGAATGCGGCGGTGGAAGCGGCGCGTGCCGGAGAACAAGGCAAAGGTTTTGCAGTGGTGGCAGGGGAAGTGCGTCATTTAGCCAGCCGTAGCGCCAATGCTGCCAACGATATTCGCAAGTTGATCGATGCCAGTGCTGATAAGGTGCAATCCGGCTCGCAGCAGGTGCACGCTGCCGGACGTACGATGGACGATATTGTGGCCCAGGTGAAAAATGTCACCCAGTTGATTGCCCAGATTAGCCATTCAACACTGGAACAGGCCGATGGGCTTTCCAGCCTGACCCGGGCGGTGGATGAGCTTAACCTGATTACCCAGAAAAATGCCGAGCTAGTGGAAGAGAGTGCACAGGTGTCGGCGATGGTGAAACACCGCGCCAGCCGACTGGAAGACGCGGTGACGGTGCTGCATTAATCGGTATACCGGATATAGCGGTTGGTACACAATGCCTGATGCGATGCTGGCGCATCTTATCAGGCCTACGGGTGGGTGTAGGCTGGATAAGGCGTTCACGCCGCATCCGGCAATCGGTGATT
The DNA here is from genome assembly GCF_001660175.1 of Escherichia sp. B1147. Taxonomy (NCBI): domain Bacteria; kingdom Pseudomonadati; phylum Pseudomonadota; class Gammaproteobacteria; order Enterobacterales; family Enterobacteriaceae; genus Escherichia; species Escherichia sp. B1147. The sequence continues at coordinate 196,120 of NZ_LFHY01000015.1, forward strand.
AATCCAGCTGGGTAATGTCAAAAGCGGCGCGGTCGATCACCGCAATGATCTTTTTTATCTGCGCGTCGCTGATATCGCTCTGGTTGACGCGTAAGTCCAGCACCGCTTTAAAATTATCCAGCGCTCGCTTCATTTGCGGGTTCTGGCGCAATGCCGCGCCAACACAGCGCGCTTTGATTCGCTCTTCAATCATCTCGACTTGTTCGCGGTTTTCTTCCAGCCACTGCGCGCCCTGTTCGGTCAGCGCAATCTGCTTCTTGCCGCCTTCCTCTTCGCGGATGGTAATCAGCGACTGCTCCTGGAGAAAATCCAGCGTCGGGTAGATGACGCCCGGGCTTGGGGTGTAATTCCCCTGGGTCAGATTCTCAATCGCTTTAATCAACTCGTAACCGTGGCTGTCATCGCGCGAGAGAATATCCAGAATTACCAGACGCAATTCACCGTGACCAAAGAAACGTTGCCGACGACCGCCGCCGCGACCGTGGCGACCACCGCAGCATTGACCATGTTCATGATGATGTCCATGCTCGCAGCGCTCGTGTTCTGACTTCTCACCTTTGCAGCAGCCTTCATGGCGTGGCTGGCCTTCATGTTTACAACACCCTTCGTGATGATGGCTCATATCAGCCTCCTTTTGCTTAATTAGATATATCTAATTTATATCTAATATAAACATTTCTGCAAGTACAAAAATGATTTTTAAACGCAGATGTACTCAACATCCAGGCCGGATAAAGCATTCATGCCGCATCCGGCAGCCTTGCTACGACGCGGAATGTCTTCACACACTTCAGATATATCAGTTCTACAAATCGCTTGCATTTATCATGATTAACAATCATTATCATTTGCAAATTTCATTTAGATATATCTGATTACCATCACGAAGGCGATAACAATGAATAATTCCCCCCGCTACCCGCAGCGCGTTCGCAATGATCTGCGCTTCCGTGAACTGACTGTACTGCGCGTTGAGCGCATTAGCGCCGGTTTTCAGCGCATTGTCCTTGGCGGCGAGGCGCTGGACGGTTTTACGTCGCGCGGTTTTGACGATCACAGCAAACTCTTCTTTCCTCAACCTGGCGCTCACTTTGTTCCGCCAACGGTAACAGAAGAGGGGATCGTCTGGCCGGAAGGACCGCGTCCACCTTCGCGCGACTATACGCCGCTGTATGACGAGCAACGCCATGAACTGGCGATCGATTTCTTTATTCACGATGGCGGGGTCGCCAGCGGCTGGGCGATGCAGGCGCAACCGGGTGACAAGCTCACGGTAGCCGGGCCGCGCGGTTCGCTGGTGGTGCCAGAGGATTACGCGTATCAAGTGTATGTCTGTGATGAATCCGGAATGCCCGCACTGCGCCGCCGCCTGGAAACGTTGAGTAAACTTGCCGTTAAACCGCAAGTTACCGCGCTGGTCAGCGTGCAGGATAACGCCTGTCAGGATTATCTCGTGCACCTTGATGGTTTTAATATCGAATGGCTGGCACATGATGAGCGGGCGGTAGACGCGCGTCTGGCGCAGCTGCAAATCCCTGCCGATGATTACTTCATCTGGATAACCGGCGAAGGCAAAGTAGTTAAGAATTTAAGCCGCCGCTTTGAAGCGGAACAGTATGACCCACAGCGGGTACGCGCAGCGGCTTACTGGCACGCAAAGTAATTGATATATGAAAAGAAAAAGGCTGACGATTTCTCGTCAGCCTTTGCTGTATGTGGTGGCCCCTGCTGGACTTGAACCAGCGACCAAGCGATTATGAGTCGCCTGCTCTAACCACTGAGCTAAGGGGCCATGGTAGCGGATTATAAAGTAACTCCGCGTCGCAATCCAGCCATTACCGCGCGGCTGCTGTTTTTATAAACAATGTGTTTTCAATTCGTTATACTTCCCGCGGGTTGTGTTGTTCAGGAGTTAATATGGTTGAAGATATTATTGCACCAGGGTTGCGCGTGGTGTTTTGCGGCATTAATCCGGGGCTTTCATCTGCGGATACTGGCTTTCCTTTTGCCCATCCGGCGAATCGCTTCTGGAAGGTAATTTATCAGGCCGGGTTTACCGACCGTCAGTTGAAGCCTCAGGAGGCACAGCATTTGCTGGATTATCGTTGTGGAGTAACCAAATTGGTTGACAGGCCAACGGTACAAGCAAATGAGGTGACAAAGCAGGAGTTGCATGCAGGCGGACGCAAGCTGATTGAAAAAATTGAAGATTATCAGCCGCAGGCGTTGGCGATTCTGGGCAAACAAGCATATGAACAAGGATTCAGCCAGCGCGGTGCGCAGTGGGGGAAGCAAACGCTCACCATTGGTCCGACACAGATTTGGGTGCTGCCGAATCCCAGCGGTTTAAGTCGCGTTTCCCTTGAGAAGCTGGTTGAGGCGTATCGCGAACTGGATCAGGCGCTGGTGGTGCGCGGGCGATAAAAAAAACGCCACCGAAAAGGTGGCGTTTGTGCAAAGGGACAACTGCCGGATGCGGCGTAACGCCTTATCCGGCCTACCGATTAATCGTCCAGGAAGCTACGCAGCACTTCAGAGCGGCTCGGATGGCGCAGTTTACGCAGCGCCTTCGCTTCGATCTGACGGATACGTTCGCGGGTAACGTCGAACTGTTTACCCACTTCTTCCAGCGTGTGGTCGGTGTTCATGTCGATACCAAAACGCATACGCAGAACTTTCGCTTCACGCGCGGTCAGGCCAGCCAGCACGTCGTGCGTTGCTGCACGCAGGCTTTCGGTGGTCGCAGAATCCAGCGGCAGCTCGAGGGTGGTGTCCTCAATGAAATCCCCCAGATGCGAATCTTCATCATCACCGATCGGCGTTTCCATAGAGATTGGCTCTTTGGCGATCTTCAGCACTTTGCGGATCTTGTCTTCCGGCATCAGCATACGTTCAGCCAACTCTTCCGGCGTCGGCTCGCGGCCCATCTCTTGCAGCATCTGGCGAGAAATACGGTTGAGTTTGTTGATAGTCTCAATCATATGCACCGGAATACGGATGGTGCGCGCCTGATCCGCGATAGAGCGGGTGATCGCCTGACGGATCCACCAGGTTGCGTAGGTGGAGAACTTGTAACCACGGCGGTATTCGAACTTATCAACCGCTTTCATCAGACCGATGTTGCCTTCCTGAATCAGATCCAGGAACTGCAGACCGCGGTTGGTATATTTCTTGGCGATAGAAATAACCAGACGTAAGTTCGCTTCAACCATCTCTTTCTTCGCACGGCGGGCTTTCGCTTCACCGATGGACATGCGACGGTTAATATCTTTAACCTGCTCGATGGTCAGGCCGGTTTCTTCTTCAATCTGTTGCAGTTTCTGCAGGGCGCGATGCACTTCTTCAGAGACATCGTGCAGTTTTTCTGACCACGGCTTATTCATCGCAATTGCCGCGTTGAACCAGGTATCGCTGGTTTCATTGCCGGTAAACAGAGTGATAAAGTTTTTCTTCGGCATTTTGCACTGCTCAACGCAGAGCTTCATGATCAGACGTTCTTGCGTACGAACGCGGTCCATCATGACGCGCATGCTGTTGACCAGGTAGTCAAACTGCTTCGGCACCAGGCGGAACTGTTTGAACACTTCAGACAGTTTCAGGATCTCTTCCTGGGCGGCTGCGTGACTGCGACCTTTCGCTTTGATGGTGTCACGCGTTACAACGTACTGGGCGCGCAGTTCAGCAAATTTTTCGCGAGCCAGTTCCGGGTCGATGCTGTTGTCATCGTCGGCGGTATCGTCGTCACCATCTTCTTCGTCTTCATCTTCGTCATCGTCCAGATCTTCCTGGGAAAGCTCAGAACCGACGTGAGTGGCGGTTGGCGCCAGATCTTCTTCTGCGTTCGGGTCAACAAAGCCGGTGATCAGATCGGACAGACGCGCTTCTTCTGCTTCAACACGATCGTACTGTTCCAGCAGATAGGTGATCGCTTCCGGATATTCAGCAACGGAGCATTGAACCTGGTTGATCCCATCTTCGATGCGTTTAGCGATGTCAATTTCGCCTTCGCGGGTCAACAGTTCAACGGTGCCCATTTCACGCATGTACATGCGTACCGGGTCAGTCGTACGCCCGATTTCAGATTCCACGCTGGAAAGCACCTGCGCGGCGGCTTCGGCAGCATCTTCGTCTGCTGTGTTTTCAGCCAGCATCAGGTCATCGGCATCCGGCGCTTCTTCCATCACCTGAATGCCCATGTCATTGATCATTTGGATGATGTCTTCGATCTGATCGGAATCGACGATATCTTCCGGCAGATGGTCATTGACCTCGGCATAGGTCAGATAGCCTTGCTCCTTACCACGGGTGACAAGAAGTTTCAGCTGTGACTGCGGGTTTTGCTCCATAAGACGGTATCCACACTTATTTCATGAGGTTGGTGTTGGGCGATTGACCAGATGTCCTTCAGGCGTTAACGCTGAAATCCAATGGCTGTTTACCGCCAACGATAATTACGAGGGCGTACTTATATTTTGCCGCTGCCTCTCAGTGCGGCTGTCGGGGGCTTCCCGATCGCTATTCGGCACTTAAGCCGTTAAATCACTTTTTCGCCAGTTCCTGGTTCAATGTCCAGAGTTCCAGGCGTTCTTCGTTGCTTAAACCATGCGTGCGCTCACGAGCGATTAACTCTTCCTGACGCAGTTCAAGCAGCGAATCAAACATATGGTTGAGTGAGTCGGTGAAGGTTTGTTCAGCAATATTCTTATCTGCTATATCGTCCCACATCGACAGTTTTTCAAGGGTGGCAGCATTATTTGTACCACGATAGTGCTCTAAAAGTTGCCCGGTGGTCAGACCTGGCTGGGATAGACAAGTGTTGACCAGTTCTCTGAATAAGCCAAGTCCGGGAAGCTTATTTTCAGCCAGATTCTCAAGCGGCGGGACTAACGTCGCTAATTCTGGATTTTGCACCAGCAACCCTATAAGTATACGCATGGTCGTGCGTTTTAGCTGCGGAACAGGACGAGAAACGCCGCTCTCTGCTGCTTTCGGCATTAATCGTTCAAGCTGGCTGTCATCAAGTATGCCTAATTTGTTGCCTAATTCCTGACGAAGATATATTCGCAGCGTTTCGCCTGGTACCTGCGAAATCAATGGCAGCGCCAAAGTACTCAAACGCGCGCGCCCGTCTGGGGTGCTCAGATCAACTTGCGGCATCAGAGTGTTAAACAGAAATGCGGAGAGCGGCATTGCCTGCTCCATCCGCGCTTCAAACGCCTCTTTACCTTCTTTGCGCACCAGCGTGTCAGGGTCTTCACCATCAGGCAAAAACATAAAACGTAGCTGACGGCCGTCTGTCATGTAAGGCAACGCCGTTTCCAACGCTCGCCAGGCAGCATCGCGACCTGCGCGGTCACCGTCATAACAGCAAATGACATTGTTGGTTGCGCGGAACAACAGTTGAATGTGATCGGCAGTGGTTGACGTACCCAGCGACGCAACGGCGTAATTAATACCGTATTGCGCCAGCGCCACCACGTCCATATAGCCTTCGACCACAAGTAAACGTTGGGGTTCAGCGTTATCCTGCTGCGCTTCATAAAGACCGTAAAGCTGGCGGCCTTTATGGAAAATATCGGTTTCCGGCGAGTTCAGGTATTTGGGGGTATCGTTGCCCAGCACGCGCCCGCCAAAACCAATTACCCGACCGCGTTTATCGCGAATAGGGAACATTACCCGCTCGCGGAAACGATCGTAACTACGGCCCTGATCGTTAGTTACCAACATGCCCGCATCAATCAATGACTGGCGATTTTCTGGATTGCCGCCAAACCGTTTCAGGACGTTGTCCCAGCCGGGGGGCGCAAAACCAATCGCAAAACGGGCGATGACCTCGTGGCTTAATCCGCGTTTTTCCAGATACTGGCGCGCAGACATGGCAACAGGTTGCTGTAAAGATTGTTGGTAAAACGTATTCAGACCGTCCATCAACTGATAAAGCGTTTGCCGTTGATGGCGCTCGATCTGGCTGGGGCCGCTGCCTGCTTCAAATGGCACTTCAAGATTGTGCATTGCCGCCAGCTCTTCGACCGTTTCGACGAACTCGAGCTTGTCGTAGTTCATCAGGAAATCGATCGCGTTGCCGTGCGCGCCACATCCAAAGCAGTGGTAAAACTGTTTCTCACCGTTAACGGTGAATGACGGGGTTTTCTCGTTGTGGAATGGACAACACGCGTGGAAATTCTTGCCCTGCTTTTTCAGCTTCACACGGGCATCGATCAGATCGACGATGTCGGTGCGTGCCAGCAGATCATTAATGAATACGCGTGGGATTCGTCCAGCCATAGGCCCCGATTTTTAGCAATTCATAAACGAAAATAAGCCGCGCATTCCTTTCGGAAGCACGGCCTTACAACTACAACTCGGTCTGATCGGAGAGCAACGCTCTCAGGGAATTAGTACAGACGAGTGCGGCGTGCGTTTTCGCGAGCCAGTTTCTTCGCGTGACGTTTCACTGCAGAAGCTTTAGCGCGCTTACGTTCGGTAGTCGGTTTTTCATAGAACTCACGACGACGAACTTCCGCCAGAACACCTGCTTTTTCGCAGGAACGCTTGAAGCGACGCAGAGCTACGTCGAACGGCTCGTTTTCACGTACTTTAATTACCGGCATGTGCCTCTCACCTTTGATTAATTCGGTTTGCCGCTGGCATCAACGCCAGCTTATTTCAAAATGGTGCGGAATTTTACTGCAATTGCTGCTGCTTTGTAAAGCACCGCGGCCTTTTTTGAAAGGGACTTTTATAAGGGTGAGGAGTATACACGAGGCTTTCTCCAGGGGCGAACAAAGTTTTACATCAACCCGCATTGGTCCTACACTGCGCGGTAATAAAGCGAGGTAAAACAAGTCATGCGTGTACTGGGTATTGAAACTTCCTGCGATGAAACCGGCATCGCCATTTACGACGATGAAAAAGGTTTGTTAGCCAACCAATTGTATAGTCAGGTGAAATTGCACGCTGACTACGGCGGCGTGGTGCCTGAACTTGCCTCCCGCGATCACGTACGTAAAACCGTACCGTTGATCCAGGCGGCGCTGAAAGAATCCGGTTTAACGGCAAAAGACATTGACGCCGTGGCCTATACCGCAGGCCCAGGATTAGTCGGCGCGCTGCTGGTTGGCGCAACGGTAGGGCGTTCTCTGGCGTTTGCCTGGAACGTTCCGGCGATCCCGGTACACCATATGGAAGGGCATCTGTTAGCGCCGATGCTGGAAGATAACCCACCGGAATTTCCGTTTGTCGCATTGCTGGTTTCCGGCGGTCATACGCAGTTAATCAGCGTAACCGGCATTGGTCAGTACGAGTTGCTCGGTGAGTCTATCGATGATGCCGCCGGGGAAGCGTTTGATAAAACCGCGAAACTGCTGGGGCTGGATTATCCGGGCGGGCCGTTACTGTCAAAAATGGCCGCTCAGGGTACAGCCGGGCGCTTTGTCTTCCCGCGCCCGATGACCGACCGTCCGGGGCTGGATTTTAGTTTCTCTGGCCTGAAAACCTTCGCCGCGAACACGATTCGTGACAACGGCACCGACGACCAGACGCGTGCCGATATTGCCCGAGCTTTTGAAGATGCGGTGGTCGATACACTGATGATTAAGTGCAAACGGGCATTGGATCAGACGGGCTTCAAGCGACTGGTAATGGCAGGCGGCGTGAGTGCTAACCGCACGCTGCGGGCGAAACTGGCGGAAATGATGAAAAAGCGTCGCGGCGAAGTGTTCTACGCGCGTCCGGAATTTTGTACCGATAACGGCGCGATGATCGCCTATGCCGGAATGGTACGGTTTAAAGCAGGCACGACGGCGGATCTCGGCGTTAGCGTGCGTCCGCGCTGGCCGCTGGCAGAGTTACCGGCTGCGTAAAATATCAGGTGCCGGAGAGTCTCTTCCGGCACCGCCCTTACTTAAAGCAACACCACGGGCATCCACAGTAAGCCGATAATCACCAGCAACACGAGGAAGATCAGCCCAAAAATCGCCCCCAGTCGCCAGTAATCCCCCGTTGGCAGATAACCACTGCCGTAGTAAATCGGGCTGGGTCCGGTGGCGTATGGCGTAAGAATGCTCCCCAAACCAATTGCTGCGCCAACCATCAGGCAGAACACCGGTAGCGGAATTTCCGGCATCGCCAGCGCGGCGGCAATCATCATCGGCGCGAGAGCGGAGGTATACGCCGTGGCGCTGGCAAAGAAGTAGCGCAGCAGATAAAACACCACAATTAACACCACCATCACCATCGTTGGTGAATAACCGCTTAAGCCGCCTGCTAACAGTTTGCCAAACCAACTAATAAAACCAGTGTTATTGAGTCCGGTGGCGAGGGTGATAAGCGAGGCCAGCCAGAAAAAAACATTCCACGCGGCTTTATTACTGACAATGTCGTCCCAGCAGATAATGCGCAGAAGCAGCATCAGTGCCACCACGCTGTAACCGACCATCGCGGCATCGATATAATCACCGCCGAAAATCCACAGCACCAGTGCGCCCACCATTAGCCCCAGCATCCGTTTTTCACGCGAACAGAGCGGGCCCATTGCCTGTAGTTCCGTCTCTGCCCAGCGAGGCACCTGATCGCCTGACTTCAGTACTGGCGGATACAGCACATAAGCCAGCCAGGGAACCAGCAGGACCAGTAATATACTGAGCGGCAACATGCCGAGAAACCAGTCGCCCCAACTCAGCGTGGCGTGAGATGCGCTTTTCATCAGTCCAATTAACAGCAGGTTAGGCGCCATCGCCGTCAGAAAAATGGCGCTGGTCACGCAGTCGGCAACAATCCCCATCCACATGATGTACGAGCCAATGCTGCGCGAGCTGCTGTCGTTTGGTTGTGATTGATAGAGCGGCGGCAGGTTACGGATGATGGGATAGATAATCCCCGCACCACGCGCCGAGTTGGACGGTGTTACAGGCGCAAGGATCAACTCGGAGAACATCACCGCATAACCGAGAAACAGCGTGCGATGCCCCATCTTTTTTACCAGAATCAGCGCGATGCGACGTCCAAGTCCGGTTTTTTCATAGCCCGTACCAAACATAAAGGCGGCGAAAATCAGCCAGATAACCGAATTAGAAAAACCGGAAACCGCCCAGGAGAGGGATTTAGCGGTGAACTTAAAGCCTGGCTGGGCGAGTTGGTCCGGGCTAAACAGCAGCCACGGCGAGAGAATGGCAATGATGGAGATACCCACCATCGCCACCACGGCACCTGGTACGGGTTCGAGGATAAGCCCAACGATCACGCCGGTAAAAACCGCAAAGTAGAGCCAGGTATGACTCTCCAGCCCTGCAGGAACCGGAAGTAGAGCAATAATGGCGATGACCGCCAGTGGCGCAAGGTATCGCCACCATTCAGTGGAAGGTTTCATCGTGTTATGCCTGCGAAAAAGGAGAGGGGGCGAACCTCTCCGTGAGAGTTATTTGATGTAGTGGACGTGCTCGCAGATTTCTTCCACGATGGGGCCGCGGCGTTCGGCGAACAGCTTTTTGTTTTCGGCTATCAGGTTGTTGCCGTGGGTATCGATAGAGACAATCAGTGGGCCAAACTCTTTGACCCGGCAGACCCACAGCGACTCTGGCATCCCGAGTTCTGTCCAGTGCACCTCTTCAATCTCTTCCACCTGCGTTGCTGCCAGTACCGCGCAGCCTGCCGGGAAAATCACATGCAGCGCCTTGAATTTCTGGCAGCCTTCTTCGGTCAGCGGCCCCATTCCGCCTTTGCCGACCACCAGTTTCACGCCAGTCTGCTCGATGAACTCACGTTCAAAACTTTCCATTCGCATACTGGTTGTCGGGCCGACGGACACCATCTCCCATTTGTCACCGTTTTTACGCACGATGGGGCCTGCGTGGAAAATCGCTTTGCCGTTGAGATCGTAAGGGATCGGGCGTTTGAGTTCGATCAAGCGGCGGTGACAAACGTCGCGGCAGGTCACCAGCGTACCGGTCAGGTAGATCACATCGCCGACGCGAATATCTTGCAGATCTTCAGCTTTGATCGGGGTTGTCAGGATCTTTTTCATAACGCGCTCCGGGTGTGAGACAGATTTTCAAAGGAGAGATCGGCATGAACCAGCAGCGTGCCGCGACGATGCGCCCAGCAGCCGGTAGAGACAGCAACGCCGATGGTAGACGGATGGCGAGCGGCAGATTCGATATGCACGCCCATTACTGAACTGTTGCCAGTCAGCCCTTGTGGGCCAATCCCCAGACGGTTGAGTCCTTCCTCCAGGCGTAGCTCCAGCTCTGCCGCTTTCGGATTGGGGTGGCGGCTGCCTATTGGGCGCAAAATGGCTTTACGCGAGAGTACAGCGGCGGTTTCCACCGAAGTGGCGATGCCCACACCTACCAGTACCGGCGGACAGGCGTTTACGGCGAGAGTGGAGATATTTTCGAAGACGAATTTCACCACGCCTTCGTAGCCTTCCGAAGGCATTAATACTTTCGAGCGGCCAGGCAGCGTGCAGCCACCGCCAGCCATATAAACTTCGATTTCCGCGTCGTCACCGTCAGGGACAATATCCCAGGTGACCCACGGTACGCCGCTGCCGGTATTTTTGCCGGTATTCACTTCGTCAAAAATTTCCACCGCGTTGTGGCGCAGTGGCGCTTTGATGGTCGCCTCTTCCACGGCTTGCTTAAGAATGCTTTGCAGCTCGCCAAGCAGCGGGAAACGGGAACCGACCTTGACGAAAAACATGATTTCACCGGTGTCCTGGCAGGCCGGACGATTCAGGTCGATCGCTTTTTGCATGTTATCGAACATCGTGTGGTAGATGATTTTCCCCATCGACGACGTTTCGGCATCTCTTAGCTGTTTTAGTTTATCCACCACGTCATCGGGCATTCGGGTAGAAATCATGGCGGTAAAGTTAGTGACAATCTCCGTCAACTTATTCACTGCCTGTTGTTTATTACATTCGCTCATCATGGCAACTCCAGTTTTTCTATTTGTCTGGAAAAATTCACCGCCACAAACTACCACTAAAAATGTGGGTTTATATTTTTTGCTGCCGTGAATATGTAATTAACAGTTCGTTAATCAACACGAAAATAAGAATGAATATTGCGCCAGAGCAGGGAATGGCAATGTTTTGCGAAATACACTGCGTTTATCAAAACTGCGGATATTTAACGATGCTAAATAGCTGGCCTTTAGCCAAAGACTTGCAGGTACTGGTAGAAATCGTCCACAGCGGGAGCTTTAGCGCCGCAGCGGCAACGCTTGGGCAGACGCCCGCATTTGTCACTAAACGGATCCAAATCCTTGAAAATACGCTGGCAACCACGCTGCTGAACCGCTCGGCACGTGGCGTGGCACTGACTGAGAGCGGCCAACGTTGTTACGAACATGCGCTGGAAATCCTCACCCAATATCAGCGACTGGTCGATGACGTCACGCAAATCAAAACGCGCCCGGAGGGGATGATTCGTATTGGTTGCAGCTTTGGATTTGGGCGCAGTTATATTGCGCCAGCCATTACCGAACTGATGCGCAATTACCCTGAATTACAGGTGCATTTTGAATTGTTCGATCGGCAAATTGATTTAGTGCAGGATAATATTGATCTGGATATTCGTATTAATGATGAAATCCCTGATTATTATATCGCGCATCTGTTAACGAAAAATAAAAGAATATTATGCGCTGCACCTGAGTATCTGCAAAAATATCCCCCGCCACAATCATTACAGGAATTAAGTCGTCATGACTGTCTGGTGACCAAAGAGCGCGATATGACCCACGGAATATGGGAGTTGGGGAACGGTCAGGAGAAAAAATCGGTGAAGGTTAGCGGGCATCTTTCCTCCAATAGCGGCGAGATTGTGCTGCAATGGGCGCTGGAGGGCAAAGGGATCATGCTGCGTTCCGAGTGGGATGTTTTGCCGTTTCTGGAGAGTGGTAAACTGGTGCGAGTATTGCCGGAGTATGCACAAAGCGCCAATATCTGGGCTGTTTATCGGGAGCCGCTCTATCGCAGCATGAAGTTGCGCGTTTGCGTAGAGTTTCTGGCAGCGTGGTGCCAGCAACGGCTAGGCAAGCCCGCCGAAGGCTATCAGGTTTTGTAAACCTGCCGGAAATCACTCGGGATCTTTTTCGCGCTTTCTTTTGAATTTCGTCCAGATTTTTGTCTCCTGGCGACGCCACAGACGCTGGATGTTGTCATGATGACGCAGCAGGATCAGGCAAGAGAGCATAGAAACCGGAAAGGTGAACTGTGGCTTAAACCACCAGACGTAAAACGGGGCAATCAGTGCGCTGACAATCGCCCCCAGCGAAGAATATCCACTCAATAGTACGGTAAGCAGCCAGGTCCCCGCCATCACACCCGTTAAATCCCAGCCGATCGGAGCAATAGCGCCAAAAGCGGTGGCAACGCCTTTTCCCCCTTTAAAACCGAAGAAAATGGGCCAGATGTGTCCAAGACAGGCGGCAATCGCAATTAATCCCAGCCAAAAGGGGCTGACGCCTAATTCATATGCCCCCCAGACAGGCAACATACCTTTTAGAACGTCAAAGATCAGCACTGCTACGGCTGCTCCTTTGCCACCCATGCGTAAAACGTTGGTCGCGCCAGGATTGCCGGAGCCGCTGGTTCGCGGGTCGGGCAAGCCACAAAGGCGGCAAACCAGAATGGCACTGGAAATGGAGCCGCAGAGGTACGCGATGAGGATCATTCCAGGCGCGATTGCACTCATAAGCTGTTCCGTTTTGAAAATTCGTGTTCAACGATGAATCTGTGGATAATACGCACATTTCGCCGGAAGTGGTATCCGGGGTAGCCAAAAAGCGAGCAGGTCGTGATGGATATTGTATTTATAGAGCAACTTTCGGTAATCACCACTATTGGTGTTTACGACTGGGAACAGACCATCGAACAGAAACTGGTGTTCGATATCGAAATGGCGTGGGATAACCGCAAAGCGGCGAAAAGCGATGATGTGGCAGATTGCCTTAGCTACGCCGACATCGCAGAAACGGTAGTCAGCCACGTCGAGGGCGCGCGCTTTGCGCTGGTGGAACGCGTGGCGGAGGAGGTGGCGGAATTGCTGTTAACTCGCTTTAATTCGCCGTGGGTTCGCATCAAACTTAGCAAGCCAGGCGCGGTGGCACGAGCGGCGAATGTCGGCGTCATCATCGAGCGTGGCAATAATCTGAAAGAAAATAATTAATTTTACAGCTGTTAAACCAAACGGTTATAACCTGGTCATACTGCAGTAGTTCGGACAAGCGGTATATTTTTATAATTTAGGGGTTTATTGATGAGCGATATGCACTCGCTGCTGGTGGCGGCAATCCTGGGTGTGGTCGAAGGATTGACAGAGTTTTTGCCAGTATCCAGTACGGGCCACATGATTATTGTGGGCCATTTGTTGGGGTTTGAAGGCGACACGGCAAAAACCTTTGAAGTCGTTATCCAGTTAGGTTCGATTCTGGCTGTGGTAGTGATGTTCTGGCGGCGTCTGTTTGGCCTGATTGGCATTCACTTTGGCCGTCCGTTGCAGCACGAAGGAGAAAGCAAAGGTCGTTTAACGCTGATCCACATTTTGCTGGGGATGATCCCCGCGGTGGTGTTGGGACTGTTGTTCCATGACATGATTAAATCATTGTTTAACCCGATAAATGTCATGTATGCGCTGGTTGTCGGCGGTTTGTTGCTGATTGCCGCCGAATGCCTGAAGCCGAAAGAGCCACGCGCGCCGGGTCTGGATGATATGACGTATCGTCAGGCGTTTATGATTGGCTGCTTCCAGTGTCTGGCGCTGTGGCCGGGGTTCTCTCGCTCCGGGGCGACCATTTCTGGTGGGATGCTGATGGGCGTGAGTCGTTACGCAGCTTCTGAGTTCTCGTTCCTGCTGGCGGTGCCGATGATGATGGGCGCAACGGCGCTCGATCTCTACAAAAGCTGGGGCTTCCTGACCACCGGCGATATCCCGATGTTTGCTGTTGGGTTTATCACTGCTTTCGTAGTGGCGCTGATAGCAATTAAAACCTTCCTGCAATTGATTAAGCGCATTTCGTTTATCCCGTTCGCCATTTATCGTTTTATTGTGGCGGCCGCGGTGTACGTAGTGTTCTTTTGATGTGAAGAATAGTGTCGGATGCCGGGAATTGTCCACGATCGCGTAGGCCGGATAAGGCGTTCACGCCGCATCCGGCAATCAACGCCTGATGCGACGCTCGCGCGTCTTATCAGGCCTACAACCGTCGTTGACATTTAGGCTGGATAAGGCGTTTACGCCGCCTCCGGCAAAATGCCCAATACTTACTCAGGCTTTGGGCAACGTTGTTCCTTCCAGCTGGCTACCGCCGCAATCCTGCGGCGGGTCAGCTCTTCGCGGATCTCCACGCCTTTAAATCCCGCTTCAACGACGGCTTTTGTCGGCACTGATTGCGCCACTTCCCAGGCTTCACGTAACCAGCGTCCTTGCGGATAGTCCGCTGATTCAAAACCGGTTCTGCCGCGCACGTCAGCCTCGCTGGTCAGCGCCAGTTGCTCTACACGCTGCGGTTTACGCCAGGCATCGATGGAATCAAATAATTTGACGATGGTTTTCGGGTTCAGCATTGGGAAGGTGTGGATGAGATCGTGAAACTCAGCCACCAGTTTGGCTAAGTCACGAATTTCATTAGGCACACGCAGACGCTGGCACAATTGTTCCACTAACTTTACACCCGCCGGGCCATGGCCGTGATGACGAGGCCAAAGCTCCGGCGGCGTTAGCCCTTTACCGAGATCGTGGCATAAAGTCGCGAAACGGATATCTACTTGCGGACTCAGCATCGCCGCCATCGATAGCGTCATTAAGGTGTGAATACCAGTGTCGATTTCCGGGTGCCATTTCGCCGGAGCGGGGACACCAAACAATGCGTCGATCTCCGGGAATAAAACGCGTAATGCGCCGCAATCACGCAATACCTGGAAGAAAACTTGCGGGTTGCGTGTGGTGAGGGCGCTTTCAGTCTCTTTCCACACGCGTTCGGGCGTCAGGTGTTCGAGTTCGCCTACGTGAGTCATCTCACGCATCAACGTCATCGTTTCATCGGCAATTCGAAAACCGAGGTGGGCATAACGCGCAGCAAAACGCGCTACGCGCAATACGCGTAGCGGATCTTCGCCAAAGGCGGGGGAAACATGGCGCAACAGACGATTTTGCAGATCGCCCAGACCGTTGTACGGGTCGATAATCTTGCCGTCATCGTCCTGGGCCAGCGCATTAATGGTCAGATCGCGACGCTTGAGATCATCTTCCAGCGTGACATCCGGCGCGGCATAGCAGGTAAAACCGGTATAACCGGAGCCGGATTTCCGTTCGGTACGTGCCAGCGCATACTCTTCATGTGTTTGCGGATGCAGAAAAACAGGAAAATCGCGACCTACCTGCTGGTAGCCCGCGTCGAGCATCTCCTGTGGCGTGCTGCCGACAACTACCCAATCTCTGTCTTTGACCGGTAGCCCTAACAATGCATCCCGTACCGCACCACCGACCAGATAAATCTTCACGCCATCTTCCCTTCGTCAAATACACAATTCCTAATAATAAGACAGTGCAACGAAGAAGGCGATTTAGTTCATCCAGCGATCTTTGCGTTTACGCGTTGGGATCAGGTGCGGTAATACCAGTCCGAGCAGCAAGCCAAGCCCCAGCACGCCACCGCCATACATAAACCATTGCATGATGATGGTGCGCTGTTTGTCGTCTAGCTGCACGCTGGCGGCATCGACCTTTTTCTGCGCGACAATCAGTTCGTTTTTCAGCTTCTGATTTTCTTCTTTTAACCCGTTAATCACACTGTCGCTCTGCGCCACTTTTTGCTGCATTTCTGCGGTGCGCTGATTCCAGGTGTTATCGATATTGGTGAGCTTATCGGTCAGAGTTCTGACCTGATTTTCCAGATCTGGCACGCGGGAGCGCAGGCTTGGCTCAGTGCTCAGTTGTTTCAACGGGATCCAGGCGGTTCGACCAGAGCTGTCTTTTACCTGGGCATAATTGGTGTTGGCGTCAGTTTGTAATAATGTCACTTCCTCACCGGCGTTCACTGTGCCCACGAGGCGATAATGATCTCCCGGACCACTGCGAACCCAGGTGTTCAGTTCGTCAGAAACATAGCGTTTTTCTTCCGCGTGAGAGACGGCAGTGGCGCTAAGTGCGAGTAAAGTTAGTGCGATCAGGCGTAATTTTGGCATCAGGCTGTCGTTATTGTCATGGAAAGTGGAACGATAGTAGTGGCATCAGTGTCGCTACGCAAAGCATTCGCTATCAATCGGAATCCTCTGTGTCAGGTCTTGCCACCGTCTCAAACTTTTACGCCCGTCAAAATGCTCGTTGCATGGCAATTTGGCGCAAAATACTATCTACTGACAAAAAAGATCGCATTTAGTTCGCCGTTCATCGTCACTTATGTGACATAACCGGATAAGTAGAGGCCATGGCTCAGGAAATCGAATTAAAGTTTATTGTTAATCACAGTGCCGTTGAGGCGTTGCGTGACCATCTCAATACGCTGGGCGGCGAGCATCATGATCCCGTGCAGTTGCTGAATATTTACTACGAAACGCCGGATAACTGGCTGCGTGGGCACGATATGGGCCTGCGTATTCGTGGCGAAAACGGTCGCTATGAGATGACCATGAAAGTTGCCGGACGGGTAACGGGCGGATTGCACCAGCGCCCGGAATATAATGTGGCGTTGAGTGAACCGACGCTCGATCTGGCGCAGTTACCAACGGAAGTCTGGCCAAACGGTGAGTTACCTGCCGATCTCGCGTCACGCGTGCAGCCGCTGTTCAGCACCGATTTTTACCGCGAAAAATGGCTGGTTGAAGTGGATGGCAGTCAGATTGAAATCGCCCTCGACCAGGGGGAAGTAAAAGCAGGTGAGTTTGTTGAACCTATCTGCGAGCTGGAACTGGAATTACTCAGTGGCGAAACACGCGCGGTGCTGAAACTGGCAAACCAACTGGTATCGCAAACTGGTTTACGCCAGGGCAGCCTGAGCAAGGCGGCGCGTGGCTATCATCTGGCGCAGGGCAATCCGGTGCGTGAAATCAAACCAACCACTATTCTGCATGTTGCGGCAAAAGCAGATGTAGAGCAGGGGCTGGAAGCGGCAATGGAACTGGCGTTATCGCAATGGCAGTACCATGAAGAGTTGTGGATACGCGGCAACGAGGCGGCGAAAGAGCAGGTGCTGGCAGCCATCGGCCTGGTTCGCCATACGCTGATGCTGTTCGGCGGTATCGTGCCACGTAAAGCGAGCACTCACTTACGTGATTTGCTGACCCAATGCGAAGCGACCATTGCTTCTGCGGTTTCTGCCGTGACGGCGGTCTATTCTACTGAAACGGCAATGGCGAAACTGGCGTTGACCGAATGGCTGGTGACTAAAGCCTGGCAGCCGTTTTTAGATGCCAAAGCGCAGGGTAAAATCAGCGATTCCTTCAAACGCTTTGCCGATATCCATCTCTCTCGCCATTCCGCTGAATTGAAGAGCGTTTTTTGCCAGCCGTTGGGCGATCGCTACCCTGATCAGTTACCGCGCCTGACACGTGGTATTGACTCAATACTGCTGCTGGCGGGTTACTACGATCCTCTCGTCGCGCAAGCCTGGCTGGAGAACTGGCAGGGGCTGCGTCACGCTATTGCGACCGGGCAACGCATTGAAATTGAACATTTCCGCAATGAGGCAAACAATCAGGAACCGTTCTGGTTGCATAGCGGAAAACGTTAATCTGGCAAGGATAAAATCGCTTATGAAGCCGCTCTCTTCACCATTACAGCAGTACTGGCAGACCGTTGTTGAGCGGCTGCCAGCGCCTTTAGCCGAGGAATCACTTGGTGTACAGGCGAAGTCAGTACTTACTTTCAGTGATTTTGTGCAGGATAGCGTAATTGCGCATCCAGAGTGGCTGACGGAGCTGGAAAGCGAGCCGCCACAAGCCGATGAATGGCAATATTACGGCGAGTGGTTGCAGGCGGCGCTCAGTAATGTGAGTGACGAGGCTGGGTTAATGCGTGAACTGCGGCTGTTCCGTCGGCGCATTATGGTGCGCATCGCCTGGGCGCAAACGCTGACGCTGGTCGCGGAAGAGAGCATTTTGCAGCAGCTTAGTCATCTCGCTGAGACGCTGATTGTTGCGGCGCGTGACTGGCTGTATGACGCCTGCTGTCGTGAGTGGGGAACGCCATGTAATGCGAAGGGCGAAGCGCAACCGCTGTTGATTTTAGGCATGGGTAAGCTGGGCGGCGGGGAACTGAATTTCTCCTCGGATATCGACCTGATTTTTGCCTGGCCGGAACATGGCTGTACTCAGGGCGGACGCCGCGAACTGGATAACGGCCAGTTTTTTACCCGCATGGGGCAGCGGCTGATTAAAGTGCTGGATCAACCGACGCAAGATGGCTTTGTCTATCGCGTGGATATGCGCCTGCGTCCGTTTGGCGAAAGTGGCCCGCTGGTGTTGAGCTTCGCCGCGCTGGAGGATTATTACCAGGAGCAGGGGCGCGACTGGGAGCGTTATGCGATGGTCAAGGCGCGGATTATGGGCGATAGCGACGGTGCTTATGCTAACGAATTGCGTTCGATGCTGCGCCCGTTTGTTTTTCGTCGTTACATCGATTTCAGCGTGATTCAGTCTCTGCGCAACATGAAAGGGATGATTGCCCGTGAAGTGCGTCGCCGCGGCCTCACTGACAACATCAAACTGGGCGCGGGCGGTATTCGCGAAATTGAGTTTATCGTCCAGGTGTTCCAGCTTATTCGCGGTGGGCGCGAGCCGTCGCTGCAATCGCGTTCATTACTTCCTACCCTCAACGCCATTGCGGCATTGCATCTGCTCTCTGAGAATGATGCCGAACAATTGCGAGTGGCGTATCTGTTCCTGCGGCGTCTGGAAAACCTGCTGCA
The DNA here is from genome assembly GCF_001660175.1 of Escherichia sp. B1147. Taxonomy (NCBI): domain Bacteria; kingdom Pseudomonadati; phylum Pseudomonadota; class Gammaproteobacteria; order Enterobacterales; family Enterobacteriaceae; genus Escherichia; species Escherichia sp. B1147. Next base: position 215,029 of record NZ_LFHY01000015.1, read on the forward strand.
AAGCATTAATGACGAACAAACCCAGACGCTTCCGGCTGATGAGCTTAATCGTGCGCGGCTGGCGTGGGCGATGGACTTTGCTGACTGGCCGCAATTGACCGGGGCGCTGACCGGACATATGGCCAATGTGCGTCGGGTATTTAACGAACTGATTGGTGACGACGAAAGCGAAACCCAGGAAGAGACTCTGTCAGAGCAGTGGCGTGAGCTGTGGCAGGATGCGTTGCAGGAAGATGACACCACGCCAGTGCTGGCGCATCTTAGTGAAGATGATCGCAAACAGGTGCTGACGCTGATTGCCGATTTCCGCAAAGAACTGGATAAGCGCACCATTGGCCCGCGCGGTCGTCAGGTGCTCGACCATCTGATGCCTCATTTGCTAAGTGACGTATGTGCGCGTAACGATGCCGTCGTCACGCTGTCGCGCATTACCGCCTTGCTGATGGGGATTGTCACCCGTACGACCTATCTTGAACTGCTTAGTGAATTCCCTGCGGCGCTTAAGCATTTGATTTCACTGTGTGCCGCATCGCCGATGATTGCCAGCCAGCTGGCGCGCTATCCATTATTGCTGGATGAACTGCTCGATCCGAACACCCTCTACCAGCCAACAGCGACGGATGCCTATCGCGACGAATTGCGCCAGTATTTGCTGCGCGTGCCGGAAGATGATGAAGAACAACAACTTGAGGCGCTGCGTCAGTTTAAACAGGCACAACTGTTACGTATTGCGGCGGCGGATATTGCCGGTACGCTGCCAGTAATGAAAGTGAGCGATCACTTAACCTGGCTGGCGGAGGCAATGATAGATGCTGTGGTCCAGCAAGCGTGGGGACAAATGGTTGCTCGCTACGGAAAACCGACTCACCTGAACGAACGTGAAGGTCGCGGCTTTGCGGTGGTTGGTTACGGTAAGCTGGGCGGCTGGGAACTGGGATATAGTTCTGATCTTGACCTGATCTTCCTCCATGACTGCCCGATGGATGCGATGACCGACGGCGAGCGGGAAATCGACGGGCGGCAGTTTTATCTGCGTCTGGCGCAACGCATTATGCACCTGTTTAGTACGCGCACGTCTTCCGGCATTTTGTATGAAGTGGATGCGCGATTGCGTCCGTCCGGGGCCGCGGGAATGCTGGTGACTTCCGCAGAAGCGTTTGCCGATTATCAGAAAAACGAGGCCTGGACGTGGGAGCATCAGGCGCTGGTGCGTGCTCGCGTGGTATATGGTGATCCACAATTGACCGCGCAATTTGACGCGGTACGCCGGGAGATTATGACGCTGCCGCGTGAAGGCAAAACCTTACAGACAGAAGTGCGGGAAATGCGTGAGAAAATGCGCGCCCATCTCGGCAATAAACATCGCGATCGCTTTGATATCAAAGCAGATGAAGGCGGAATTACCGATATCGAATTTATTACCCAATATCTGGTGTTGCGCTACGCTCATGAAAAACCGAAGTTAACGCGCTGGTCAGACAACGTGCGCATTCTGGAACTGCTGGCGCAAAACGACATTATGGAAGAGCAGGAAGCGATGGCGCTGACCCGTGCTTATACTACGCTGCGCGATGAACTTCATCATCTGGCATTACAAGAGCTGCCGGGCCATGTGCCGGAGGATTGCTTCACCGCGGAGCGTGAACTGGTGCGGGCAAGCTGGCAGAAGTGGCTGGTGGAGGAATGAAATATGGTATTATCGCGCGCAAATTTTGAATCTCTCAGGAGACAGGAATGAAAGTAACGCTGCCAGAGTTTGAACGTGCAGGAGTGATGGTGGTTGGTGATGTGATGCTGGATCGTTACTGGTACGGTCCCACCAGCCGTATATCGCCGGAAGCGCCAGTGCCCGTGGTTAAAGTCAATACCATTGAAGAACGTCCGGGCGGCGCAGCCAACGTGGCGATGAACATCGCTTCTCTCGGTGCAAACGCACGCCTGGTGGGGCTGACAGGTATTGATGATGCGGCGCGCGCGCTCAGTAAATCGCTGGCCGACGTGAACGTAAAATGCGACTTCGTTTCTGTGCCGACGCATCCAACCATCACCAAACTGCGGGTGCTTTCTCGTAACCAACAGTTGATTCGCCTGGATTTCGAAGAAGGTTTCGAAGGCGTTGATCCGCAGCCGCTGCATGAGCGGATTAATCAGGCCCTCGGTACGATTGGCGCGCTGGTGCTTTCTGACTATGCGAAAGGTGCGTTGGCAAGCGTACAGCAGATGATCCAACTGGCGCGTAAAGCGGGTGTTCCGGTGCTGATTGATCCAAAAGGCACCGATTTTGAACGCTACCGCGGCGCTACGCTGTTAACGCCGAATCTCTTGGAATTTGAAGCTGTTGCCGGTAAATGTAAAACTGAAGAAGAGATTGTTGAACGCGGCATGAAACTGATCGCCGACTACGAACTCTCTGCGCTGTTGGTAACCCGTTCCGAGCAGGGGATGACGTTGCTGCAACCGGGTAAAGCGCCGCTGCATATGCCAACCCAGGCGCAGGAAGTCTATGACGTTACCGGTGCAGGCGACACGGTGATTGGTGTGCTTGCGGCGACGCTGGCAGCGGGTAATTCGCTGGAAGAAGCCTGCTTCTTCGCCAATGCGGCGGCAGGAGTAGTCGTCGGCAAACTGGGGACTTCTACGGTTTCTCCCATCGAGCTGGAAAACGCAGTGCGCGGGCGCGCAGACACTGGCTTTGGCGTGATGACCGAAGAGGAACTGAAGCTGGCCGTAGCGGCGGCGCGTAAACGTGGCGAAAAAGTGGTGATGACCAACGGCGTCTTCGACATTCTCCACGCCGGGCACGTCTCTTATCTGGCAAACGCCCGTAAACTGGGTGACCGCTTAATTGTCGCCGTGAACAGTGACGCATCCACCAGGCGGCTGAAAGGGGAGTCCCGCCCGGTTAACCCGCTTGAACAACGCATGATTGTACTGGGCGCACTGGAAGCGGTCGACTGGGTGGTGTCGTTTGAAGAAGACACGCCGCAGCGTCTGATCGCCGGGATCTTGCCAGATCTGCTGGTGAAAGGCGGCGACTATAAACCGGACGAGATTGCCGGGAGTAAAGAAGTTTGGGCCAACGGCGGTGAAGTGCTGGTGCTCAACTTTGAAGATGGTTGCTCAACGACCAACATTATTAAGAAGATCCAACAGGATAAAAAAGGCTAACCGGAAAGCGGTTCACAGATTTCGCTTCATACCAGGCGGGTCTATTGACGCTGTTGTTTTTTCAACCTAGAGTAAAGGAACAAGGGTAAGGGAGGATTTCTCCCCCTCTGAATTGGTTGTTAATAAGCCTGGAAACTTACGAGTAACAACACAACCAGTATGATGACTAACTTCATCATAACCCTTTCCTTCTGTAAGGCCCCTTCTTCGGGAGGGGCTTTCCCGTTTCAGCCCCTTGCTGACTCCCCGATTGTTGATTAGCGCCAGTCCCCGCGCAACGCTTTCCCTGATGCAGTTTTCTCTTCCCCGAGTCGACTCGCAAAACGCTGTAACAACCTGAGTATTTGCACTTTTTAGCGGAGCGCAGATATAAAAAATCCCCGGCTTTTGAGCCAGGGATGTGTGTTAATGAAACCTTCTTGACGCTGTTGTTTTTTCAACCTAAAGTAAAGGAATAAGGGTGAGGGAGGATTTCTCCCCCCTCTGATTGGCTGTTAATAAGCTGCGAAACTTACGAGTAACAACACAATCAGTATGATGACAAGCTTCATCATAACCCTTTCCTTCTGTAAGGCCCCTTCTTCGGGAGGGGCTTTCCCGTTTCAGCCCCTTGCTGACTCCCCGATTGTTGATTAGCGCCGGACCCCGCGCAACGCTTTCCCTGATGCAGTTTTCTCTTCCCCGAGTCGACTCGCAAAACGCTGTAACAACCTGATCATTTGCACTTTTTAACGGAACGCAGATATAAAAAATCCCCGGCTTTTTGGGCCGGGGATGTTCATAGATGAAAATTTATTCTGCGTTTTCTGCGACAGGAGTTGTTGAGGTTAAGGGTGAAGTCAATGCTGCCAGCGAGCCGCCTGAAACGCCAATTTCATTGAGCAAGGAGTCAATCAGCGGTGCCTGTGTGCGGTAAGAAAGGGCGGCAGACAATGCCTGTTCTGCCAGGTTTCCGCCAACAACGCTGCCTGATGCCGCATCCCCACCACGGTTCAATCCATCGACCTGAATAATCTTAATGCCGTCGATTGACTTCATTGGTTCAACGGATTTCTCTATTACCGCAGGTAACGACTGTAATAGCGCCAGTTTGAATTTAAGGCTGGTTTGCTCGTCAGAAAGTACGTTGATAGCGTCGTTCAGCGCGCGCTGCGCTTCTGCTTCCGCCAGACCTTTTTTACGCGTAGCTTCAGCTAACTCAACAATAGCTGCCGCCTGCATTTCTGCCGCTTCTTTCTCTGCCTTTGCCCGTACGGTCAGCTCGACCGCTTTGGTTTCTGCGTCCTGCGCTGCGGCAATCAGCGCTACCTGTTTGGCTCGATCGGCTTCTGCTGTCTGGCGCGTGGTTTCTACGTTCTGCTGGGCGCTTACCGCTTCTGCAAGTGCGAGGTTTGCACGCGCTTCCGCCTGCGATTGTTGTTCCGATTTTGCAGCAATGGCGATCGATTTCGTCTGGTTGGCGATTTCGGTGACCTGTTGCTGTTCGATCTCTTTAATGCGAACCTCGCGTTCAGCCTCAACTTTTCTTGAGCGTACAGCCTGCTCGCGGTCGATTTCCGTTTCCTGAATTTGTCGTTCAGCCAGAATTCGCGTCTGCTCTGCCTCACGACGACGTTCAGCCTCAAAAGCAGCAATTTTCGCATTTTGTTCAGCGGTACGGGTTTTAACCTGTTGTTCCTGCTCAAGCGTCATAAACGCTTCTTGCTGTTCAATCTCCAGCTTCCGCGAAAGAGCGTCTCGATTTTTCTCTCGCACCGCAACTTCTACATCCTGTTCAACTTCGTTACGCTCGCGACGACGGCGTTCCGTCTCCTGAGTCAGTTTGGTCAGACCTTCGGCGTCAAAGGCGTTGTTCGGGTTAAAATGCTCTTTCGAAGTCTGGTTAAAGTTGGTGAGTGAAACACTTTCCAGTTCCAGTCCGTTTTTCGACAAGTCTTCTGCCACGGTATTTTGTACACCCTGCACGAAGTTCTCGCGGGTATCCTGTAACTCATGCATGGTCATTTGCGCAGCGGTGGCGCGTAGGGCATCGACGAATTTATCCTCTACCAGCATACGTAAATCTTCTGGCGATAGAGTACGTTGCCCCAGCGTCTGGGCCGCAGTGGCGATGCCTTCTACTGACGGTTTTACCCGTACAAAGAAAGCCACTACAACATCAACACGCATACGATCTTTCGTAATCAGGCTATCAATAGTAGAACGGCTGACTTCCAGCTTGAGCGTATTCATATTGATAGGAATGATTTCGTGGAAGATCGGCATTACGATTGCGCCGCCGCTCATTACCACTTTTTGCCCGCCTAACCCGGTACGAACAAATGCCTGCTCGGCAGATGCCCGACGATAAAGCCGCGCGAAAATAATACCGATAATAAACAGAACGCATACGGCAACAATCGCCATAAACATCCATGACGGTACTAAGTTAACAATATCATCCATTATTAAATTTCCTTTTGATTAAATGTTTACAATATATTTGGCCAGGGATTTTTTTCTGCCAAATACCGTGTTGCAGAAAGTCGGCAAATAATCAATACTTTGTCACCTTTAGTGAAGTTTTTTCCTTCTTCAGGTTCCAGTAATAAATAGTGTATTTGACCAAATTGATCGGTAAGTTTTCCTTCACAGGGTCTGCCGGATATTGCCTGATGACCGGTAATTAATGCCATGCAGCCAATATATTCTTCTTCTGTAATAGCAGAACTATGATCGCGAGGAATCCAGGGGGCGATTGCCTTACCGATATAATGCACTGCAATAACAGTGAGCAGTAAACAAACCGGAACCACGAACAGGTTTGAGAGCGGTGCTTGCCAGACCGTCACGCAGGCATGCTGTAGAAGAATGCCGATAAGGCCAAACAAACCGGCCAACAGGCAGACGATGACGAGGGCTGGTAGCCTTCCAATATTAAGATAATGAAGTGCCTGACTAATATTACCTGTGGTTATGGAATCGTAATGATCAAGATGTGCATCAAGAGCACCGGAGAGCATGTGACCACATATAATAGCAATAATTTCTAACAGGCCGATCAAAAGTACAAAGGAAATAGCGAAAAGATAAGGTGTGTTATAGTCGGCAAATAAAATCATCTGTCACTCCATCGTCCATTCAGTGACGCATTGTTTATTGTGGTATGATTTTCTTCCTTACATTTATCTTTGCTAATAATAACATGCGGTAGTAAAATTTTAAAAGAGAAAGTCCATTAACGTTGTAATTATTTTCAATAAAAAGTGTGATCCAAAACAATATATTTACGCACGTTATGTTTAAAGGCACTACACTGATTAAGGAATACTGAAATCAGAAAAAGCATATGGCCTTAAAAGGTATGCGATAACCGGAGGATGTGCTTATGGATCATGGTCTTAATTCTTTAAATAATTTCGATTTCCTGGCGCGTAGTTTTGCCAGAATGCATGCTGAAGGTCGACCGGTCGATATTCTGGCCGTCACTGGTAATATGGATGAAGAACACAGAACCTGGTTTTGCGCTCGTTATGCCTGGTATTGCCAGCAAATGACACAGTCAAGAGAACTGGAACTCGAACATTGATATTACGGGCCGTCAGGCCCGTTTTGGTGTCGCTTTATTCTGCTTTATCAACTGGCGGGATCGCGGGAGGAGATTGAACTTCTGCTGCCGGATTACTACGAGCTTCCAGTTCACTGATGCGCTGCTCCAGTAACGCCAGTTTCTCACGAGTCCGTAACAGGACCTGCGTCTGCACATCGAATTCTTCGCGGCTTACCAAATCGAGGCGAGTCAGCTGTGCTTGTAGGGTTTGGCGGATTTTTTTCTCCACATCTTCCCCGAACTCCCTGATTCCTTTAGGCATTGATTCGTGAACCTGGCGAGCAATTTGCTCAATTTTTTTCGGGTCAATCATTGTAGTTTCCCTGTACTGATAGGTGTTTAGTGCCATTGTAGTGCGATAAGGGTAAGTCATAAACCAGAATTATGTGAACCTGTGCGTTGCTGCCGCTAATCATTAGCGCTATAGTGAATCCGCTTATTCTCAGGGCGGGGCGAAATTCCCCACCGGCGGTAAATCAACTCAGTTGAAAGCCCGCGAGCGCTTTGGGTGCAAACTCAAAGGACAGCAGATCCGGTGTAATTCCGGGGCCGACGGTTAGAGTCCGGATGGGAGAGAGTAACGATTCTGTCGGGCATGGACCCGCTCACGTTATTTTGGCTATATGCCGCCACTCCTAAGACTGCCCTGATTCTGGTAACCATAATTTTAGTGAGGTTTTTTTACCATGAATCAGACGCTACTTTCCTCTTTTGGTACGCCTTTCGAACGTGTTGAAAATGCACTGGTTGCGCTGCGTGAAGGACGCGGTGTGATGGTGCTTGATGATGAAGACCGTGAAAACGAAGGCGATATGATCTTCCCGGCAGAAACCATGACCGTTGAGCAGATGGCGCTGACCATTCGCCACGGTAGCGGTATTGTTTGCTTGTGCATCACCGATGAACGCCGTAAACAACTCGATCTGCCAATGATGGTCGAAAATAATACCAGCGCTTATGGCACTGGTTTTACCGTGACCATTGAAGCTGCAGAAGGTGTGACTACCGGTGTTTCTGCCGCTGACCGTATCACGACTGTTCGCGCGGCTATTGCTGATGGTGCTAAACCTTCAGACTTGAATCGTCCTGGCCACGTTTTCCCACTGCGCGCGCAGGCGGGTGGTGTACTGACTCGTGGTGGTCATACCGAAGCGACTATTGATCTGATGACGCTGGCAGGCTTTAAACCTGCAGGTGTGCTGTGTGAACTGACTAATGACGATGGCACCATGGCCCGCGCGCCAGAGTGCATTGAGTTTGCCAACAAACACAATATGGCGCTGGTCACTATTGAGGATCTGGTTGCATACCGTCAGGCGCATGAGCGTAAAGCTAGCTGAAAGCAGTAGCTTAAACTGGCGCAATAATCAAAGAAACCGAAGCTGTAGCAGGCTTCGGTTTTATTTTGTCTTCACACCGACTGGTGTAATTCTTAACTCTCTATATATGAAAAAATTTCACTAATATCAGCCAATCTTTTTCATTATGATCAAAATCATATAAATGTTACGTTATTATGCGACCATATAAAAATATCCGAAAATGGATATGTGAAATTTATGCGCTAAATGTTTGGTATTGTTAAATATTAAGGGTAAAAAGGATGTTTATCGCCTGGTACTGGATTGTATTAATTGCGCTGGTTGTAGTGGGATATTTCCTGCATCTGAAACGTTATTGTCGGGCTTTTCGTCAGGACAGAGACGCACTGCTGGAAGCGCGGAACAAATACTTAAACAGTACGAGAGAAGAGACGGCTAAAAAGCTGGAATAGGGCCTTTGCGATGTCCGCAGATGTTGTCCATGTGCTGGACAACATCTGAGATTTCTTTTAACCAATTCCCGCCGTTTGTAACAGCACTAAACTAAATCCCATTACTGACATCCCACACAGTACGCCATAGCTGGGATTATTATTGGGATCAATCTCTTTGGCGAGCGGCATTAATTCGTCCACGGAGAGCGCCACCATAATTCCTGCAACCGCCGCCATGATTGCCGCCATGACCACCGGGGAAATCATGCTACCAAGGATTAACCACGCCAGAACGCCGCCGAGAATTTCCGCCAGCCCAGAAATCCCCGCCCACAGAATCGCGGTGCGTTTCGACCCCGTTGCCGCGTAAACCGGGCCCGCAACCGCCAGACCTTCAGGAATATTGTGCAACGCTACGGCCAGTGCGATGCCAAAGCCCAGTTCCAGGTTGCTGCTCGCTGTGACAAAGGTCGCTATCCCTTCCGGGAAGTTATGCAGACTGATTCCAAGAGTGAGCAGAATAGCAGTGCGCTTGATCGATTTGGGCAACGGTTGCACCGATTTTTGCATTAAATCCTGCGGATGCGCATGCGGCAACATGCGGTCCAGACCGAAATAGCCCAGCAGACCAAAGATAAACATCCCGTAGCCCAGAACGGGGGACATTCCTTCGGCGGCTAATGCGGCAGGGAGCATCTCCATCAATGAGATAAGCAACATGATCCCCGCCGCAAATCCTAGCGAAAACGCCAGCAGTCGGTTCGAGGGTTTTTGCCCGAGAACGCCGAGAAACGCGCCAATAAACGTGGCTGCCCCCGCCAGTATGGTCAGAATGAGAGGTACTGACATCGACAACTCCTTATAAATCTTCACCTTCAGGCGGATCGTCAAAATAACTGATGATCATCATCATGGTTATCCGGGTTCTTACTCCGCCGAACAAGCGTATTGTGAGGATATCAAAATGACACCTTTAGTTAAGGATATCATCATGTCTTCAACACGTATGCCAGCATTGTTTTTAGGTCACGGTAGTCCGATGAACGTGCTGGAAGATAATTTGTATACCCGTAGCTGGCAGAAGTTGGGGATGACATTGCCACGTCCGAAAGCGATTGTTGTGGTTTCGGCTCACTGGTTTACCCGGGGGACGGGGGTGACTGCAATGGAAGCGCCACCAACGATTCATGACTTTGGCGGCTTTCCGCAGGCGCTGTACGACACCCATTATCCGGCACCTGGCTCACCGGCTTTAGCACAACAGTTGGTTGAGCTGTTAGCGCCAGTACCTGTCACGCTGGATAAAGAAGCCTGGGGCTTTGACCACGGCTCGTGGGGCGTACTGATTAAGATGTATCCGCAAGCGGATATCCCGATGGTGCAGTTAAGTATTGATAGCACCAAACCCGCCGCCTGGCACTTTGAGATGGGGCGTAAACTGGCGGCGCTGCGAGATGAAGGGATAATGCTGGTCGCCAGCGGTAACGTGGTGCATAACCTGCGTACGGTGAAGTGGCACGGTGATAGTTCACCGTATCCGTGGGCGACGTCGTTTAATGAATATGTGAAAGCGAATCTGACGTGGCAAGGGCCGGTAGAACAGCATCCATTGGTGAATTATCTCGACCATGAAGGCGGCGCGTTATCGAACCCAACGCCGGATCACTATCTGCCACTGTTGTATGTCTTAGGTGCATGGGATGGTCAGGAACCGATTACCATTCCGGTCGATGGTATAGAAATGGGCAGTTTAAGTATGCTATCGGTGCAGGTAGGTTAATAGATGAAAAAAACCGAAGCCAATTTCTGGCTTCGGTTTGCACTACCTTACTTTTTCAGCAGCTTGAGTCCCCATGCGCCGCTCATCACCAGCAGCAGCAGCAAGCAAAGACCAAAAGCCAACATACAGGCCTGAGCCATGTTCATAAAGTGCCACGGCGGTAGCAGATACCAGCCTTCAGATTGCTGATACATCTCCACAAACCACTGCTGCATACTACTCAGTGTGACACCATCGGGAACGATTGGTGCATCATAGCCGCAATCCCCGGTCGGTTTGAACCAGTTTGGCGCCCACTGTGCCAGCGGCAGGTTAAAGGGGAAAGTTGGATCGGTAGAGCAACCCTGTACGCCAAACAGTGAATCGGGATCCGGGTTATGTACCGCATGGTGGATATCGTTCAGTTTGAGCGAAAACTTCAGTCCCATAATGCTGCCGTAAAATGCCATCACGCAGCCAATCAGCTTAAGGACGATGTTCTTCGGGTTGATCGCCGCAACCAATCCTCCAATAACCATCACAAACATGGCGTAGCGAATGTATACACATTGCTCGCAGGGCGCCATATAGAGATAGATCTGGAAGAAAGAGTGCGCCAGGATAATTAACGCGCCCATCGCAACGGCCATTAACAACCACAAAAAGCGTTGTTCCTGCCATCTGACCAGTGTGTCGACTGGTGATGTGCGAAGGTCTTTCCACATTCCCTTAATACCCATAGCTGGTTTCCCTGTTATTTACTGGCTAACTCATGGATAAGATCTGCCATAGCGTCGATGGATTTGATGCTCTTGGTGTAGATCAAGTACTTACCATTAACAACATAGGCCGGAACACCCTGGATTTTGGCAACTTCATAAGAGGCTTTCCATTTTTCCAGTGTTTCCTGTACCGCTGGCTCTTTCAGTGCAGCTTCAAAATCCGCCTGACTCATACCTGCGGCATCCAGGCCAGTTTTGATAAAAGCAGCTGGATCTTTACCGTCAGACCAGCGTTCTTTTTTGTCGTGATAAGCCGCGTAATAAGCAAACTTGGCTTTCTTAAACTGAGAGTTAGCATCAAATAATGAAATACCAGCGGCTTTATCTTTATTGATCAATACAGCAAAGACTTCGCTTGCCTGCTTGCCGTATTCACCTTTGGTTTCCAGATGGAACGGCGTGAAAGCAACGACATCTTTCACTTTTTCTGATACCGGACCGGTAACCGCTTTGTCGTACTTGTAACAGAACGGGCAGGCGTAGCTGAATACCTTAATCAGTGTTTTGTCGGCATTCGGAATAGGTTTTTCCAGGACCATATAATCCGTGCCTTCGGTAAATGCAGAAGCAGTAAATGAAACCGCCAGAGCCGCAGTAAGCAGTACGCTTTTAAACAGTGATGAGATCCCTAATTTCGACATTTTTTATTCCCTTCCTAATTATTTAAACATCTGCTCTGGACGGACTAACAGCGCACGATAGTGAGTCTGGTTGGGTTTATCAGACAGCACGTCGATTTCTACTTTCACTTCTTTGGTTTTGTAGTCGATTTCGTTCAACTTACCGACGGTCGGCTGACCGACATCGAACAGATGAATAGAACCGCCGAAACCGAACATGGTGTTGCGGTCGGCCTGGTATTCGATGATGGAGGTAATTGGACTATAGAAATCGTAGCCACGTTCTTTACCGTATTCCCAAACTTGCTGAACGGTGCCTTTCTTCTCATCAATCTTATATTCCACAAAGCGGGAATATTTCATGGTTGGTAAGGCTGGCTGTTCCAGATGGCGACCGTCGCCATTATCAAAGATAGTGAGCGTACCTTTACTGGAAATCCATGCGGTATGCTGGGTGTAGGTAAAATCGAAGTCCGAGTTTTCACACAGACCGTTTTCGTTACAAGTAATAGGTTTACCGTTAGCATCAACCGGTTTCAGCAGCTTGCTGGCCAGCGGTTTTTCCCAGCCTTTAGAGGGCGCAAGGATCCACTTCACTTGTTTATCACGACCAATTTTCACAACGCCCTGGTGGCGAGAGGAGAGAATGATTGAGTCATCTTTTGCATCATAGGCGATGGAGTTGACGTGCGCCCAGTTACGACCTGGCCCTACACCCAGCGCGTCGCCAAACGGTGTATCTGGCTCCAGTTTTGCCTGCTGTCCGGCGTGAGCAAGGTCAACGTTAACGCAAACTGCGCCTGCATCCAGTGCACCGAGCAGTGCATCACGTTTCGGATCGAGGATCTTCGTCAGATCCCATACATCGACAACGCGACCAGATTTATCGACTTCGAGGATATGGTCACGAATGGTGGTGACGTGTATGCCGTCATCGCGACGGTAGTTGCTCTTACCTACGCGCAACAGAACCGTGCCATTTGGCGTCTCAATGGATTCATGGGTGGCGTCAGCGAATCCGCGCGGCAGCTTATGATCTTCCAGCACCTGACCCATCATGTCGAACTCGTACCAGTGCTGGCCTTGTACTGCGGTAAAGGTGCCGCGTGGCGTTTCGCGGATACCCATCAGATAACCACGTTTGTTGATATTGCGGTCACGGCCATCGTAGAAGGTGTCTTGATCCAGCCACCAGCGGTATTCACCTTCGGTATCGACAATGAAAGTAAAGGGCGCGATATCAAAAGGCAGTGCGCCGGTTGCTGGACCCGCATCGAGGATCCCGGCATTTTTATCTTTCTCACCGTGCCAGTGGAGGTCGGAACCTTGCGCAGTAAAGGTATGGGTATTAACCAAATAGAGGCGGTCTTCAAAACCTGGCGCGACTTTAACAACTTTGGTTTGCTGTAGATCGGAGATGGAGCGGTTATCCATGTAATTATTGACGATGGCGGAAGTCTGCACCACGTAATCATCTTTCATGGCCTTGCCGTTTTCTTTCCACTCGACGGTCACTTTGTTAGCAAATTTCTGGTAAAGACCAAAAATCGGTACACCATCGTAAGTTTTCAGTGACTCCTGACCCACGTGATAGCTGATTTCAACGCCTTTTTCGCCTTTCCCGTGGACGGTAACTTTGACGTCAGAAATGACATGGCTATCTAAATCAACCACAGCGGTCAGAGGCGCATTGCCGTAGGGATCAACGATGACTGCCCCGAGTTGCCCGGCAGGTGGCGCAGGTTTAAAACCTGCTGCCATCACCCCCGATGCTGACAAACCCAGAGTTATCGCCACAGCTCCGGCTACCAGAGTTTTTCTATATTTATCAAACATGGATATATCTCCTTATATAACGCAAATATATAATAATGATGAATATCGACAGTTGAGATGGTGCTAATAAATTCATTTAATGAATTAAAATGTACTACTAATAATTTTTATAAATGTTTTTTTACTGGTTTTAGATTTTTTGTATTTCTCTGTAACAAATATTTTCTTTTAGTCGATACTAGGGTGGCAATATATCAATAACAATATTCAATATTGTGTAGTGTGATCCCTGCGACATTGTTTTTTAATTATTAAATCTATTTTTGATGCAATGATGGCTATAAATAAACTTATAAAACAACATGTTATCATGTGATTTTATTGGTTAATTTAATTACAGTATCGTTTGCATATGACAATTTGGCATTAAATTGGTTATTAATGTTAAATAAAGGTTGGAGATGTATGGGTTTATATATTGATGGGGATTATAAATAGCGGGTTATAATAAATTGCCCCGGTGAACGGGGCAATATTGCACAGTATTACTCTACAAAAATATGCGGATAAAAGCGTGACATATCCTGAGTGATTAACGCGCGATCTTCACGAATGCCAATTCCGGCAGGTTGATCATTCACCAGCCAACTACCAATCAGCATATAGCTGTCGCCAAACTTCGGTAGCGGATGGAATTGTTGAACAATCATTCCTTCTTCGCCATATGGACCTTCCGCCGCTTCAATGGTTTTGCCGTTCTCAATGATCGACACGTTTGCGCCTTCACGTGAGAAGATCGGCTTAACCACATATTTTTCCATTTGCGGATGATCATCCTCCGCAAAATAAGCGGGCAGCAGGTTAGGGTGATTCGGAAACATCTCCCACAACAGCGGCAGAAGCGCTTTGTTGGAGATAATGCTCTTCCACGCCGGTTCCAGCCAGCGTACGCCAGCATCTTCCAGCTTGGTGGAGAACATTTCGCGCAGCATAAATTCCCACGGATACAACTTGAACAGGTTGGCAATCACCTGATCCTGTAAATCCGTAAACTGGCCTTTTTCGCCTAAACCGATATCGTCGATGTAGAGGAACTCGGTGGCGATTTCAGCTTCGGTAGCGCAGTCCTGCAAATACTGAATGGTGCCACGATCTTCTACCGTATCGCGACAGCAGGTGAGATGCAGCAGCTGGAAGCCATACTGTTCACGCAGCTCGACAAAGCGATCGATCAGCTTTTCTTGCAGACTGTTAAACTGGTCGCTGCCTTCCGGCAGGTTGCCCGCGTTAAGCTGATCTTCCAGCCAGATCCACTGAAAGAACGCTGCTTCGTATAGTGACGTTGGCGTATCAGCGTTATTTTCCAGAAGCTTAGGTTCGCCAGTGCCATCCCACGCCAGATCAAGGCGCGAATAAAGCGACGGCTGGTGCGTCAGCCATGACTGACGCACAAAACTCCACGTGTGCTTTGGAATGCGGAATTTGGTCATCAGCTCATCGCTGGCGATCACTTTTTCCACCACTTTCAGGCACATCTGGTGCAGTTCGGCGGTGACTTCCTCGAGTTTTTCAACCTGGGCGAGGGTCAGCTTGTAGTAGGCATCTTCACACCAGTACGGCTCACCGTACATGGTATGAAAATTGAAACCGTATTCGTGGGCTTTTTCGCGCCAGTCCGGGCGCTCGGTAATACTGACTCTTTCCATCGGTATCAGCCACCCATTGAGCGAGAAGAGGTACCGGTTGCGCTACGCTGCATAGTGCTTTGTTTAGCAACAGATTCACCAAAGCCGCCGCGGGTAACGGTGGTAGTGGTGGCTGGTTTCGGCGCCATTGCCGTCTTAGGTACGGTCATGGTGCGGCCTGGCTGGGCAGCGCCATAGTTTTTACCGGTGGCATCAGTGTATTTGCCGTAAGCCGGGCTGGCTGGATTTTTCGAGGAGAACAGCGGCTGTTGCGCAAAGCCCGCGCCGCCGCCCATCAGGCGCCCCATCATGTAACCAGCCATCAGCGGCATCCAGAAACTTCCGCTGGATTGCTGGGCCTGCGCCTGGTTTTCTGGTGCCATACCCGCCTGGGCAGGTGCTTGCTGGCACTGACCTTCGCCAAATTCGGCAATACAGTCTTCACGAGTGGCGTATTTCGGCGCAGTACGTTCTGCTTCTTTTAGCGCATTGTTGTACGCGGTGGTACATTCGGCGCTTTTGCCTGGGTTTGCGGCTGAACAATCGTCCGCATTTTGATACAGAGATACTGTCTCATCACTCTTTTCACAGCCTGCCAGCATAAAAACAGTAGCAACAGCGAGAGCAACAGGTGTCAGGTGGCGTGCGCTCCAGTTTTTGCGGAACGATGCGTGGCGTATGGATTTTGTCCGTTTCATTTTTGTCTTCCGGGACCAGTGGTAAATACCCATCAGAATAGAGGATGGCTGGTCGAAATTGAAGCGAGAAGGGGGAAGAATGCGGCAGATAACCCGTATCTTTACGTTGCCTTACGTTCAGACGGGGCCGAAGCCCCGTCGTCGTCGTCAGTTACGGAAAGGGTTATGACCGTTACTGGTGGTAGTGCGTGCGGACGCTTGCTGAACGGCTGGCGCCGGGCTATCTGGTGCATAGCCATCAGCGATAGCATTTTGTTCTGGCGTCTGCGGTGCGACGTTTTCCGGATTAGTGGAAACCGGCTTGCTTAGTGCGTTGTTCAACGCCAGCAAATCCTGCTCGTTCAACGTACCCAGAGCTGACTTAATATTCAACTGGTTAATCAGGTAGTTATAACGTGCATTCGCCAGTTCCTGCTTGGCGTTGTACAGCGTAGTGGTGGCGTCCAACACATCAACAATGGTACGCGTACCAACCGAGTAGCCCGCTTCCATCGCGTCTAAAGAGCTTTGGGCGGAAACCACGGCTTGTTTGTAGGCGTTAATGCTGCTGATAGAAGCATTAATGTTGTTGAAGGAGGAACGCACGGTCTGCACAACGCTACGGTGTGCGCTTTCCAGTTGCTCGCTGGCACCCACGAAGTTGTACTGTGCCTGTTTCACCTGCGAGTTAACCATTCCGCCCTGATAAATCGGCAGCGAGAAGCTCAGACCTACTTTGTTCTGGCCCATATTGCTGTCGTCATACTGGGCGCTGTTGGCACCACGGGTTTTCGAACCGCTGTAGGAGGTATCAGAAATCCCGGTAGAAGCCGTTAAATCCAGCGTCGGTAAGTGACCATCCTGCGCCTGGCGAATTTGCTCGCGCGCCAGGTCCTGGCTCAAACGTGCCTGTAACAGGGACAGGTTGCGTTTTTCGGCTTCTTTCAGCAGGGCGTTAACCGGCTGTGGTTTGTCGGTCTTGAAGTTTTCGACATTCAGCGCAGCCAGTTCCGGATAGTAGTTACCGGTTATCTGACGCAGCTGCTCTACCGCGTTATCGAGGTTATTACGTGCGGTCACTTCGTTCGCCAGCACGGTATCGTACTGTGCGCGGGCGTTCTGCACGTCGGTGATCGCCACCAGGCCCACGTTAAAGCGTTGGGTGGTTTGATCTAACTGACGGTAGATTGCCTCTTTTTGTGCCTGAGTATAAGAAAGCACGTCAATGGCATTCAACACGTTGAAATAAGCGGTCGCGGTGTTGAGGATCAAAGTTTGTTGATCGGTCTGGTAAGTGACGTCCTGAATACCGGCAGCTTTTTCCTGCAAGGTCAGCGCGCGCCATTTCGACATATCGAAAATGGACTGGGTCAGCTGCAGGGACGCACTGGTTGCGTTAGAGTTGATGCCGTTCGCGTCGCGGTAGCCGTTGCTATAGGTGTAATCTGCACCTAAACCTAGCTGTGGCAGTAATGGACTGCGTGCTTCATTAATTTTTTCAAAGGCAGCATCACGATCGGCGGCAGACTTACGCAATTCCGGGTTACTAAGGCGTGCTTGCTGATAAACTTGCATCAGGTTCTCGGCCTGGCTCAACGAACTGAACCCAGAAAGGCTCAGGCCGATAAGAATGGGGAGCAATTTCTTCATTTGCATTCCTTGTGGTGAAGCAGTATTTAGCGCGATCAAACTGTAAAATTATTGCGGATTCTAGCAGAAGCCGCTACCGCAAAAGGTTGGCGTTACGTGCCATAGGGCGTTAATGTGCCTCAATTTAACACATGACTGCTCAAACGGCAGTCAAACGTCGCTGAAATTCACATTTTATTCACTATTAGTGCCAGGACATTAGCCATGCTTAAGCCAGACAACCTGCCCGTTACATTTGGCAAAAACGATGTAGAAATTATTGCACGAGAAACACTTTATCGCGGCTTTTTTTCATTAGATCTTTACAGATTTCGTCATCGTTTATTCAACGGGCAAATGAGTCATGAGGTCCGACGGGAAATTTTTGAACGCGGTCACGCCGCAGTCTTGCTACCCTTTGACCCAGTGCGCGATGAAGTTGTACTGATTGAGCAGATACGAATTGCCGCGTATGACACCAGCGAAACGCCCTGGCTACTGGAAATGGTTGCCGGGATGATTGAAGACGGTGAGAGCGTGGAAGATGTTGTCCGTCGCGAAGCGATTGAAGAGGCGGGACTAAAAGTGAAACGGACTAAACCGGTGTTAAGTTTCCTGGCAAGCCCGGGCGGCACCAGCGAGCGTTCGTCAATTATGGTGGGCGAAGTGGACGCCACGACCGCAAGCGGTATTCACGGTCTGGCAGATGAAAACGAAGATATTCGCGTTCATGTGGTAAGTCGGGAACAGGCATACCAATGGGTAGAAGAGGGGAAAATCGACAACGCAGCGTCGGTCATCGCTTTGCAATGGCTGCAACTGCATCATCAAGCGTTAAAAAATGAGTGGGCATAAATGAAGCGTTACACACCTGACTTTCCTGAAATGATGCGCCTGTGCGAGATGAACTTTTCACAATTGCGCCGTTTGTTACCGCGCAATGACGCACCCGGTGAAACTGTAAGCTATCAGGTGGCAAACGCACAATATCGGCTAACGATTGTGGAATCGACCCGATACACTACCCTGGTGACTATTGAACAGATTGCGCCAGCGATCAGTTACTGGAGCCTTCCGTCGATGACGGTGCGTCTATATCATGATGCAATGGTGGCTGAAGTGTGTTCAAGTCAGCAGATTTTTCGCTTCAAAGCGCGGTATGATTATCCTAATAAAAAGTTGCATCAACGCGACGAAAAGCATCAAATTAATCAGTTTTTAGCGGACTGGTTGCGATACTGTTTAGCACATGGAGCGATGGCGATTCCGGTTTATTAGCGTCGTGAAACCTAAGGACACCATTTGGAAAGCCTGTTAACCCTTCCTCTGGCTGGTGAGTCCAGAGTCAGGATTTTACAAATTACCGATACTCACCTGTTTGCGCAAAAGCACGAAGCCCTGTTAGGTGTGAACACCTGGGAGAGCTACCAGGCGGTGCTGGAGGCGATTCGCCCACACCAGCACGAATTTGACCTGATTGTTGCGACAGGTGATTTAGCGCAGGATCAAACGGCTGCGGCCTATCAGCACTTCGCTGAAGGCATCGCAAGCTTTCGTGCGCCCTGCGTCTGGCTGCCGGGCAACCATGACTTCCAGCCTGCGATGTACAGTGCGTTACAGGATGCGGGTATATCTTCCGCGAAACGCGTGTTTATCGGTGAGCAGTGGCAAATCCTGTTGCTGGACAGCCAGGTGTTTGGCGTGCCACACGGCGAGTTGAGTGAGTTTCAGCTCGAGTGGCTGGAACGTAAACTGGCCGATGCACCAGAGCGCCATACCTTGCTGCTACTGCACCATCATCCGCTGCCTGCGGGTTGTAGCTGGCTTGACCAACACAGTCTGCGTAACGCAGGTGAACTGGATAACGTGCTGGTGAAGTTTCCGCACGTCAAATATCTGTTATGCGGCCATATCCATCAGGAACTGGATCTCGACTGGAACGGTCGTCGCCTGCTGGCAACGCCATCGACCTGCGTGCAGTTTAAGCCGCACTGCTCCAACTTCACGCTGGATACCATCGCGCCCGGTTGGCGTACGCTGGAACTTCATGCCGATGGCTCGCTGACCACAGAAGTACACCGCCTGGCAGACTCCCGTTTCCAACCAGATACCGCTTCAGAAGGTTACTGATGTCGACGCTTCTTTATTTACACGGTTTCAATAGTTCGCCGCGTTCTGCGAAAGCGAGCTTGTTGAAAAACTGGCTGGCGGAACATCACCCTGACGTTGAGATGATTATTCCGCAGTTACCGCCGTATCCTTCCGATGCGGCAGAACTGCTTGAATCCATTGTGCTGGAACATGGCGGTGATTCGCTGGGGATTGTTGGTTCGTCACTGGGCGGGTACTACGCCACCTGGTTGTCGCAATGTTTTATGCTGCCGGCTGTGGTGGTAAACCCGGCGGTGCGCCCGTTTGAACTGCTAACAGACTATCTCGGTCAGAACGAGAACCCCTACACCGGGCAGCAATATGTGCTAGAGTCTCGCCATATTTACGATCTCAAAGTCATGCAGATTGACCCGCTGGAAGCACCGGATTTGATCTGGCTGCTGCAACAGACGGGAGATGAAGTGCTGGATTACCGCCAGGCGGTGGCGTACTACGCCTCCTGCCGCCAGACCGTAATAGAAGGCGGCAACCACGCATTCACGGGCTTCGAAGATTATTTCAACCCGATCGTCGATTTTCTTGGTCTGCACCATCTCTGACGATCAACTCGAATTACTAACTTAAACCATGACGCAAACTTACAACGCTGATGCCATTGAGGTACTCACCGGGCTTGAGCCGGTTCGCCGCCGTCCGGGGATGTATACTGATACCACTCGCCCTAACCATTTGGGGCAAGAAGTTATTGATAACAGTGTCGATGAAGCACTGGCCGGTCACGCAAAGCGCGTGGATGTAATTTTACATGCTGACCAGTCGCTGGAAGTGATTGACGATGGTCGCGGAATGCCGGTGGATATTCACCCGGAAGAAGGTGTTCCGGCGGTCGAACTGATTCTTTGCCGTTTGCACGCGGGCGGTAAATTCTCTAACAAAAACTACCAGTTCTCTGGCGGTCTGCACGGCGTGGGGATCTCGGTGGTTAACGCCCTGTCGAAGCGCGTAGAAGTTAACGTGCGCCGCGATGGTCAGATTTATAACATCGCCTTTGAAAATGGCGAAAAGGTGCAGGATTTGCAGGTTGTCGGTACTTGCGGTAAACGCAACACTGGCACCAGCGTACACTTCTGGCCGGATGAAACCTTCTTCGACAGCCCGCGTTTCTCTGTTTCACGCCTGACGCATGTGCTGAAAGCCAAAGCGGTCTTGTGTCCTGGCGTTGAGATCACTTTTAAAGATGAGATCAACAATACCGAACAACGCTGGTGCTATCAGGACGGTCTGAACGATTACCTTGCGGAAGCGGTAAATGGCCTGCCGACGTTGCCGGAAAAACCGTTTATCGGTAATTTTTCTGGTGATACCGAAGCGGTGGACTGGGCGCTATTGTGGCTGCCGGAAGGTGGCGAACTGCTGACCGAAAGTTACGTCAACCTGATCCCAACGATGCAGGGCGGTACACACGTTAACGGTTTGCGTCAGGGCCTGCTGGATGCGATGCGCGAGTTCTGCGAATACCGCAACATTCTGCCGCGCGGCGTGAAGCTGTCGGCGGAAGATATCTGGGATCGCTGCGCATATGTGCTGTCGGTAAAAATGCAGGATCCGCAGTTTGCCGGGCAGACGAAAGAGCGTCTCTCTTCACGTCAGTGCGCGGCATTCGTTTCTGGCGTGGTGAAAGATGCTTTCACCTTGTGGCTGAACCAGAACGTTCAGGCGGCTGAACTGCTGGCGGAGATGGCGATTTCCAGCGCCCAGCGCCGTCTGCGTGCGGCCAAAAAAGTGGTGCGTAAAAAGCTGACCAGCGGTCCGGCTCTGCCTGGCAAACTGGCCGACTGTACCGCGCAGGACCTTAACCGTACCGAACTGTTCCTCGTGGAAGGGGACTCTGCAGGCGGATCCGCCAAGCAGGCGCGCGATCGTGAGTATCAGGCGATCATGCCGCTGAAAGGTAAGATCCTTAACACCTGGGAAGTTTCTTCCGACGAAGTGCTGGCTTCGCAGGAAGTGCATGATATTTCGGTGGCGATCGGTATCGATCCTGACAGCGACGATCTTAGCCAACTGCGTTACGGCAAGATCTGTATCCTGGCGGATGCTGACTCCGATGGTTTGCACATTGCTACGCTGCTCTGTGCGCTGTTTGTAAAACATTTCCGCACGCTGGTGAAACACGGTCACGTCTACGTAGCTCTGCCACCGCTCTACCGCATTGACCTGGGCAAAGAGGTCTATTACGCCTTGACGGAAGAAGAGAAAGAGGGCGTGCTCGAGCAATTAAAACGCAAGAAAGGCAAGCCAAATGTCCAGCGTTTTAAAGGTCTGGGTGAAATGAACCCGCTGCAACTTCGTGAAACCACGCTCGACCCGAATACTCGCCGCCTGGTGCAATTAACCATCGATGATGAAGATGATCAGCGTACTGACGCGATGATGGATATGCTGCTGGCGAAGAAACGTTCGGAAGACCGCCGTAACTGGTTGCAAGAGAAAGGCGACATGGCGGAGATTGAAGTCTGATAATCCTCCAGCCAGGAGAATAAAACATAGCCCGGCATACAAGCGTATACCGGGCTTTTTTTATCAAAACTCCATTTTCACCGTGAATTGCACTTCACGCGGATCGCCAATCTGATTACCCAGATTATTGGTGGCGATGGAAGAGGTGTAATACGTTTTATCAAACAGGTTTTTGACGTTTAATTGCAGAGTGACCGGATACTGCAATTTCATTTTGTATGCGGCGAAGGCATCGGCAACGAAATAGCCTGGCAGATAATAGTCAGCCCCATTGGTTGCCGAACGACGGCTTACGCCATGTCCGCCACCGCCAAACGTCAGTGTGTTATTGCCAGGCATGTTATGAATGTCATAGGTCAGGAATAGCGAACCGGTATGACGAGGAACATTCGGCAATGGTTTTCCTGCATAATCAGGATCATCCAGAACCTTAGCATCGGTATAGCCGTAGCTGGCAATAATATTAATATTTTCAGTTAATGCTCCCGCAAGGTCGACTTCAACCCCTCTTGAACGAACGCGGCCTGCCGTTTTGGCGATGGTTTCGTCACCAATACTTTCGGTATACAACACGTTACGTTTATGGATATCAAACAGCGCAATATCTGCGGTTATACCATTGAACAGCTCGAATTTTGCCCCGACTTCGTAAGCATTAGATGATTCTGGTGGAAGATCGCCAATGTAGCTGGCAATTGACGATTGCGGCATAAATGTTTGCGAATAATTGGCAAACAAGGATACCGATGGCGTCAGTTTATAGACCAGCCCCAGTTTGGGAGTCCATTGTTCATCGCGGCTGTCAGTATTGACATTAAAAGGACGGCCTTTACCCGCATACTGCGTGTAATACTGATAGCGGATCCCGGCGACGGCAATCCAGTTATCGGTCAGATAGAGCGCATCCTGTGCATAAGCTGAGTAGCTCTCCTGTTTGATCGTCTGATCACTGTCCGACGCCGAAACCGTTGTGCATTTGCTGGTGTTGCCATAAACAGGGCTGTAAATATTGAAATCTTTAGCGTTTTTACAGCGAATCATATCTGTACGCAGAAGATCATAATATTCATATGACACCCCACCCAGAATCTCATTATAGAATCCAGCAATATCAACATTCCCTTGCAGATCCGCACGAGTAGCATGCATACGCTGGGTAGAGCCCTGAGTTGCATCAACACGCCGTGTCAGCGTTCCTGTCGTTGCATCATACGCGGTAACACGAGCCTGATTATCGCTGTATTTATCCTGGCTGTAGCTGTAATCAAAGCGCGCTGTCCACTGGCTATTGAGATGATATTCTGCGTTGAGTTGCGCCAGATCGGACTGACCATCGGTAATGTTAAACGGTTCGTCGAAACGTATTTTTCGATCAACGTTTACGGGCTGTTTCGTCGTAAGGTCGAAAATCGTTCCGCGATCGAACGGCGTTTTATAATCCCGATGTGAATAGAGCATGGTTACTGTTGCATTATCACCAAACCAGGTGAGTGATGGGGCAATAAATGTACTGCGCTCTTTACCGAAATTCCGCCAGTAATCTTCATCCTGCACTTCCCCCGTCAGGCGGTAAGCCAGCTGAGTGCCTTCAATGGGGCCAGTGATATCCAGTTGCCCTGTGCCTCCGCCAAAACTGGAGGACGTGGCTGAGACAGAACCATGGAACGTTTTTTCCGGGCGCTTTGTCACGACGTTAATCAACCCACCAGGATCGAGAATGCCATACAGCGTGGAGGCCGGACCTTTTAGCACTTCCACACGTTCTGTTGCGGCGTTGAAGCTGCGAGGAAGTACAGTTCGCAGGCCGTTGGTCATGATAGAACCATCCCGGTTAGCGCCGAATCCACGACGTACAAAAGCGTCCTGAGTCCCGCCTAATGTATTGGTTTGCACCACGTTACTGACGTTATAAAGCGCCTCATCCAGCGTCGTCGCATTCTGATTTTCCAGTACTTGATCGCTAACGGTATTGACCACCTGCGGAATATCCAGCATCGGCATATCGGTTAATGTCGCCGTGGAGGTGCTCAGAGGTTGATAACCATCGGTCGCCTCAGTTGCGGTATTTGCATCCGCGGTAACAGTGATGGTTTCGCCATCTTTGGTCGTTACAGTGTCGGTTGCATGAATCATCGGTGCCGCAAAGAGCAGTGAAAAGAGTGCCCGACCTTTGACTCCTGAGAATGAAGGTGTGAACTTAGCCATTTAGTCTGTTATCCCAAAAACTCGCGGATTGTCGCGAGTGAAAATTGTTTCTTGTTGCTCACTAAGCACTATCCGTTTGTTATTTCACCATCGGATATGTAATTGAGAATCATTCAAACATGTGGCTATGTAGTAGTAAATGAGAAATGACAAAAAAATGCTACATGTGTTTTTACGAAGGTTTAATGCATTCTTGTCGCTTTTAACTTATTAATATTTAATGTTTTTATTTTTAGTTTTAAAAATATTTTACCTGTTATTTACCTTGTTACTGTGTGGCTTTTAACTTCTTGACTACTACATTTTGTGGCGTCAAACTCTCAAAGGAGAATGAGTTTTATTTTTGTTTGTCTTTGATTAAGTTGGCGTACACGTGACACATAACGCAAAAGGGCAGGGGCTGATCCTCGACAATGTTTCTGCCGGGTATCACAAGAAAATCATTGTTGATGGTGTTTCTTTCTCCGTTCCCACAGAAAAAATGACCGTTCTGGTTGGGGCAAACGGCTGTGGAAAATCGACGTTGCTCAGTACCATTGCGCGTATCTTGCAACCGATGGGTGGCTCAATATTGCTTGATGGCAAAGCGATTCACGAGCAACCAACGAAAGCGTTATCCCGTAGACTTGGGATCTTACCGCAGTCGCCATTATTGCCGGAGGGCTTAACCGTTTATGAACTGGTGTCGCGTGGGCGCTTTCCCTGGCAGAATTTCATACGCCAATGGAGCGACGCCGACGAGCAGGCGGTAGAAGAGGCCCTGAAATTAACCGGTACGCAGGAGTTTGCACATTTACCGGTTGAAAAACTCTCTGGTGGGCAGCGCCAGCGCTGCTGGATTGCGATGGTGTTGGCGCAAAAGACGCCTTATATCCTGCTGGATGAACCCACAACCTGGCTTGATTTACGTTATCAGGTTGAAATTCTTGAGTTATTACATGATTTAACGCGTCATCACGGGCGCACTGTCGTCGTGGTGTTGCATGATCTGAATTTTGCCGTGAATTATGGTGATACGTTGATATTTTTACGCCAGGGGAAAGTGGTGCGTGTGTTGAATGAGGGGGAACATTGCACGCCTGAACTGGTAAAAGCTGTCTTTGACGTTGATGTTCACGCATCAATAAATCCTCTGACGGGAAAACCGTTTTTCATGCCGTTTCGTGGTGTAGAAAAAGTATGATGCGCACGGGGCTGGTTACTGTTTTTTTTCTCGCCTTACTGCTGGTGGGATGCGTGGTATATCCCGGGATTGGTGCCCGATTTATTGCACCACAAACGGTGTTGCAGGCATTTCTTCATTTTGAACCGCAAAACTTCGATCACAACGTAATTGTAAGACTGCGTTTGCCGCGTTTAGCGGCAGCATTGCTGACTGGTGCTTCTCTTGGTGTTGCTGGTGCTTTGTTGCAGGCTGTCATTCGTAACCCATTGGGCGAGCCACATATTTTAGGCTTAAATGCCGGAGCCGCCCTGGCTGTCGTTGCCGCCAGCGCGCTTGGACTGGCATTTCCTGTTGGGCGCCCACTGCTGGCATCTGCGGGAGGCGCGTTATTGTTCCTGTTGATATTGCTGCTCTCTTCCGCAGGGCGTTCAGGGTTAACGCCAATGAAAGTTACCTTATGCGGCGTGGCGTTATCAGCGTTCGTTTCCTCAATAACGGCTGCAATCCTGATTCTTGACGAACAAACGCTGCTGGCGATGCGGACATGGTTAGCGGGGGATTTAGCGGGGCAGGATTGGGCGACGCTTGGAACGTCCGCCTGGTTTTCTTTGGGGGGATTTGTATTAGCCCTTTACCTTGCGCCCTCTCTTAACATGTTGGCACTGGGCGATCGCATGGCACAGGGGCTGGGTGTTTCGGTACTACGCACACGAACATTCACTCTGATTGCGATTGCGTTGCTCTGCGGTGCTGCCGTATCGATTGCTGGCCCCATTGGTTTTGTCGGCCTGCTGGTACCACAGATTGTCCGGCGTCTGGCATCAGCGGATCTGCGCGTTCTGCTACCTCTTTCAGCTTGTGTCGGCGCCCTTTTGTTATTACTGGCAGATATTATCGCCCGAACGCTTTTCACGCCCCATGAGCTGGCGACTGGTGTCATGACGGCGTTAGTTGGCGCGCCCGTTTTTGTCATTATGGCGACGAGGATGTTCAAATGAGTCAGATAATGAACGTCGGGCTACGCCCACTACGTGTTGGTAAGTTTTCGACACTGATTCGCCCTAAAAATCTGCTGTTGCTTAGTGGACTGTCTCTGTTTGCGGTTGGAATACTGATATTCGGTCTGATGCATGGTTCTTTCTCCGTCCCGGCATCGGAAGTAGGACGTGCGTTGTTTGCTCCAGAAAACGTAAGCACCGACGCACGTTATATTGTGCAGGATATCCGCTTGCCGAGAGTCATCATGGCATTGCTATGCGGGGCCATGTTAGGTATGGCAGGGGCCGCAATGCAATCCATTGCGCGTAACGGCCTTGCCGACCCGGGTTTAATCGGCGTCAAAGAAGGATGTAGCGTGGCTGTGCTGTGGCTGATTTTTCAGTTTCCAATGCTGGGAATGTTCTGGCGTCCCGTGGCGGGTCTTGCTGGTGGCTTGTTGGTGGCTTTAATCGTGATTTTTTGCGCGCGCGATATTTCCCGCCCGCGATTTGTTCTGATTGGCATTGGCGTGTCCTGGTTTTTCGCTGCCGGAATCGGTGTATTTATGACCACTGCAGATGTTCGTGATGTACAAACTGCATTGATGTGGTTATCGGGAAGCCTGCATGCAGCTAACTGGATGTTAGTCGGTATTTCAGCCTGTTGGATGTTGCCAGCCGCTCTTTTATTGCTGTTCACAGCCCGGACTGCGGATATCGCTCTGCTGGGTCATCATGTTGCAACCGGGTTAGGCGTGAATAGTTCTCGCCTGGCGTTGTTACGTGTAGCCGCACCAATAATCCTGACAGCCGTCTGCGTTTCTTGTGTTGGCAACATCGGCTTTGTCGGGCTGATAGCACCCCATATATCACGTTTTATTCTGCGTGGCGGGCATACGACATTATTGCTGGGGAGCGCCGTATCGGGGGCGTTGTTAGTCATCCTGGCGGATAGCATTGGGCGTTTGGCTTTTTTGCCTTTGCAACTCCCTGCGGGAATCGTTATCTCACTGATTGGTGGACCATTTTTTTTGCTACTGCTCTGGCAGCGCAGGAACAGTTTTTAACGGGAGTTATATGCGTTTATTTTTTTCTCTGCTGATACTGTTGGCATTTTTTGCTCGTGCAACAGAGCCTGTTCAGGTGTTTACCGATGATTTAGGGCGCAAAGTCACAGTGCCTGCACATCCAAAGAGAATTGTCTCTTTACACGACCTTGATATCACTATTCCTTTGATTGAACTTGGTGTTCCCCCGGTCGCCAGCCACGGACGTACACGCCCTGACGGTAGCCATTTCATTCGATCCGGTGCGTTACTGACAGGTGTCGACTTCGATAATTCATCAATAGCCTTCATTGGAACAGCCGATATTGATATTGAAGCGATTGTGGCGGCAAAGCCTGACCTGATCATCACAGAACCGACCCGTAATACGCCCATTGAACAACTGGAAAAAATTGCGCCCACGGTGAGCATTGATCATCTCAAAGGGGGGGCGCCAGAAATCTACCGCAAGCTGGCAGAACTTACAGGAACACAGGCGCAGCTGGCGATACTTGAACGCCGCTATCAGGCACAAATCGATGCGCTGAAGGCGACGCTGGACAGCCAAAAAATAACGGTATCGGTGATTCAGGCAAACCAGGGAAAAATTAATGTGATGCATAGCTATCATTCGCTGGGGCGGGTATTACGCGATGCTGGTTTTCGTTTTCCACCGCTGATTGAGAGCATTCCTGAAGGTGGGCGAATGGATGTAAGCGCGGAGCGTTTGCCTGAACTGGATGCCGATTTTGTTTTTGCAACCTGGCGTGGTGACACTGGTGGTAAGCCTCAGGACGAGCTGGCAGCGATGGAAAAAGTGATGCCGGGATGGTGCCAGTTTCTTACGGCCTGTCGTTCCGGGCGCTATGTGCTGATTTCTCGTGAAGAGGCGATTTCTAACTCCTTTGCATCCCTTGGGTTGATGGCTGCGCAGATACAATCACAAATTGCGGGGCGACCTTTACCGGAGGCCAAATGATCCAGAAAGACAAAACGCGTGTTGATATTTTTGGTGAGCGTTTCCGCACTCGCGCCAGTCAGTTAACTCCGGGGTTAAGAGCCGTCGCCAGCTACATTAATGAACATCGTGAAGTGGTACTGGAGCAAACGGCGATGGAAATTGCAGCCACATTGAACACTTCCGATGCCACAGTGATTCGGGCTATCCAGGCCCTGGGGTTTGCCGGGCTGCGCGATCTGAAACGCACACTGGAACAGTGGCTTGGTCCTGCCCTTAGTTCCAGCGAAAAGATGTCTACGACGGTGAGTAACTTGACGAGCGATGTTAACACCGCAATCGATTTTGTTCTTGAAGGGCATTTGTACACCTGTAATGTCCTGTCAGAGCCTGAAAACCGCCACGCGCTTGCACAAGCGGTAGCCATGCTGGTGCAGGCGCGGCAAGTTGTTATTTTTGGCATTGGCGCTTCGGGTATCCTGGCGGACTATACCGCACGGTTATTCAATCGCATTGGCTTACCCGCCACGGCGCTAAACCGTACTGGTATTGGCCTTGCCGAGCAACTGATCGCGCTTCAACGTGGCGATGTTCTGATCATGATGGCGCAAAAATCTGCGCACCGGGAAGGGCTGACAACGCTGCGTGAAGCGAGACGGCTGGGGATCCCTGTTATTTTGCTGACAAACGCGCTGGATTCGCGTTTTAGCAAAGACGCCAGTATCGTGATTCATGTTCCGCGCGGGGATGAAAAGGGGAAAACGCCGCTACATGGTACGGTATTGTTGTGCCTGGAAATGATTGTCTGGTCGGTGGCTTCCGCAGTGCCGCAGCGTGCGGTTAAAACCATTAAGCGAATTAACGATTTCCATCGGGGTTTGAAAACGGGAAGAAAAAATGGCTAATCTGACCTGAGGCCGGTAGCAACACCGGCCTCTCTTCAGAAACATCAAAGCCCCGGTTGCAGGATACGAATATTCATCTCCAGCACATCGCCTTTTACGGCTTCGCTGTACGCTTTCATGTGCGGCGTCTGCAAATGCGCTTCAAGATGGGCAATGCTTTCCCACTGCTCAATCATCACGATAGAGTCCGGTGCCATAGACTGGAAACTCACGCCAGCAGCGCAATCCACCATTGGCGCGTAGCCGTGGCAACCTTCTTCCTTCAGAACTGTTGGAACGATTTTAGCAAACTGCTCCAATACCGCCTGACGGTGATGCTGACCAGGACGAGTACGGATTTCTGCGATTACTGTAATCATGGTTAACTCCTTCTAAAGCCAGAGCCCTAGTTAACCAAAAATCTCTACAAGATGCTTGCGATATTCTTCAGTATAGCGGGGTACATCAGGCATTTTTATCACGTCATTAGCGATAAATGTCGGCAGCGGTTCCATACCGAGGAATTGGTTTGCTTTATGGAATGGCAGATACACGCCGTCAACGCCAACGCCGTGGAAGAACTGGTCTTTTTCGGTGAAGGCTTCCATTGGGGCGTTCCAGGTCAGGGAAAGCATATATTTTTTGCCCTGTACCAGGCCGCCGGAACCGTATTTTTTCGACGGGTCTTTACGAGTACGACCATCGCTGGCATACAGCGTGCCGTGACCTTCGGTGAACACATCATCAATGTATTTTTTCACCGTCCACGGCGCGCCCATCCACCAGCCAGGCATCTGCCAGATAACCACATCAGCCCAGAGAAAGTTTTGTACTTCGGCTTTGACATCGTAGTCGCTGTCGGCGCGAACGATGCGGACATCATGCCCGAGGTCGCGCAGCGTGCCATCCGCGACTTCGGTCAGGGTGTCGTTCAGTTGACCATTGGAGTGGGCGAATTTCTTCGCGCCGTTGATAATCAGGATATTGCTCATTTTTTATCCTCAAGGTGAGAAGTTTGTCGACTATAGTACGTCACAGAGCGGCACGGTGAAATTAGCAAAATGTGCAAAGTCTTTTGCGAATTTAGCAACAATATCACCACTACCAGCTCACTTTCGCCTCAAATCCACCTTGTTTTGCATTCCCAAACACAACATTCATACCATGCAACCTGGCGATTCGCTGGACAATCGACAGCCCAAGCCCGCTGCCGGTGGCGGTTTGTCCCGGTGGGCGATAGAAGCGTTCACCAATTCGCGCCAGTGCCTCTGGCGTTACTCCGGGGCCGTTATCCCTTACGGTGAAATTATCGGCATTCAGCGTGACGTCCACCACGCTGCCTTGTGGACTGTAGCGCACAGCGTTATCCAGCAGATTTCGTACCAGTAGACTTAACAATAGCGGTTGTCCGGTGCGTTTGATGCCTTGGGCATTGAGCGTCAGCCGCACGTCAATTTTCGCCTGCTGCGCCGTGTGGTAAATATCCATTACCGACGATTGCAGGAGATCTTCAAGTGGGATTTCCGCGACGTCCTGAAGATTATCCAGCGAATCCAGCCGCGACAAAGTGAGCAGTTGGTCAACCAGGCGTGTGGCGCGATCGATCCCGGAATGTAATTGCATCAGGGCTTTTTTTCGTGCCTGTGGATCGTCGTCAGAAAGCTGCGCGACTTCGGTTTGTACTTTCAGCGCGGTTAACGGGCTACGCAGTTCGTGAGCGGCATCGGAGGTAAAGCGTCGCTCACGAACCATCATCGCATGTGTACGTTCGAAAAGTTGATTCAGCGACTCAACCAGCGGACGCACTTCGCTCGGCACACCGGTGGTGTCGAGCGGTTTTTCCGAGTCGGGATCGCGCATACGTAGCGCCAGCGCCAGTTTGTTCAGTGGTGAGAGTTCACGGCCCAGCAGTACCATCATGATGATTAACATAATCGGTAGCGCGACAAGCCACGGAATGAGCTGTCCGGTAACAATCGCCAGCGCCATGTCTTCACGGTATTCCCATTCCTGACCGACAGCGATGCGATATTTACCATCAGGTGATGTCATCCAGATAAAACGCCATTGATCTTTATCACCTATCAGTTGCCCGTCAGCAAAACCTTCACGTTGATAGCTATAGGGAAT
Source organism: Escherichia sp. B1147 (assembly GCF_001660175.1). NCBI lineage: Bacteria > Pseudomonadati > Pseudomonadota > Gammaproteobacteria > Enterobacterales > Enterobacteriaceae > Escherichia > Escherichia sp. B1147. The sequence continues at coordinate 246,467 of NZ_LFHY01000015.1, forward strand.
ATCTTCTCCATTGTCGCCATCGTTGAGCACCATTTTTCCATCGTGGGTAAAGACGGCAAAGGTCAGTGCATCATCATCTACATGACCGTGTTTGAATTTCTTCGGCGTTCTTGCCATACGATCTGCCGCATTGATTTCGTTGAGATCGAGCGTACTTAACCGTTTGGCAAACAGCATTAACTGGGTATCGAACAACTCATCGACGTTATCCGTTGTTTGCTTCCAGGCGACAAAACTGGAAAGCAGCCAGGTCACCGAGGCCAGAATCAAAAAGATCAGCGTCAGTCTGACTCGCAGACTAAGGCGTTGGGTAAATTTCATTTTTCACCTAATGTGTAGCCTATACCGTGAACGGTACGAATAAAGTCACTGCCGAGTTTGCGCCGCAGGTGATGTACATGCACTTCGACGGCATTGCTGGTGACCTCTTCGTCCCAGGTATACAGTTTTTCTTCAATCAGTTTGCGCGGCAGTACCCGACCGGCGTTGCGCATTAAGAGTTCTAGTAGGGCAAACTCTTTTGGCTTTAACGTTAAGGATTCACCTGCCAGCGTGGCGATCCGTTTGCCGGGGTCGAGCATTACGTTACCGTGGCGCAGCTCGTTGCTGGCCTGGCCGTTGGTTCGGCGCATCAGAGCCTCCAGCCTGGCTGCGACTTCTATCAACGCAAAAGGTTTGCATAGATAATCGTCCGCGCCCAGGCGCAAACCTTCCACGCGTTCGGCCAGAGCGTCGCGTGCGGTGAGAATCAGTACCGGTTCACGCTGACCTTTACCCCGCCACTCGCGTAAAATATCGCGACCATCCATTCCCGGTAAGGTTAAATCAAGGATCACCGCGTCATAAGGCGCGCTATAAAGCGCCTCTTTTCCCTGACGACCTTCCGTAAACCAGTCGACGCTAAAACCCATCTTACTCAGACCTGTTTTGATGCCATCGCCAATCAGCATGTCATCTTCTATCAGTAAAATTCGCATCTTTTCATCCCTGCGATAACTGTATTTGTTGCAAGTAAACCGTGTTGTAACGTGCTCTGTACAGCCCTAAATTTTCTTTTTTTTCCTTAAGAAGTTGTTAAGGACTATCTTGTTTAATGCCCGGAAACAGACATTAAAGGGAGTAACAAACATGAAAAAATTAGCAGCAGTAATTGCAGTAATGGCTCTGTGCAGCGCACCGGTAATGGCAGCAGAGCAGGGTGGTTTTTCTGGCCCATCGGCAACACAAAGTCAGACTGGTGGATTCCAGGGGCCGAACGGCAGTGTCACTAACGTAGAAAACGCGAAATCTCTGCGTGACGACACCTGGGTAACTCTGCGCGGCAATATCGTTGAGCGCATCTCTGACGATCTGTACCTGTTCAAAGATGCCAGCGGCACCATCAATGTAGATATCGACCACAAACGCTGGAACGGTGTGACAGTTACGCCGAAAGATACGGTTGAGATTCAGGGCGAAGTGGATAAAGACTGGAACTCTGTTGAAATTGACGTTAAACAGATCAGCAAAGTGAACCCGTAATTTTACCGCTCCCGGGACGCGTTCCCGGGAATAATTTCGCAGGGAGGCAAAATGACAAACCTGACACTGGATGTAAACATTATCGATTTCCCATCAATCCCTGTGGCGATGTTGCCACATCGCTGTAGCCCTGAGTTGCTCAACTACAGCGTGGCAAAATTTATCATGTGGCGCAAAGAGACGGGGCTTTCTCCTGTTAACCAAAGCCAGACTTTTGGCGTCGCCTGGGACGATCCTGCCACCACCGCGCCAGATGCGTTTCGCTTTGATATTTGTGGCAGCGTTAACGAACCGATTCCGGAGAATCGTTATGGGGTGAGTAATGGTGAACTTACGTCGGGACGTTATGCCGTAGCCCGCCATGTTGGCGACCTGGATAACATATCTCACACCATCTGGACAATCATTCGCAGCTGGCTTCCTGAAAGCGGCGAGAAAATACGTAACGCTCCGATTCTGTTTCATTACACCAACCTGGGCGAAGGGATAGCAGAGCAGCAATTGAAAACGGATGTTTATGTGCCGTTAATGTGAAGGGGATCTTTTCCGGAGTGTGAACTAAATCACTCGCGATAAGTTTGAGCTAACAATGCCACAGGCGTATTGTTGTCGGGCTTATAATTTCTCCGGTAAGGAATACCATGTATACGCGAAATTTATTATGGCTGGTCAGCCTGGTAAGTGCGACTCCTCTCTACGCCGCTGACGTTCCCGCCAATACTCCGCTCTCTTCGCAACAAGTCTTTCGTTACAACAATCATAGCGATCCAGGCACACTCGACCCGCAAAAGGTTGAGGAGAATACTGCCGCGCAGATTGTGCTGGATCTGTTTGAAGGTCTGGTATGGATGGACAGCGAAGGCAAAGTGCAACCCGCTCAGGCCGAGTCCTGGGAAGTGTCTGATGGCGGCAAACGCTATGTTTTCCATTTACGCAACGGCCTACAGTGGTCTGATGGTCAGCCTCTGACAGCGCAGGATTTTGTCCTCGGCTGGCAGCGCGCGGCTGACCCCAAAACAGCAAGTCCTTTTGCTGGCTATCTGGCGCAGGCGCATATTAAAAATGCAGCGGCTATCGCGGCGGGAAAAGCGGATGTCTCATCGTTAGGCGTGAAAGCGACGGATGAACGCACCCTTGAAGTCACGCTTGAGCAGCCCGTGCCGTGGTTTACGACAATGTTAGCCTGGCCGACGTTGTTTCCTGTTCCACATCATGTAATAGCGAAATATGGCGATAGCTGGAGTAAGCCAGAACATATGGTTTACAACGGTGCCTTTGTGCTTGATAAATGGGTAGTTAACGAAAAGATTACTGCTCGCAAAAATTCTAAGTATCGCGATGCAGAGCATACCGTTTTGCAGCAGGTCGAGTATCTGGCGCTGGATAATGCGGTCACCGGTTATAACCGCTATCGCGCGGGAGAGGTCGATCTGACCTGGGTTCCGGCGAAGCAAATTCCGGCTATCGAAAAATCGTTGCCAGGCGAGTTGCAGATTATCCCGCGTCTGAACAGCGAATATTATAACTTCAATACGCAGAAAACGCCGTTTGACGACGTGCGTGTGCGGCGGGCGTTATATCTGACGGTCGACAGACAGTTAATCGCGCAAAAGGTACTTGGGCAGCGAACGCCTGCAGCCACGTTGACGCCGCCAGAGGTTGAAGGCTTTAACGCACCGACGTTCGATGAACTGCAACAGCCAATGAGTGAGCGCGTGGCGACGGCAAAAGCCTTGCTGAAACAGGCGGGATACGACGCCTCTCACCCGCTACGCTTTGAACTGTTCTACAACAAATACGATCTGCATGAGAAAACGGCGATAGCCTTGTCTTCCGAATGGAAAAAATAGCTTGGCGCACAGGTGACGTTGCGAACGATGGAATGGAAAACGTATCTCGATGCCCGACGTAGCGGTGATTTCATGTTGTCGCGGCAGTCGTGGGATGCGACGTATAATGATGCATCCACCTTTCTGAACACGCTTAAAAGCGATAGTGAAGAGAACGTCGGTCATTGGAAAAACGCACAGTATGACGCGTTATTGAATCAGGCCGTGCAAACCACCGATGCGGGAAAACGTAATGCGCTGTATCAACAGGCCGAGGCCATTATTAACCAGCAGGCACCGCTCATTCCCATCTACTATCAACCGCTGATCAAACTGCTTAAACCCTACGTTGGCGGTTTCCCGCTGCATAATCCTCAGGATTATGTCTACAGCAAAGAGTTGTATATCAAGGCACATTGATGCCTTTATCGCCGTCGGAGCACGTCCGGCGGCGCTAATGACGCTGATCTCCTGTGACTCGACGCGGCAGATAATGTAGTATCTCCAGCAATATTGCCCCTTTGAAGGCTGGCGAATAAGTTGAGGAATCAGAATTAATGAGCGATATGGCAGAGCGCCTTGCGCTGCATGAGTTTACGGAGAACGCCTACTTAAACTACTCCATGTACGTGATCATGGACCGTGCGTTGCCGTTTATTGGTGATGGTCTGAAACCCGTTCAGCGCCGCATTGTGTATGCGATGTCAGAACTGGGCCTGAATTCTACCGCCAAATTTAAAAAATCGGCTCGTACCGTCGGTGACGTACTGGGTAAATACCATCCGCATGGCGACAGCGCCTGCTATGAAGCGATGGTGCTGATGGCGCAGCCATTCTCTTACCGTTATCCGCTGGTGGACGGGCAGGGGAACTGGGGGGCGCCGGACGATCCGAAATCGTTCGCGGCAATGCGTTACACCGAATCCCGCCTGTCGAAATATTCCGAGCTTTTATTAAGTGAACTGGGGCAAGGAACGGCGGATTGGGTGCCAAACTTCGATGGCACGTTGCAAGAGCCGAAAATGCTTCCTGCCCGCTTGCCGAATATTTTACTTAACGGCACCACCGGCATTGCCGTCGGCATGGCGACGGATATTCCGCCGCACAACCTGCGTGAAGTCGCGCAGGCGGCAATCGCCTTAATTGAGCAGCCCAATACCACGCTCGACCAGTTACTGGATATCGTGCAGGGGCCGGACTACCCGACCGAAGCGGAAATCATCACTTCCCGCGCCGAGATCCGCAAAATCTACGAAAACGGTCGCGGTTCTGTGCGTATGCGTGCGGTGTGGAAAAAAGAAGATGGCGCAGTGGTTATCAGCGCACTACCGCATCAGGTTTCTGGCGCGCGCGTGCTGGAGCAGATTGCTGCGCAAATGCGCAACAAGAAGCTGCCGATGGTTGACGATCTACGCGATGAATCTGACCACGAGAACCCAACCCGTCTGGTGATTGTGCCGCGTTCCAACCGCGTGGATATGGATCAGGTGATGAACCACCTCTTCGCTACCACCGATCTGGAAAAGAGCTATCGCATTAACCTCAATATGATCGGTCTGGATGGTCGTCCGGCGGTGAAAAACCTGCGGGAAATCCTCTCTGAATGGCTGGTGTTCCGCCGCGATACCGTGCGCCGCCGTCTGAACTATCGTCTGGAGAAAGTCCTCAAGCGCCTGCATATTCTGGAAGGTTTGCTGGTGGCGTTTCTCAACATCGACGAAGTGATTGAGATCATTCGTAATGAAGATGAACCGAAACCGGCGCTGATGTCGCGCTTTGGCATTACAGAAACTCAGGCGGAAGCGATCCTCGAACTGAAACTGCGTCATCTCGCCAAACTGGAAGAGATGAAGATTCGTGGTGAGCAGAACGAGCTGGAAAAAGAGCGCGACCAGTTGCAGGGCATTCTGGCTTCCGAGCGTAAAATGAATAACCTGCTGAAGAAAGAGCTACAGGCCGACGCACAAGCGTATGGCGACGATCGCCGTTCGCCGCTGCAGGAACGCGAAGAAGCGAAAGCGATGAGCGAGCACGACATGCTGCCGTCTGAGCCGGTTACCATTGTGTTGTCGCAGATGGGCTGGGTGCGTAGCGCCAAAGGTCATGATATCGACGCCCCTGGTCTGAACTACAAAGCGGGTGACAGCTTTAAAGCTGCGGTGAAAGGCAAGAGTAACCAGCCAGTGGTGTTTGTTGACTCTACCGGACGCAGCTACGCCATCGACCCCATTACGCTGCCCTCAGCGCGTGGTCAGGGCGAACCACTCACCGGTAAACTGACGTTGCCGCCAGGCGCTACCGTTGATCACATGCTAATGGAAAGCGACGATCAGAAACTGTTGATGGCGTCCGATGCAGGTTACGGATTCGTCTGTACCTTTAACGATCTGGTGGCGCGTAACCGTGCAGGTAAGGCACTGATTACTCTGCCAGAAAACGCGCATGTTATGCCGCCAGTGGTGATTCAGGATCCTTCCGATATGTTGCTGGCGATTACTCTGGCTGGACGTATGCTGATGTTCCCGGTCAGTGAGCTTCCGCAACTGTCGAAGGGTAAAGGCAACAAGATCATCAACATTCCGTCGGCAGAAGCCGCCCGGGGCGAGGATGGCCTTGCTCATCTGTATGTACTGCCTCCACAAAGTACGCTGACGATTCATGTTGGGAAACGCAAAATCAAACTGCGTCCGGAAGAGCTGCTGAAGGTGACCGGTGAGCGTGGCCGTCGCGGCACATTGATGCGTGGTTTGCAGCGTATCGACCGTGTCGAGATTGACTCCCCGCGGCGTGCTGACAGCGAAGAGTAAAATGCAGGAGAGGGCGCACCTTCTCCTGCCACTAAGGTAAGCCGGATGAAACGTTGAAGTCGTCATCCGGTACTGCATTTAGTCCGTGTAAACAATAAAAATTCCCTTGAAACCGTTGTTTATTCATGCGTTGCGATTAACAATACGCTTTTCCGGAGAGCGGCTTTTAACAATGCCCTAACCTGATTTCAGGTGACGTACAATGCCAGTCTCTCAGATCTTCAGAGGGTGTTATGCTATATATCTTTCGTCTTATTATTACCGTTATTTACAGCATCTTAGTCTGTGTATTCGGCTCCATTTACTGCCTTTTCAGCCCGCGTAATCCGAAGCATGTGGCCACCTTCGGGCATATGTTTGGTCGTCTTGCGCCGCTGTACGGCCTGAAGGTCGAATGTCGCAAACCTGCTGACGCTGAAAGCTACGGTAATGCTATCTATATTGCTAACCATCAGAACAACTATGACATGGTGACGGCATCAAACATCGTGCAGCCGCCGACGGTCACTGTGGGTAAAAAGAGTTTGCTGTGGATCCCCTTCTTTGGGCAGTTGTACTGGTTAACCGGTAACTTATTGATCGACAGAAACAACCGTACTAAGGCGCACGGTACCATTGCGGAAGTGGTGAATCACTTTAAAAAACGCCGTATTTCCATCTGGATGTTCCCGGAAGGTACGCGTAGCCGTGGTCGCGGCCTGCTGCCGTTTAAAACCGGGGCATTTCATGCGGCGATTGCGGCAGGTGTGCCGATTATTCCCGTGTGTGTTTCCACGACTTCGAATAAGATTAATCTCAATCGACTGAATAATGGTTTAGTGATCGTAGAAATGCTGCCGCCGATTGACGTCAGTCAATATGGTAAAGATCAGGTTCGCGAGCTGGCTGCCCATTGTCGTTCGATAATGGAACAAAAAATCGCCGAGCTCGATAAAGAAGTCGCAGAGCGCGAAGCTGCCGGAAAAGTTTAAGTCGGCAATCTGGATTTTTGCGGGAACGTTTTCCTGCACAGTTTTACTTTAGCCAGTTTTACATGGAGCAAATATGTCACTCAGTCGGCGTCAGTTCATTCAGGCATCGGGGATTGCACTCTGTGCAGGCGCTGTCCCCCTGAAGGCAAGCGCAGCCGGGCAACAGCAACCGTTGCCCGTTCCGCCGCTGCTTGAATCTCGCCGTGGGCAACCGCTGTTTATGACAGTACAGCGCGCGCACTGGTCATTTACGCCAGGGACGCGTGCGTCGGTTTGGGGTATCAATGGTCGTTACCTTGGGCCGACAATCCGTGTCTGGAAGGGCGACGATGTTAAGCTTATTTACAGCAACCGACTAACGGAAAATGTCTCAATGACGGTTGCCGGGTTACAGGTACCAGGTCCGCTGATGGGGGGCCCGGCGCGCATGATGTCGCCTAATGCTGACTGGGCGCCCGTGTTGCCAATCCGCCAGAACGCTGCGACCTTGTGGTATCACGCTAATACGCCGAACCGCACTGCTCAACAAGTCTACAATGGCCTTGCCGGAATGTGGCTGGTGGAAGATGAAGTCAGCAAGTCACTGCCCATTCCTAACCATTATGGTGTCGATGATTTTCCGGTCATTATTCAGGATAAACGCCTGGATAACTTTGGCACACCAGAATATAACGAACCAGGAAGCGGTGGCTTTGTTGGCGATACGCTACTGGTTAACGGTGTGCAAAGCCCGTACGTTGAAGTCTCGCGTGGCTGGGTGCGCCTGCGTTTGTTGAATGCGTCGAACTCCCGTCGTTATCAATTGCAGATGAGCGACGGACGTCCATTGCATGTGATTTCAGGCGATCAGGGATTCCTGCCTGCGCCAGTGTCGGTAAAACAACTTTCCCTGGCGCCGGGCGAGCGTCGTGAGATTCTGGTGGATATGAGCAACGGTGATGAAGTGTCTATCACCTGTGGTGAAGCGGCGAGTATCGTTGATCGTATTCGTGGCTTCTTTGAGCCATCCAGCATTCTGGTTTCTACGCTGGTGCTAACGTTGCGTCCGACTGGGCTACTGCCGCTGGTCACTGACAGCCTGCCAATGCGCTTGTTGCCGACTGAAATTATGGCCGGTTCGCCGATTCGTAGTCGTGATATTAGCCTGGGTGACGATCCAGGTATCAATGGGAAGTTGTGGGACGTCAACCGTATTGATGTCACCGCGCAGCAAGGAACGTGGGAGCGCTGGATCGTGCGAGCAGATGAACCGCAAGCGTTCCATATTGAAGGCGTGATGTTCCAGATCCGCAACGTTAACGGCGCAATGCCGTTCCCGGAAGACAGAGGCTGGAAAGATACCGTTTGGGTCGACGGACAAGTTGAGTTGCTTGTCTATTTCGGTCAGCCTTCCTGGGCGCACTTTCCGTTCTACTTTAATAGCCAGACGCTGGAAATGGCGGACCGTGGCTCGATAGGGCAACTGTTGGTCAATCCAGTGCCGTAATGGACCAATTCATCGCCCCACAGCGAAGTGGGGCGATACAAGGATGAATCATGGATGGCCTGGGATGGATGATTATTTTGGTACTTCCCCTTCTTTGGATGGGGTATGGACTGGCGTTGTTAATCATAACGGCGTGCGCTGTTGAATCTAAGGGGATTCGTCGCGTTCTGCTATGGGGTGTTGCGCCCCAGTTTATTATTCTTTGTATTGCAACCTTATTGCTTTACTGGATTAACTCACGGTTAGTTTATGTTTTTGTCTTTTTTCAGCCAGTTTTATGCATCACCTCGGCAATTTTTTTGTCTGCCGGAATGAGCCAGATACAATTCTGTTCTGCGGTTGAACAAAGCCTCCAGGCGAAAACGTCAGTATTACCGGCGAATCGATTACGCCATCTGCAATCCTCGCGGTGTGCAAAGCCGTAAACCAACCGGGAGTGGCATCATCCGATGAAAACATCGCATTAACTTTTCGATTTCTCTTTCGTTCCAGCTTATAATCCCCGGCCTTTGATTATTTTTTTACCATTTCTGGATGCAAAATGAGCTCTATCTCCCTGATCCAACCGGATCGCGACCTGTTCTCCTGGCCGCAGTACTGGGCCGCCTGTTTTGGACCGGCACCGTTTTTGCCGATGTCTCGTGAAGAGATGGATCAACTTGGCTGGGATAGCTGCGACATCATTTTGGTTACAGGCGACGCGTATGTCGATCACCCGAGTTTCGGGATGGCGATTTGCGGTCGTATGCTGGAAGCGCAGGGCTTTCGCGTTGGGATCATCGCCCAGCCGGACTGGAGCAGCAAAGACGATTTTATGCGTCTGGGTAAACCGAATCTGTTTTTCGGCGTTACCGCAGGCAACATGGACTCGATGATCAACCGTTACACTGCCGATCGCCGTTTGCGTCATGACGACGCTTACACGCCGGATAACGTCGCAGGTAAGCGCCCGGATCGCGCCACCCTGGTTTATACCCAGCGTTGTAAAGAGGCGTGGAAAGATGTGCCGGTGATCCTTGGTGGAATCGAAGCCAGCCTGCGCCGTACCGCGCATTATGATTACTGGTCTGATACCGTGCGCCGTTCGGTGCTGGTGGATTCCAAGGCCGACATGCTGATGTTCGGTAACGGTGAGCGTCCGCTGGTGGAAGTGGCGCATCGTCTGGCGATGGGCGAGCCGATTAGTGAAATCCGCGATGTACGTAATACTGCGATTATCGTGAAAGAAGCGTTGCCTGGCTGGAGCGGCGTGGATTCGACCCGTCTCGATACCCCAGGGAAAATAGACCCGATCCCGCATCCGTATGGTGAAGACCTGCCGTGCGCTGATAACAAACCGGTGGCACCGAAAAAACAAGAAGCCAAAGCTGTTACCGTGCAGCCGCCACGCCCGAAACCGTGGGAAAAAACCTACGTGTTGCTGCCTTCTTTCGAGAAAGTGAAGGGCGATAAAGTGCTGTACGCTCATGCTTCGCGTATTCTGCACCACGAAACCAACCCAGGCTGCGCCCGTGCGTTGATGCAAAAACACGGCGACCGCTATGTGTGGATCAACCCACCTGCAATACCGCTTTCTACCGAAGAGATGGATAGCGTCTTTGCGCTGCCGTACAAGCGTGTCCCGCATCCGGCTTACGGTAATGCCCGTATTCCGGCTTACGAGATGATCCGTTTCTCGGTCAATATTATGCGTGGCTGCTTTGGCGGCTGCTCTTTCTGTTCTATTACCGAGCACGAAGGGCGTATTATTCAGAGCCGTTCGGAAGATTCGATCATTAATGAGATCGAAGCGATCCGCGACACTGTTCCTGGTTTTACGGGCGTGATTTCCGATCTCGGCGGCCCAACGGCCAACATGTATATGTTGCGCTGTAAATCACCGCGCGCCGAGCAGACCTGCCGCCGCTTATCGTGCGTTTACCCGGATATTTGTCCGCATATGGACACGAACCACGAACCGACGATCAACCTCTATCGCCGCGCTCGCGATCTCAAAGGCATCAAGAAGATCCTGATCGCCTCAGGCGTGCGTTATGACATCGCCGTGGAAGATCCGCGCTATATCAAAGAGCTGGCGACCCATCACGTCGGTGGTTATCTGAAAATTGCCCCGGAACACACCGAAGAAGGGCCGTTGTCGAAGATGATGAAGCCGGGCATGGGCAGCTATGACCGCTTTAAAGAGCTGTTCGACACCTACTCGAAACAGGCAGGTAAAGAGCAGTATTTGATCCCGTATTTCATCTCTGCGCACCCCGGTACGCGTGATGAAGATATGGTTAACCTGGCGCTGTGGCTGAAAAAGCATCGCTTCCGTCTCGACCAGGTACAGAACTTCTATCCGTCACCGCTGGCTAACTCCACCACCATGTATTACACCGGGAAAAACCCGCTGGCGAAGATTGGTTATAAGAGCGAAGACGTCTTCGTACCGAAGGGCGACAAGCAGCGTCGTTTGCATAAAGCGTTGTTGCGTTACCACGATCCGGCAAACTGGCCGTTAATCCGTCAGGCGCTGGAAGCAATGGGTAAAAAGCATCTGATTGGCAGCCGTCGCGATTGCTTAGTGCCTGCGCCAACCATTGAAGAGATGCGCGAAGCGCGTCGTCAGAACCGCAATACCCGCCCGGCATTGACCAAACATACGCCGATGGCGACTCAGCGCCAGACGCCTGCGACGGCAAAAAAAGCGCCCTCTACGCAATCTCGCCCGGTAAATGCTGGTGCGAAGAAACGGCCTAAAGCGGCGGTCGGACGTTAAAAAATATCCCCGGTAACTGAGTGCTGCCGGGGATATTTTTATCATTCTGCATACATACGCAAGCAGCGCAGGCAATCAAAATAGTCCTGCGCATCAAGACGCGTATTGGCTCTGTTAGCTTCGGATTTGGCGGCGTAGATTAGTGGGCGTAATGCTTTCATATCCTGCTCAAGTCGGGCGATTTTGGCATTTAATGTTTGAACATTGTTCGCCAGCTGATTGACCTTTTGCTCATTGACACATCCGCTTAATAAGCCGGTTACCAGAATTAGTGTTCCCACGCTGAAAGTCTTTTTCATTATTTATTTCTCCCTGTTTTTCATTGTTCTGATTAATAGTTGCTTGACGTTTAGCCGCGTATTACCAGCGTGGCGGGTGTGCTCAAATTCCGTCCGGCCATCTTCCGGCATCATCCAACCGTGTATTGGCATTTTCTGCCGCTTCTTTCGCTACCGGAATTTCCTGACGTAACGCGTCGATATCCTGTTGGAGTTGATCGATTTTTATATTTATCAGATGAATATCATTTTCTACATGACTGATTTTTTCATTATTGACGCAGCCTGTGAGTATTAACATTAGAAAAAGGAGTAACAGTTGATTATTCATTTCCAGTTTCCTTTATCTGGTATTAATTATTCAGCTAATCTGGCGGCAGTCTTCGCTTCAATCTGTTTAAGTAAGCTTCCGCTGCCTGGGCGGATAAAATCGGCGATTTCCCATTTACCTTCACGACGCTGTAAAACGAGTTCTTGTTCTTCGCTGTTGCCATTGGTCAATGCAAAACGAACAGAAATACGGGCGGAGTCGGCAGTTTTCTCCAGCACACGAATTTCATCAACGCGTGAAAATAATGACTCTTCGCCAAAACAGATTGGGTTGTCGTAGATAAATTGCCGCTCTAATTGCATATCCTCATCGGAGTTGCTGCCAGTCTTGAAGGTGGTTTTATAGAAGGCATTAATAGCCTGGCGATAGGTGTTGGAAACAACCCACGTCCAGGGCCAGCTATAATGAGTGATATGGTCAAACAACTCGGCGACAAAGGCTTCAGGCTGCTCTTTTTGTAGTGATGCCAGTACCGCCAATATTTTTTCATTCTCACCATTAACTGACTGCCAGACGCTGCCATGATTGCTGACAATATCATCAATCACCCAACGACCATTTTCTGCCACCATCTTCAGTGTTTGCGTGGTCTTTTCTTTATCGTCTTTATAGGGACGAAAGCGCACAAGGGCATCCACGTGATCGGCATCCGTTTGAGTAACCGCGACACTTTCTAACACCAGATCACCGTAATCCTGACAATCGCAAACCGGATCGTAATCCAGCCAGCCAATATTACCCGGCAGCGTGAGATTGTCATTCAGGGTTAGCGCCTTTTGCATTCGCGTTGATGTTATTGCCTGCTCACTGTTTTCACCGAAATAAGGAACGCCAGCTCCACCGGTATAGTATTGATAAATCTGCCTGACTGTTTGTTCAGCGGTCAGCGAGGGGGATTGCGCCTGAACGGTAAAACTTAAAAAGGCAGTCAAAAACAGAACCATTATTTTCATCTGTTTTTCACCTCTCCGTCGCGTTTATCCCTGGTGTAGATGAGTTGTTCCTTTAAGAGCTTCCAGCTCCGCATGATGATGTCCTTATAATTGGCGTTCCTGAACAGGGGAGAGTAACAACGGGCGGGAGGCGAGGGGAATAAATGATTTCTGAAAAGTCCGGTAGCGGAACATTACCGCTACCGGGAGAATTTGTGCGTTAGCCGCTGAACTGGTCGGGATCGGGGCCGAGGCGTTTACCCTGGTCGAGTTTCGCAATGTCACCAAGTTCGTCTTTGTCGAGACGGAAATCCCAGACATCGAAGTTTTCAGCAATGCGTGAAGGGGTGACCGATTTCGGGATTACGACCAGACCATTATCCAGATGCCAGCGGATAACAATCTGCGCTGGCGTTTTGCCGTATTTATCCGCCAGGTAGCGAATGATATTCTGATCGAATACGCCTTTCCCGCCCTGGGCTAACGGGCTCCAGGATTCAGTCTGGATTTTGTGTGTGGCGTTCCAGGCATGCAACTGACGTTGCTGCATCAGCGGGTGAAGTTCTATCTGGTTAATAACAGGCGCCACGCCAGTTTCATCAATCAGACGCTGAAGATGGTGGATCTGGAAATTGCAGACGCCGATACTTTTGATTAATCCCTCTTTTTGCAGCTCAATCATTCCTTTCCATGCTTCGACATAATGGTCGATTGCGGGAACGGGCCAGTGCATTAAGTAGAGGTCGATATAATCAAGCTGGAGTTTTTTCAGACTGTCGAGCAGGGCTTCGCGGGGGCGCTTGTGGTTGTCGTTCCACAGTTTAGTGGTGATGAACAGCTCTTCTCTGTTAAGTGCAGAATTTTTCAGGGCTTTGCCGACACCTTCTTCGTTCTTGTAGGCTGCGGCGGTATCAATCGAACGATAACCCACTTCTAATGCTTTTTGAATAGCGGTGATAACTTCCTCATTACTTGCTTGCCAGACGCCCAGTCCCAGCTGGGGCATGACATTGCCGTCCTGTAGCTTAATAACGGTTGGATTAGTCATACGTTCCTCCTTACATGAACTCACCGGAGCAGGCTCCGGTGAGATGTTGTGAACTTAAGTCTGGACGAAATGCCCGAAAACGAAAGTTTGAGGCGTAAAAAGCTTAACGGGCGGCTTCGTAGATGCGGCGGCTGACATCCAGCGTAATGTCATGATTTTCGCCCAGTTGGGTCATGCCGTGTTCTTCCAGTTTCTTCAGCAATGCCGGGATGGAGCTGCCGTCCAGACCGTAGTCGGAGAGGCGGGTCGGCACGCCCAATTGCTCGAAGAAGTTACGGGTAGCGGCAATCGCGGCGTCAATGCGCTCGTCGTCGGAACCTTCGGTGATGTTCCAGACGCGTTCAGCGTATTGCAGCAGTTTCGCGCGCTTGGTGTCGCGTTTTTCATTCCACAGGGCAGGCAGAACGATAGCCAGCGTTTGTGCGTGATCCAGACCGTGCATAGCAGTCAGTTCGTGGCCCAGCATATGCGTTGCCCAGTCCTGCGGTACGCCAGCGCCGATCAAACCGTTCAGTGCCTGGGTCGCTGCCCACATGACGTTGGCGCGAACATCGTAGTTTTCTGGCTCTTTCAGGGCCTTCGGACCATCTTCGAGAAGCGTCAGCAAAATGCCTTCGGCGAAGCGGTCCTGAATTTTGGCATCAACCGGTTTGGTCACATACTGTTCCACGGTGTGCACAAAGGCGTCCACTACGCCGTTAGCCACCTGGCGCGGCGGCAGGGTGTAGGTATAAACCGGATCGAGTACGGCAAATACCGGCTGAACATGGGCAGAATGGAACGCCTGTTTGTCGCCAGTGGTTTTACGGGAAATCACCGCACCCGCGTTAGATTCAGAACCGGTTGCTGGCAGCGTCAGCACACAGCCCATCGGGATAGCGCTTTTAATCTCTTTGCCGCCAGTTTGCAGAATGTGCCACGGATCGACGTTTTCAGGATAATTTGCCGCTGCGGCGATAAATTTGGTGCCGTCCAGTACGGAACCGCCGCCAACCGCCAGCAGGAAAGTCACTTTCTGTTCGCGAACCAGTTTCACGGCGTTCATCAGCGTTTCATAAGCCGGGTTTGGCTCAATACCACCAAACTCCAGCACGTCCATACCTTTCAGCGCATCCAGAACTTGATCGAGAACGCCGGTTTTTTTCACGCTGCCGCCGCCGTAGGTAATCAATACGCGAGCATCGTGAGGAATTTGTTCGCGTAAACCAGCGATTGCGCCTTTACCAAACAGAATGCGGGTTGGGGTGTGCAGATTAAAGTTGTTCATTACTTGCTCCCTTTGCTGGGCCAATATGAGGGCAGAGATCGGTCTGCCTGATGTTTTTTATTGTGGTCGCCAGCGCCGTGGCTCTCAATGCTCATTCCTGCCAATGTCTTGCCTATTTCTCCAGAGTGCTGGAGAAATGGTACAAAATTGCGCACAATCAAATTGCCGCATTATTCCTAATAAACTACGCGATATGAAACGTGAAGAGATATGCCGCCTACTGACGGATAAAATTAATAGACTGAAAAATAAAGAAAATAGTTTGTCAGATATGTTGCCTGATGTGCGCTTATTGTATGGCGAGAACCCCGGTGCGCGTACGCCAGTGATGTATGAGCCTGGCATCATAATTCTCTTTTCCGGGCATAAAATCGGTTATATCAATGAACGCGTGTTTCGCTATGACGCCAATGAGTACCTGCTGCTGACGGTGCCGTTGCCGTTTGAGTGCGAAACCTATGCCACGCCAGAGGTGCCGCTGGCGGGAGTGCGTCTCAATGTTGATATTTTGCAGTTACAAGAGCTGTTGATGGACATTGGTGAAGATGAACATTTCCAGCCATCGATGGCTGCCAGCGGCATTAATTCCGCCACATTGTCCGAAGAGATTTTATGCGCGGCAGAGCGGTTACTGGATGTGATGGAACGACCGCTGGATGCGCGCATTCTCGGTAAACAGATTATCCGCGAAATTCTTTACTATGTGCTGACGGGGCCTTGTGGCGGCGCGCTACTGGCGCTGGTCAGTCGCCAGACGCATTTCAGCCTGATTAGCCGCGTGCTGAAACGAATTGAGAATAAATACACCGAAAACCTGAGCGTTGAGCAACTGGCAGCAGAAGCCAATATGAGCGTTTCGGCGTTCCACCATAATTTTAAGTCTGTCACCAGCACTTCGCCGTTGCAGTATCTGAAGAATTACCGTCTGCATAAGGCGCGGATGATGATAATCCACGACGGCATGAAGGCCAGCGCGGCGGCGATGCGCGTGGGCTATGAAAGCGCGTCGCAATTTAGCCGTGAGTTTAAACGTTATTTCGGTGTGACGCCGGGAGAAGATGCAGCCAGAATGCGGGCGATGCAGGGGAGTTAAATACGTTCCCGGCATGGCCACCGGGAACTGAGGAAATCGTCAGGCACTAGAGTACTTTTTTTTAATCACCACGAAAAGCGTGCCTAGCAAGCCAGCGGTTAACAGGGCAATCGGCAGGATCATCAGGAACGTCATCACCTGATCTTCATGGCGTTTTACAAACGGGATCATGCTTAAGGCATAGCCAAAACTGGTTACCACGCTGACCCATAGCAACCCGCTTAACCAGTTGAAAAACTGGAAGCGGCGGTTTGGCAGTCCGGAAATCCCCGCCATGGTTGGCAGCAGCGTGCGGACAAAGGCGAGAAAACGTCCAGCCAGCAGCGCCAGCAGACCGTGGCGGTCAAACATACAGGTGGCGCGCTGGTGATATTTGGCCGGAAGCTGTGCCAGCCAGCCTTTCACTGTTTTGGTATTACCTAGCCAACGCCCCTGAATATAACTTAACCAACAACCCAGGCTGGCTGCGGCAGTCAGAATCGTGATTGTTGGCAGAAAATCCATAACCCCCTGGGCAATCAATGCGCCAGCCAGAATCAACAAACTGTCGCCAGGCAAAAATGAGGCGGGCAACAGTCCGTTTTCTAAAAACAGCGTGGCAAACATGACAAAGTAAACAACGCTAACAATATGAGGGTCCGCCAGCGCGGCAAAGTCATGTTGCCAGAGCGCAGCGATGATATCTTGAATAACAGCCATGGACTTTCCTGTGGAACAGCGTTTAAGCCTTAATTTGACTATTGTACTCCTGAATCGTCCGGGACGCCTTGATCCCGGACGCAACAATTTAAGACTATTCACAATTAAATGTCTGCAAAATTGTCCAAACTGGCAACGTTACACAATTCGCGCGAAGCCTGCGTCCATATCGGCAATCAGATCGTCGACATTTTCCAGACCAATATGCAGGCGGATCAAGGTGCCGCTAAAATCGATCTTACCTTGCGGGCGGATGGCGGCGAGATGCTCTGGCTGGTTCGCGAGGATTAAGGATTCATACCCGCCCCATGAGAAGGCCATGCTGAATAAACTGAAGTTATCCAGATAGTTCGCCAGTTCTTCATCGTTGAGTCTTTTCTTGAGCACAAAAGAAAATAGTCCGCTGCTGCCTGTAAAGTCTCGTTTCCAGAATTCATGGCCTTTACTGCCTGGCAAAGCAGGGTGGTTAACCCGCTCAACCTGCGGATGTACGGCCAGCCATTCAGCTACTTTCAGGCTGCTTTCATGATGTTGGCGCAGACGCACGCCCAGTGTACGCAGACCACGGCTGGTCATATAGGCGGTATCGGCGTCGACCATCTGCCCCATCAAATAGGCATTTTCCCGTAGTTGCTCCCAGCAACGGGCATTGCACACCGCAGTACCGATCATTGCATCCGAATGCCCTACCAGATATTTGGTGGCGGCCTGAATGGAAACATCGATACCAAAATCAAGAGCTTTGAACAGCACTCCGGCGGCCCAGGTGTTATCGATCATAATGATGGCGTCCGGAACGACACTGCGTACGGCGGCAACAATCGCTGGAACATCATGTACTTCCATAGTGATGGAGCCAGGTGATTCCAGAAATACGACTTTGGTGTTTGGTTGCAGATGTTTAACGATATCTGCGCCAATCAGCGGATCAAACCATGATGTCGTTACGCCCAACTTGCTGAGGATTTTGCTACAGAAATCTTGGCTCGGCTCGTAGGCGGTATTGGTCATCAACACATGATCGCCCTGTTCGACAAAAGCAAGAATGGAATTGGCAACCGCTGCCGCCCCGCAAGGAAACAGCACGCAACCTGCGCCACCTTCCAGTTCACACATCGCTTCTTGTAATGAAAAGTGCGTTAGCGTTCCGCGCCGTCCATAGAACAACTCACCATTGGCGCGATTGCGCGTCGCATGTTTTTTGGCTTCCACGCTGTCAAAGACCAGCGAAGAGGCGCGCTGAATCACGCTATTTACCGCGCCGAGAGTGTATTTTTTGCTGCGTCCTGCATTGACCAGTTGAGTATCAAGTTGTTTGTCTGCCATGTCGGGATTCCTGTTTTTATACGTCTGGATGTCTAAACTAGCATGAATATCCACGGGTGCATCCTGAAGAATTGGCATAAAACAGAAAATTTTCGCAAATGGCGTGCTGGTGACTTTTTTACTGCGTAAACGCAAAGAAAAGAAAGCAAAGGTGCGGCAGTATGCAAATAGTAATGAGAACGACTATCAATTCGACGTCGTTTTGATATTATTATGCGCAGATTTTGTGACTTGCGTCCTGGAGATACACAGTGGGTAATAATTTAATGCAGACGGACCTTTCCGTCTGGGGTATGTATCAGCACGCCGACATTGTCGTTAAGTGCGTGATGATTGGGCTGATTCTGGCCTCCGTAGTCACCTGGGCAATCTTCTTCAGTAAGAGCGTAGAGTTCTTCAACCAGAAGCGTCGCCTGAAGCGCGAACAGCAACTGCTGGCTGAAGCCCGCTCCTTAAACCAGGCCAACAATATCGCCGCTGATTTTGGCAGCAAAAGCTTAAGCCTGCATTTGCTCAATGAAGCGCAAAATGAGCTGGAACTGTCAGAAGGCAGCGACGATAACGAAGGTATTAAAGAGCGTACCAGTTTCCGCCTTGAGCGTCGGGTCGCCGCAGTAGGTCGTCAAATGGGCCGCGGTAACGGCTACCTTGCAACCATCGGCGCGATTTCGCCGTTCGTTGGTCTGTTTGGTACGGTCTGGGGCATCATGAACAGCTTTATCGGTATTGCGCAAACGCAGACTACCAACCTGGCAGTCGTTGCGCCGGGTATCGCAGAAGCACTGCTGGCAACAGCAATCGGTCTGGTGGCAGCGATTCCGGCGGTCGTTATCTATAACGTATTTGCACGTCAAATTGGCGGCTTTAAAGCGATGCTGGGTGATGTCGCTGCGCAAGTATTGTTGCTGCAAAGCCGTGACCTGGATCTGGAAGCCAGCGCCGCTGCGCATCCGGTTCGTGTTGCACAAAAATTACGCGCAGGATAATGTCCGATGGCAATGCATCTTAACGAAAACCTCGATGATAACGGCGAAATGCATGATATCAACGTGACGCCGTTTATCGACGTGATGTTGGTTCTGCTGATTATCTTTATGGTGGCGGCACCGTTAGCGACGGTAGATGTGAAGGTGAACTTGCCTGCTTCTACCAGCACGCCGCAGCCACGCCCGGAAAAACCGGTTTACCTGTCAGTGAAGGCGGACAACTCAATGTTTATCGGTAACGATCCGGTCACCGATGAAACGATGGTTACGGCGCTGAATGCGTTAACTGAAGGTAAGAAAGACACCACCATCTTCTTCCGTGCAGATAAGACCGTCGACTACGAGATGTTGATGAAGGTAATGGATAAGCTGCATCAGGCAGGTTACCTGAAGATTGGTCTGGTCGGCGAAGAAACTGCCAGAGCGAAGTAAAGCAAAATTGCCTGATGCGCTACGCTTATCAGGCCTACAAAGTCTATTGCAACATGTTGAGTTTGCAGGGGCATGTAGGCCGGATAAGGCGTTTACACCGCATCTGGCAAGAGTTAAATGCACAATGACGCCCGGTTACTTTTACAACCGGGCATTTTTTTAGCCTAAATGTTCGCCGCCGCACACGCCGTGCACTTCTGCGGTGACGTAGCTCGACTCCTGACTTGCCAGATAAACATACACCGGAGCCAGTTCCGCCGGCTGCCCCGCACGTTTCATCGGCGTTTTCTGACCAAACTGTGGGATCTTATCCTGCGTCTGTCCGCCGGAAATTTGCAGTGCCGTCCAGATAGGGCCTGGTGCGACAATATTCACCCTAATGCCTTTCTCTGCGACCTGCTTCGCCAGACCACGGCTGTAGTTCAGAATCGCCGCCTTGGTTGCAGCATAGTCCAGCAAATGCGGGCTTGGCTGGTACGCCTGGATTGACGAAGTGGTGATGATACTTGAGCCTTTCGGCAGCAGGGGAATTGCTTCCTGGGTTAGCCAGAACAGTGCGAAAACGTTAATAGCAAAAGTTTTTTGAAACTGCTCGCTGGTGAGATCTGCAATATC
Source organism: Escherichia sp. B1147 (assembly GCF_001660175.1). Lineage (NCBI taxonomy): Bacteria > Pseudomonadati > Pseudomonadota > Gammaproteobacteria > Enterobacterales > Enterobacteriaceae > Escherichia > Escherichia sp. B1147. The sequence goes on from NZ_LFHY01000015.1 coordinate 266,849, forward strand.
AGGAATGGCAACCTGTTTACCTGCGACCAGCGCCATAATATCCAGCCCGCCTAACGCGTTATGTGCTTCGTGAACCAGCGAACGGGCAAATTTCTCATCGCTTAAATCGCCCGGCAGCAGAAACACTTTGCGTCCGCACTCTTCAATAATCTTTTTCACATCCTGGGCATCTTCTTCCTCCGCCGGAAGATAACTAATTGCCACGTCAGCGCCTTCACGCGCGTAAGCGATGGCGGCAGCGCGACCGATTCCGGAATCGCCCCCTGTCACCAGTGCTTTACGATCTTTCAGGCGACCGCTACCAACATAGGTTTTCTCGCCGCAATCTGGCACGGGCGTCATCTTCGCCTGGATGCCGGGCGTTGGTTGTTTCTGTTTGGGATATTCACCAGAGTAATACTGTGTGGTCGGGTCTTTTAAATGAGACATCGCTTTTCTCCCTTCAGGTTCAACGTCCTTTAAGGGTAGATGCTCTCAATGCGTTGATTAGGGAACCAGGAAGATCCCTAAACCTCAGAATTATGCGACAAAGGTTTAACGTATATGTTGATTTGCTGTTGCGTGCTGTTTACTCAATTGCGATATACTGTTGCCCGTTTTAACTACACGACAGGAATGTATGGAACGTTTTCTTGAAAATGCAATGTATGCTTCTCGCTGGCTGCTTGCCCCCGTGTACTTTGGCCTTTCGCTGGCGCTGGTTGCCCTGGCGCTGAAGTTCTTTCAGGAGATTATTCACGTCCTGCCGAATATCTTCTCGATGGCGGAGTCAGATTTGATCCTCGTGTTGCTGTCGCTGGTGGATATGACGCTGGTTGGCGGTTTGCTGGTGATGGTGATGTTTTCCGGTTATGAGAATTTCGTCTCGCAGCTGGATATCTCCGAGAATAAAGAGAAGCTGAACTGGCTGGGGAAAATGGACGCAACGTCGCTAAAAAACAAAGTGGCAGCGTCGATTGTGGCAATCTCTTCCATTCACTTACTGCGCGTCTTTATGGATGCGAAAAATGTCCCGGATAACAAACTGATGTGGTACGTCATTATCCATCTGACGTTTGTGCTTTCTGCATTTGTGATGGGCTATCTTGACCGACTGACTCGTCATAATCACTGATCTTATGCGGGCGCGGTTCTCGCGCCCGGTATGAATTTGTTATTTATCGGAAGACGCCTGCCACAGGTTTAGCTCGCCATCGGCGATATGCTGGTCAATCTGCGCCAGTTCTTCGGCACTAAACGCCAGATTATTCAATGCCTGCACGTTCTCCTTCAGTTGCTCCGGACGGCTGGCGCCAATCAATACCGAAGTCACTCGATCATCTTTCAGCAACCAGCTTAACGCCATTTGCGCCATAGACTGACCGCGCTGCTGTGCCATTTCATTCAATAGCCTCAGGCTGGTGAGGTTCGCTTCGGTGAGCATTTTTGGCGTCAGGCCACGAACTTTATGACCTTCGCGATGCATCCGTGAATCCTCTGGAATACCGTTGAGATATTTTCCAGTCAGCAATCCCTGGGCCAGTGGGGTGAAAGCGATGCAGCCTACACCGTTATTTTCCAGAGTATCCAGCAGACCGCTTTTATCTACCCAGCGGTTGAGCAGATTGTATGAAGGTTGATGAATTAACAACGGAATTTTCCACTCGCGCAGCAACTCGACCATTTTTTGCGTCCGCTCAGACGAGTACGAGGAGATCCCGACATACAGCGCCTTGCCGCTTTGCACCGCATGGGCCAGCGCAGAGGCGGTTTCTTCCATCGGCGTATTTTCATCGACGCGGTGCGAGTAAAAGATATCGACATACTCAAGCCCCATACGCTTCAGGCTTTGGTCGAGGCTGGCGAGCAGGTATTTACGTGAACCGCCAGAGCCGTATGGGCCGGGCCACATATCGTATCCGGCTTTGGTAGAGATAATCAGTTCATCGCGATAAGCTGCAAAATCCTCTCGCAGCAGACGACCAAAGTTCTCTTCTGCGCTTCCTGGAGGCGGCCCGTAGTTGTTGGCTAAGTCGAAGTGAGTAATACCCAAATCAAAGGCTTTACGCAGGATTGCACGCTGTGTTTCCAGCGCGTTGACGTGACCGAAATTGTGCCACAAACCGAGCGACAGGGCGGGCAGGCGTAAACCGCTTTTTCCGCAATAGCGGTACTGCATCTGCTCGTAACGTTCGGGATTCGCTAACCAGACCATGACATCTCCTTTCCATCGTTCAATTTCGAAACAATGTTTCCAGTCTAGCGATTTACCAGAACGTATCCCGTAGCATCGCTCACAGAGTGACGAAAAACTGGGCAAAAACACACGCTTATGCTTTGCTTAAAAAAACACCAGCTGAGGAGTAAAGCGATGCCGCGTTTGACCGCCAAAGATTTACCGCAGGAGTTGCTGGATTACTACGACTATTACGCTCATGGGAAAATATCGAAACGTGAGTTCCTCAACCTGGCGGCGAAGTACGCGGTGGGCGGGATGACGGCGTTAGCGTTGTTTGAGTTGCTCAAGCCAAATTACGCGTGGGCGACCCAGGTGGAGTTTACCGACCCGGAGATTGTCGCTGAGTACATTACATATCCTTCGCCAAATGGTCACGGCGAGGTACGTGGTTATCTGGTGAAGCCTGCGAAAATGAGCGACAAAACACCCGCTGTGGTGGTAGTGCATGAAAATCGTGGGCTGAATCCGTATATCGAAGATGTAGCACGGCGGGTAGCTAAAGCGGGATACATTGCTTTGGCCCCCGACGGTTTAAGTTCCGTTGGTGGTTACCCGGGAAATGATGATAAAGGCCGCGAGCTGCAACAGCAGATTGACCCAACCAAACTGATGAATGATTTCTTTGCCGCAATTGAGTTTATGCAACACTATCCCCAGGCCTCGGGCAAAGTTGGCATAACCGGATTTTGCTATGGTGGTGGCGTCTCGAACGCAGCAGCGGTGGCATATCCGGAACTGGCCTGCGCGGTGCCATTTTATGGTCGCCAGGCACCCACCGCCGATGTGGCGAAGATCGAAGCGCCTTTACTGCTCCACTATGCTGAACTGGACACGCGAATCAACGAAGGCTGGCCTGCTTATGAGGCGGCGTTGAAGGCCAATAACAAAGTCTATGAAGCGTATATTTATCCGGGGGTTAACCACGGATTCCATAATGACTCCACGCCACGTTATGACAAATCAGCCGCCGATCTTGCCTGGCAAAGGACGCTGACATGGTTCGATAAATATCTTTCCTGATGTGTTTATCCCTTAAAGGATAACGTCCTACATGAGCAGGAAAAAATAGCGTGCGTTAAAGTCGGAGTTTGCCTAAAATATCGCTATATATGTTTATATATAACGATTGAGGTAAACGATGAATAACCATTTCGGTAAAGGTTTAATGGCGGGATTAAAAGCCACGCATGCCGACAGTGCGGTTAATGTGACTAAATTTTGCGCCGATTATAAACGTGGTTTTGTATTAGGCTACTCGCACCGGATGTATGAAAAGACCGGTGATCGCCAGCTTTGCGCCTGGGAAGCGGGTATTCTGACGCGCCGTTATGGGCTGGATAAAGAGATGGTAATGGATTTCTTTCGTGAGAATAATTCCTGTTCTACGTTGCGTTTTTTTATGGCCGGTTATCGCCTCGAAAATTGATCAAACATACGTATTATCTTGCTTTAATTAATTACACTAATGCTTATTCCCTTCGTTTTAGCGCCCCGCCGCAGTATCATTGCGATGATAACCATAATAAATGTGTGGTAAATGGCGCATCGATCGCATTATTGATTTTGCGATTGACGCAAAATATATGCCAGGTCTTCGCAACGGAATAACTATAAATGACTGGAGATAACACCCTCATCCATTCTCACGGCATTAATCGTCGTGATTTCATGAAGCTTTGTGCAGCATTAGCCGCCACCATGGGGTTAAGTAGCAAAGCCGCCGCAGAGATGGCCGAATCGGTCACTAACCCGCAGCGCCCGCCGGTTATCTGGATTGGCGCGCAGGAGTGCACCGGTTGCACGGAATCTCTGCTTCGTGCAACGCATCCTACGGTAGAAAACCTCGTGCTGGAGACTATCTCTCTGGAGTATCACGAAGTGCTCTCTGCCGCCTTCGGCCATCAGGTTGAAGAGAACAAACATAACGCGCTCGAGAAATACAAAGGGCAGTATGTGTTGGTTGTGGATGGTTCCATCCCATTAAAAGATAACGGTATTTATTGCATGGTTGCCGGTGAGCCGATTGTGGACCACATCCGCAAAGCGGCTGAAGGCGCAGCAGCAATTATCGCTATCGGTTCCTGCTCCGCGTGGGGCGGTGTCGCCGCGGCTGGGGTTAACCCAACCGGCGCGGTCAGCCTGCAAGAAGTTCTGCCAGGCAAAACCGTCATCAATATTCCTGGCTGCCCGCCGAACCCGCACAACTTCCTCGCGACCGTTGCGCACATCATTACTTACGGCAAACCACCGAAGCTGGATGACAAAAACCGTCCGACCTTCGCCTATGGTCGTCTGATTCACGAACACTGTGAACGTCGCCCACACTTCGATGCTGGTCGTTTTGCGAAAGAGTTCGGCGATGAAGGCCACCGCGAAGGCTGGTGCCTGTACCACCTCGGCTGTAAAGGGCCAGAAACTTACGGCAACTGCTCAACGCTGCAATTCTGCGACGTTGGCGGCGTGTGGCCGGTGGCAATTGGTCACCCGTGCTACGGCTGTAACGAAGAAGGTATCGGCTTCCATAAAGGCATCCATCAGCTTGCCAACGTCGAAAACCAAACGCCGCGTTCACAAAAACCGGACGTCAACGCTAAAGAAGGCGGCAACGTCTCTGCGGGCGCTATCGGTTTGCTCGGCGGCGTGGTTGGGCTGGTTGCCGGTGTCAGCGTGATGGCGGTGCGTGAACTGGGTCGTCAGCAAAAGAAAGATAACGCTGACTCACGGGGAGAATAACCGTGAACAGACGTAATTTTATTAAAGCAGCCTCCTGCGGGGCATTGCTGACGGGCGCGCTGCCGTCTGTCAGCCATGCGGCTGCTGAAAACCGCCCGCCAATTCCGGGATCGCTGGGTATGTTGTACGACTCGACCTTGTGCGTAGGCTGCCAGGCTTGCGTCACTAAGTGTCAGGATATCAACTTCCCTGAACGTAACCCACAAGGGGAACAGACCTGGTCGAACAACGACAAACTGTCGCCGTATACCAATAACATCATTCAGGTGTGGACCAGCGGCACTGGCGTCAACAAAGACCAGGAGGAGAACGGCTACGCGTACATTAAGAAACAGTGTATGCACTGCGTCGATCCGAACTGTGTCTCCGTGTGCCCGGTTTCTGCACTGAAAAAAGATCCGAAAACCGGTATTGTCCATTACGACAAAGACGTGTGCACCGGCTGCCGTTACTGCATGGTTGCCTGTCCGTACAACGTACCGAAGTACGACTACAACAACCCGTTTGGTGCGCTGCATAAATGTGAGCTGTGCAACCAGAAAGGCGTGGAACGCCTCGATAAAGGCGGTCTGCCAGGTTGCGTAGAAGTGTGTCCGGCGGGGGCGGTGATTTTTGGTACGCGTGAAGAGCTGATGGCTGAGGCGAAAAAACGTCTGGCACTGAAGCCTGGTAGCGAATATCACTATCCGCGTCAGACGCTGAAATCTGGCGACACTTACCTGCACACGGTGCCGAAATATTATCCGCATCTGTACGGCGAGAAAGAGGGCGGCGGTACTCAGGTTCTGGTACTGACGGGTGTTCCTTATGAAAATCTCGACTTGCCGAAGCTGGACGATCTTTCAACTGGCGCGCGTTCAGAAAATATTCAACACACCCTGTATAAAGGCATGATGCTACCACTGGCTGTGCTGGCGGGCTTAACCGTGCTGGTTCGTCGCAACACCAAAAACGACCATCACGACGGAGGAGACGATCATGAGTCATGATCCACAACCGCTGGGCGGCAAAATCATCAGTAAACCGGTCATGATTTTTGGACCGTTAATAGTCATCTGTATGCTCCTGATTGTGAAACGTCTGGTGTTCGGTCTGGGTTCTGTCTCCGACCTGAACGGCGGTTTCCCGTGGGGCGTGTGGATCGCGTTTGACCTGTTGATCGGCACCGGCTTCGCCTGTGGCGGCTGGGCGCTGGCGTGGGCGGTGTACGTCTTTAACCGTGGGCAATACCATCCGCTGGTGCGTCCGGCGCTGTTGGCGAGTCTGTTCGGTTACTCACTGGGGGGGTTGTCGATCACCATCGACGTTGGTCGTTACTGGAACCTGCCGTACTTCTACATTCCGGGTCACTTCAACGTGAACTCGGTACTGTTCGAGACGGCGGTCTGTATGACCATCTACATCGGCGTGATGGCACTGGAGTTTGCTCCGGCACTGTTTGAACGCCTGGGCTGGAAGGTTTCGCTCAAACGTCTGAACAAGGTGATGTTCTTCATCATCGCCCTCGGCGCGCTGTTGCCGACCATGCACCAGTCTTCAATGGGGTCGCTGATGATCTCAGCGGGCTACAAAGTGCATCCGCTGTGGCAGAGCTATGAAATGTTGCCGCTGTTCTCGTTGTTGACGGCGTTCATCATGGGCTTCTCGATTGTCATCTTTGAAGGTTCGCTGGTGCAGGCGGGTCTACGTGGCAATGGTCCGGATGAAAAGAGCCTGTTCGTCAAGCTGACGAATACCATCAGCGTGCTGCTGGCGATTTTCATCGTGCTGCGCTTTGGCGAACTTATCTATCGCGACAAGCTGTCGTTAGCGTTTGCCGGTGACTTCTACTCCGTCATGTTCTGGATTGAAGTCCTGCTGATGCTCTTCCCGCTGGTTGTTCTGCGTGTGGCGAAACTGCGTAATGATTCCCGCATGCTGTTCCTGTCAGCACTGAGCGCACTGTTAGGTTGTGCAACCTGGCGTCTGACCTATTCGCTGGTGGCATTCAACCCGGGCGGCGGTTACGCCTACTTCCCGACCTGGGAAGAACTGTTGATTTCTATTGGTTTTGTGGCTATTGAGATTTGCGCTTACATCGTACTCATTCGTCTACTGCCGATACTTCCTCCTTTAAAACAAAACGATCATAATCGTCATGAGGCGAGCAAAGCATGAGCCAGAGAATTACTATTGATCCGGTAACCCGAATTGAAGGGCATTTACGCATCGATTGCGAAATCGAAAATGGCGTCGTTTCGAAAGCATGGGCTTCCGGTACCATGTGGCGCGGCATGGAAGAGATCGTGAAAAACCGCGATCCGCGCGATGCATGGATGATTGTGCAACGTATCTGTGGTGTATGTACCACCACTCACGCGCTGTCTTCCGTCCGTGCGGCAGAGAGCGCGCTGAATATCGACGTTCCGGTAAACGCCCAGTACATTCGTAACATTATTCTGGCTGCGCACACCACGCATGACCATATCGTTCATTTCTATCAGCTTTCGGCGCTGGACTGGGTGGATATCACTTCTGCACTGCAAGCGGATCCAACCAAAGCCTCCGAAATGCTGAAAGGCGTTTCGACCTGGCACCTGAACAGTCCGGAAGAGTTCACCAAAGTTCAGAATAAGATCAAAGATCTGGTTGCCAGCGGTCAGTTGGGTATTTTTGCCAATGGCTACTGGGGTCACCCGGCGATGAAACTGCCGCCGGAAGTGAACCTGATTGCGGTTGCGCACTACCTGCAGGCGCTGGAGTGCCAGCGTGACGCTAACCGCGTCGTGGCGCTGCTGGGCGGTAAAACGCCGCACATTCAGAACCTGGCGGTAGGCGGCGTTGCGAACCCGATCAACCTTGACGGTCTGGGCGTACTGAACCTCGAACGCCTGATGTACATCAAGTCCTTCATCGACAAACTGAGCGACTTTGTTGAGCAGGTTTACAAGGTTGATACTGCGGTTATCGCCGCGTTCTACCCGGAATGGCTGACTCGCGGCAAAGGTGCAGTGAACTACCTGAGCGTGCCGGAATTCCCGACCGACAGCAAAAACGGCAGCTTCCTGTTCCCGGGCGGCTACATTGAGAATGCGGATCTGTCCTCATATCGTCCAATCACTTCCCATTCCGATGAATACCTGATCAAAGGGATTCAGGAAAGCGCGAAGCACTCCTGGTATAAAGACGAAGCGCCGCAGGCACCGTGGGAAGGTACGACCATTCCGGCTTACGACGGTTGGTCTGACGACGGTAAATACTCCTGGGTGAAATCGCCGACTTTCTACGGTAAAACGGTAGAAGTGGGGCCGCTGGCTAATATGTTGGTGAAACTGGCTGCTGGTCGCGAATCTACTCAGAACAAACTGAATGAAATCGTTGCGATTTATCAGAAACTGACTGGCAACACGCTGGAAGTGGCACAACTTCACTCCACGCTGGGCCGTATTATTGGTCGTACCGTTCACTGCTGCGAATTGCAGGATATCCTGCAAAATCAATACAGTGCACTGATCACCAATATCGGCAAAGGCGATCATACCACCTTTGTGAAGCCGAACATTCCAGCAACGGGCGAGTTCAAAGGCGTTGGCTTCCTCGAAGCGCCGCGCGGTATGCTCTCCCACTGGATGGTTATTAAAGATGGTATTATCAGCAACTACCAGGCGGTCGTTCCGTCAACCTGGAACTCCGGCCCGCGTAACTTCAATGATGACGTCGGTCCTTACGAGCAGTCGCTGGTGGGCACGCCGGTTGCCGATCCGAATAAACCGCTGGAAGTGGTGCGTACCATTCACTCCTTCGACCCGTGCATGGCCTGTGCGGTACACGTAGTGGATGCTGACGGCAACGAAGTGGTTTCAGTGAAGGTTCTGTAATGCGTATTTTAGTCTTAGGGGTCGGCAATATTTTGCTGACCGATGAAGCCATCGGTGTGCGGATTGTCGAAGCGTTAGAGCAACGATACATTCTGCCGGATTATGTTGAAATCCTTGATGGCGGCACGGCGGGAATGGAGCTGCTTGGCGACATGGCAAATCGCGATCATCTGATTATCGCCGATGCCATTGTGTCGAAAAAGAACGCGCCGGGAACGATGATGATCCTACGGGATGAAGAAGTTCCGGCGTTGTTTACCAACAAAATCTCTCCGCATCAGCTTGGCCTGGCCGACGTCTTGTCGGCCCTGCGCTTCACCGGTGAGTTTCCGAAAAAGCTGACTCTGGTCGGCGTGATCCCGGAATCGCTGGAGCCTCACATCGGCTTAACGCCGACGGTTGAAGCAATGATTGAACCTGCGCTTGAGCAGGTTCTGGCTGCGCTGCGCGAATCAGGCGTGGAAGCCATCCCACGGGAGGTAGCTCATGACTGAGGAGATAGCAGGTTTCCAGACCTCCCCGAAGGCGCAAGTACAGGCAGCGTTTGAAGAAATTGCCCGGCGTTCGATGCACGATCTCTCTTTTCTGCATCCTTCAATGCCGGTGTATGTTTCCGACTTTACGCTGTTCGAAGGTCAGTGGACGGGGTGTGTAATCACCCCGTGGATGCTGAGTGCAGTTATCTTCCCCGGCCCGGATCAACTCTGGCCGCTGCGCAAAGTGAGTGAAAAAATCGGTCTGCAACTGCCGTACGGCACCATGACCTTTACCGTTGGCGAACTGGACGGTGTTTCGCAATACCTCTCCTGCTCGCTGATGTCACCGCTTTCGCACAGCATGTCGATTGAAGAGGGCCAACGCCTGACGGATGACTGCGCGCGAATGATCCTTTCGCTGCCGGTCACCAATCCGGATGTGCCACATGCAGGGCGTCGCGCCCTGCTGTTTGGCCGCAGGAGTGGCGAAAATGCATGAGTTGTCGCTTTGCCAGAGCGCCGTTGAAATTATCCAACAGCAGGCGGAGCAGCACGATGTTAAGCGAGTCACCGCCGTGTGGCTGGAAATTGGCGCGCTCTCCTGCGTTGAGGAGAGCGCCGTCCGTTTTAGTTTTGAAATCGTCTGCCAGGGAACGGTGGCGCAAGGGTGCGATTTACATATCGTCTATAAACCCGCCCAGGCCTGGTGCTGGGATTGTAGCCAGGTGGTGGAGATTCATCAGCACGATACGCAATGCCCGCTCTGTCACAGCGAGCGGCTGCGTATCGATACCGGCGATTCGCTGATCGTCAAAAGTATTGAAGTTGAATAACCGGAGTTAACAATGTGTATTGGCGTTCCAGGCCAGGTGCTGGCTGTCGGTGAAGATATTCACCAACTTGCGCAGGTTGAAGTATGTGGTATCAAGCGCGACGTGAATATCGCGCTGATTTGCGAAGGTAACCCTGCCGATCTGCTGGGCCAATGGGTGCTGGTGCACGTCGGATTTGCCATGAGCATCATCGACGAAGATGAAGCCAAAGCCACATTAGACGCACTGCGCCAAATGGATTACGACATTACCAGCGCGTGATGGGTAGCTTTCGTAGGCCTGATAAGACGCGGCAGCGTCGCATCAGGCATTGTGCTTGATTACCGGATGCGGCGTGAACGCCTTATCCAGCCTGGATGGCTTGCTGCGATATGCACCAACCCTTACCCCTGACGCTTATCTTCCGTATTTGTCTCGAAATCACTGGCGTCATGGCGCTCATGCAACTGCTCGTTCAGCGGCCCGTTGGTGCGGTTAACAATACGCCCACGCTTCACTGCCGGACGTTCGCCCACTTCTTTCGCCCAGCGTTGCACGTGCTTATAACTACCCGCATCAAGAAACTCTGCGGCATCATACACGCTGCCTAACACCACGTTGCCAAACCACGGCCAGATTGCCATATCAGCAATGGTGTACTCATCGCCCGCAACAAACTTATGCTGCGCCAGTTGCTTATCCAGCACGTCGAGCAGACGCTTGGCTTCCATGGTAAAGCGGTTAATGACGTACTCAATTTTCACTGGCGCGTAATGGTAAAAGTGACCAAAACCACCGCCGAGGAATGGCGCCGCGCCCTGTAACCAGAACAACCAGTTCAGCGTTTCAGTTCGCTTCGCCAGATCCTGCGGCAGGAAATAGCCAAATTTTTCGGCCAGATAAAGCAGAATCGATCCTGACTCAAAAACGCGGATCGGCGGGTTATGTGTATGATCGCGCAGAGCTGGAATTTTCGAGTTCGGGTTCACTTCCACAAAACCGCTGGAGAATTGATCGCCATCGCCAATACGAATTAGCCAGGCGTCGTACTCTGCACCGGTAACGCCCAGCGCCAGCAGCTCCTCAAGCATAATCGTGACTTTCTGACCGTTCGGCGTTCCTAGTGAATAAAGTTGCAACGGGTGCTTGCCAACGGGCAGCGTTTTCTCATGCGTCGGACCAGAAACCGGGCGATTGATATTGGCGAACGCGCCGCCAGCGGATTTATCCCACGTCCAGACTTTCGCGGGCTGATAAGTATTGTCTGTCATAGTGAGTTGCCTTCTGAGTGGTAGTGTTGAAGCAGTGTAGCAGGTCACTTGCTATACAGAATGTGAATTTTTTAACCCTTTGCGCCAGCCGCTGCGTTGAGGTGTATGATAAGTCTAACCTCTGTCCGGTTAATGTCCCTGAGCAGGTAATCAGAGCACAACAATTACGCCAACTGCTTAGGTTGTATTGTTAAAGGTAAAGTGATGAGCAAAGGAACGACCAGCCAGGATGCCCCGTTCGGGACGTTATTGGGCTACGCCCCCGGTGGGGTAGCAATCTACTCTTCAGATTACAGTTCTCTCGATCCGCAGGAATACGGAGATGATGCCGTATTTCGTAGCTATATCGACGACGAATATATGGGCCACAAATGGCAATGCGTTGAATTTGCTCGCCGTTTTCTCTTTCTGAACTACGGCGTGGTCTTCACTGACGTGGGCATGGCGTGGGAGATTTTCTCGCTGCGCTTCCTGCGTGAAGTGGTTAATGACAATATTCTGCCATTGCAGGCATTTCCTAACGGCTCGCCGCGTGCACCGGTTGCGGGTGCGCTTCTTATCTGGGATAAAGGTGGTGAATTTAAAGACACCGGCCATGTCGCTATCATTACGCAATTGCACGGCAACAAAGTCCGTATTGCGGAACAGAACGTGATTCATTCCCCGTTGCCACAAGGGCAACAGTGGACGCGCGAGCTGGAAATGGTGGTAGAAAACGGCTGCTATACCCTCAAAGACACTTTCGATGACACCACCATTCTGGGCTGGATGATCCAGACGGAAGATACCGAATACAGCTTGCCACAGCCGGAAATTGCAGGCGATTTGTTGAAGATCAGCGGAGCACGACTGGAAAACAAAGGCCAGTTTGACGGTAAATGGCTGGATGAAAAAGATCCGCTGCAAAACGCCTACGTGCAGGCGAACGGTCAGGTGATCAATCAGGATCCGTATCATTACTACACCATTACGGAGAGCGCTGAACAGGAACTGGTTAAAGCCACCAACGAGCTGCACCTGATGTATCTCCACGCCACCGATAAAGTGCTGAAAGATGACAACCTGCTGGCGCTGTTCGACATTCCGAAAATTCTCTGGCCGCGTTTGCGCCTCTCCTGGCAGCGCCGTCGCCACCATATGATCACCGGTCGTATGGATTTCTGTATGGATGAACGTGGCCTGAAGGTCTACGAATACAACGCCGATTCCGCCTCCTGTCATACTGAAGCAGGCTTAATCCTCGAACGTTGGGCGGAGCAGGGCTATAAAGGTAACGGCTTCAATCCGGCGGAAGGGCTGATTAACGAACTGGCTGGCGCGTGGAAACACAGTCGTGCTCGTCCGTTTGTCCATATCATGCAGGACAAAGATATTGAGGAGAACTATCACGCTCAGTTTATGGAGCAGGCGCTGCAACAGGCAGGTTTTGAAACGCATATCTTGCGCGGGTTAGATGAACTGGGCTGGGATGCTGCCGGGCAACTGATTGATGGGGAAGGGCGACTGGTTAACTGCGTGTGGAAGACCTGGGCGTGGGAAACGGCGTTTGATCAGATTCGTGAAGTCAGTGACCGTGAATTTGCTGCGGTCCCGATTCGCACTGGTCACCCGCAAAATGAAGTGCGCCTGATCGACGTTCTGCTACGCCCGGAAGTGCTGGTCTTTGAACCGCTTTGGACGGTGATCCCTGGCAACAAAGCGATTCTGCCAATTCTCTGGTCGCTGTTCCCGCATCATCGTTATCTGCTGGATACCGATTTCACTGTTAATGATGAACTGGTGAAAACCGGTTACGCAGTGAAACCGATTGCCGGGCGCTGTGGTAGCAATATCGACCTGGTCAGCCATCATGAAGAGGTGCTCGACCAAACCAGTGGTAAATTTGCCGAGCAGAAAAATATCTACCAGCAACTGTGGTGTCTGCCAAAAGTGGACGGTAAATACATTCAGGTATGTACCTTCACCGTGGGCGGCAACTACGGTGGAACTTGTTTGCGCGGCGATGAATCACTGGTCATCAAAAAAGAGAGTGATATTGAACCTTTAATTGTGCTGAAAGAGTAATAGACTTTTTCGCGAACCCGTGCTGATTATCAAAAATAATCAGCACGGAAAATCGTTCATAGAACACTCGAAATATTGAATATTGTAATACATAAAGTTAATAAATTCACAATGTGAATGTATTAATGATTGAAATGATTCGCCATTAATTATTTCTTAAAATTTTGAATGACAACTTATTATCTGATACTAAAGCAATATCACTCTTTTTATCGCTAAAAGATGATATTTCACTTTGCCCACGCTGTTAAAGTCACTGATAATGCGTCCGTTCGTAAATTCAAAATGGCGTAATCTAATATATGCTAAATTTATTTGTTGGCCTTGATGTATACACGGGGCTTTTGTTATTACTTGCTCTGGCATTTGTGTTGTTCTATGAAGCAATCAATGGTTTTCATGACACGGCGAATGCGGTAGCAACCGTTATTTATACTCGTGCCATGCAGCCACAGCTTGCCGTAGTGATGGCGGCATTTTTTAACTTTTTTGGCGTGTTATTAGGCGGACTCAGTGTCGCTTATGCCATCGTCCATATGTTGCCAACCGATTTGTTGCTGAATATGGGGTCAACTCACGGTCTGGCGATGGTCTTTTCCATGCTGCTGGCGGCGATTATCTGGAACCTGGGAACGTGGTTCTTTGGTTTACCAGCCTCCAGTTCGCACACTTTGATTGGCGCGATTATCGGCATCGGTTTAACCAATGCGCTGTTAACCGGTTCATCGGTGATGGATGCGTTAAACCTGCGTGAAGTGACCAAGATTTTCTCCTCGCTGATTGTCTCCCCTATCGTTGGTCTTGTCATTGCAGGAGGGCTGATTTTCCTGCTGCGCCGTTTCTGGAGCGGGACGAAAAAGCGTGACCGTATTCACCGTATTCCTGAAGATCGCAAAAAGAAAAAAGGCAAACGTAAGCCGCCATTCTGGACGCGTATTGCGCTGATTGTTTCCGCGGCGGGTGTGGCGTTTTCACATGGTGCGAACGACGGACAGAAAGGGATCGGCCTGGTGATGCTGGTACTGGTGGGGATTGCCCCTGCTGGTTTCGTCGTCAATATGAACGCGTCTGGCTATGAAATTACACGTACCCGCGATGCTGTCACCAACTTCGAACACTATCTGCTACAGCATCCTGAACTGCCGCAAAAGTTGATTGCGATGGAACCTCCATTGCCTGCGGCATCGATTGATGGTACGCAAGTGACGGAGTTCCATTGTCATCCGGCAAATACCTTTGATGCGATTGCGCGTGTTAAAACGATGCTGCCGGGCAATATGGAAAGCTACGAACCGTTAAACGTGAGTCAACGCAGTCAGCTACGCCGGATTATGCTTTGTATCTCTGATACCTCTGCGAAGCTGGCGAAACTGCCTGGCGTCAGCAAAGAGGACCAGAACCTGCTGAAAAAACTGCGCAGCGATATGTTAAGCACCATTGAATATGCTCCAGTGTGGATAATCATGGCGGTGGCTTTAGCGCTCGGTATTGGCACCATGATTGGCTGGCGTCGTGTAGCGATGACCATCGGTGAGAAAATTGGTAAGCGCGGCATGACTTATGCGCAAGGGATGGCGGCGCAGATGACGGCGGCGGTATCAATTGGTCTTGCCAGCTACATCGGTATGCCTGTTTCCACAACTCACGTACTCTCTTCTGCGGTGGCGGGGACGATGGTGGTGGATGGCGGTGGGTTACAGCGTAAAACGGTAACCAGTATCCTGATGGCGTGGGTGTTTACCTTACCGGCGGCGATTTTTCTGTCTGGTAGTCTGTACTGGATTGCATTGCAGCTTATTTAACCTTCCTGATAATGCCCGGTCCTGCGATCGGGCATTATCACTTCTGACTAGCGATAACCTCGCGCCGTCATAAAATCCGTAATCGCTTTTTCTGCATCAACCAGCACTTGTTCCAGTGGCTGATTGGCATCGATATCAACCAGTTGCGCACCGCCAAAGGTTAACTGTGGCGTTATGGCAATCTTCCTTTCCAGCGATTCCCTTTTGTGGTCAGGCTTACGCGCGCAGGCCACGTCCAGAGAGACATTGAGTTTGATGACCAGATCAGGCTTATGGCTCGCCATCCAGTGAAATGCTTTACGTTCCTGACTTGCCAGCCATGAGACAAAACGACCACCTTCAACGTTAGGCGGGAACACCGTGCCATCATAAGCGCCAGGAATTTGGTCCTGCGGATAACGGTCGGTTAAAACAATTAACCCGCGACGACGACAGGCAAGCATATGACGAAAGCGTAGCAAGCGACGGGCGACGAACGCTGTAATCACCAACGCCGGAACTGGCCCCGGTAATTTTTTCGCTGTTTTTACTTTATTGCGTTCAATAGTTTTATTAAGCGATTTTCCCATTAAGGGCAGTTTTACCACTGCACGACCGACATTTCCGGCTTGTTTTCCGAGATGAACTCTTTCTGCGGCACCATATTTTTCGACAACGGTAATGAGATGTTCACACACCGTTGACTTGCCTGAACCATCACTACCAATAACGGCTATTAATGGAGGTGTTATTGACTGCATGAATATATCCTTAAATTTAAATATCCATCCAAAATATTTATCTGGTTAATATGTTTTTATGAAAGCGTAATTCAGGTCAATACCACAATTAACCATTGTCACAATAAGGTTGAACGGATATTCTGAGCACGGACCACGTAATATTCAATACATTATTTGCTGCCGGGTTTTTCGTGAATCAACGTAATATGTCAATAATTAATTCCATACCAGTGCGTGTTATTGCCATTGTGGGATGTGATGGTTCAGGTAAATCGACCCTCACGGCAAGCCTGGTGAATGAACTGGCAGCAATAATGCCAACAGAACAAATTTATCTTGGGCAATCTTCCGGGCGAATTGGCGAATGGATTTCACAGCTCCCTATAATTGGCGCCCCTTTTGGGCGTTATCTGCGGGGTAAGGCAGCTCATGTGCATGAAAAGCCCTCAACGCCGCCCGGCAATATTACCGCGCTGGTTATCTATTTGCTTTCCTGCTGGCGGGCGTACAAGTTTCACAAAATGCTGAGAAAAAGCCAGCACGGTTTATTGTTGATTACCGACCGCTACCCACAGGTTGAAGTCCCTGGCTTTCGTTTTGATGGCCCGCAACTGGCTAAAACTAAAGGCGGTAATGGTTGGGTAAAAATGTTAAGGCAGCGCGAGATGAAGCTGTACCAATGGATGGCGTCTTATTTGCCCGTATTGTTGATTCGTCTTGGCATTGATGAACAAACCGCGTTTTCACGTAAACCTGACCATCAACTGGTGGCGTTACAGGAAAAAATCGCCGTTACGCCGCAACTGACGTTCAACGGCGCCAGGATCCTTGAACTGGATGGTCGGCAACCAGCCGATGAAATCCTGCAAGCGTCACTACGCGCAATTCACGCCGCACTTTCCTGATCACCAAAATGGATAGGGGATGATTTAAAGAATGGATGCACTACAAACGCAAGCTGTTAACAGCACCACTGCACCGCAGCCCAGCTACATTCCGGGGCTAATTGCTGTGGTCGGGTGTGATGGCACCGGTAAATCCACGCTAACCACCGATCTGGTGAAATCATTACAACAGCACTGGCAAACCGAGCGGCGATATCTGGGGCTGCTCTCCGGCGAAGACGGCGACAAAATCAAACGATTGCCGTTGGTTGGTGTCTGGCTGGAGCGGCGACTGGCGGCAAAATCCTCGAAAACCCAAAGCATGAAAACTCGCTCTCCGGCGCTCTGGGCGGCGGTGATTATGTACTGCTTTTCACTGCGGCGAATGGCGAATCTGCGTAAGGTCCAGCGA
Organism: Escherichia sp. B1147; assembly: GCF_001660175.1. Classification (NCBI taxonomy): domain Bacteria; kingdom Pseudomonadati; phylum Pseudomonadota; class Gammaproteobacteria; order Enterobacterales; family Enterobacteriaceae; genus Escherichia; species Escherichia sp. B1147. The sequence goes on from NZ_LFHY01000015.1 coordinate 284,100, forward strand.
CTGGCGCAAAGCGGTGTTCTGGTGGTCAGCGATCGCTTTCCGCAGGCGGAAATTTCCGGCTTTTATTATGACGGACCGGGGATTGGCGTCGAACGTGCAACCGGGAAAATCAACCAATTTCTGGCGCAGCGCGAGCGACAGTTATACCAACAAATGGCGCAGTATCGCCCTGAATTAATCATTCGTTTGGGGATTGATATTGATACTGCCATCTCCCGCAAGCCTGACCATGACTATGCCGAGTTGCAGGACAAAATCGGCGTCATGTCGAAGATTGGCTATAACGGCACAAAAATTTTAGAGATTGATTCCAGAGCGCCCTACAGCGAAGTGCTGGAACAGGCACAGAAAGCGGTTTCTCTGGTTGCCATCGTTTCTGATCGCCGAAGCTTGACTTAAGGCTGACGGGATATTTTTAATTTTTCAACGATAAGGTCAGGCTGAATTGGCAGGTTTTAACATCAAACATTGGTTTGCAGATGGAGCCTTTCGCACCATTATTCGTAACAGTGCCTGGTTAGGTTCCAGCAATGTCGTGAGCGCCTTGCTGGGCTTACTGGCGCTTTCGTGCGCCGGTAAAGGGATGACGCCAGCGATGTTTGGCGTGCTTGTCGTCATACAGTCTTATGCCAAGTCGATTAGTGATTTTATTAAGTTTCAGACATGGCAGTTGGTGGTGCAATATGGAACGCCTGCATTAACCAACAATAATCCCCAGCAATTCCGCAATGTCGTCTCATTTTCCTTCTCACTGGATATCGTCAGCGGCGCGGTGGCGATTGTCGGCGGCATTGCCTTACTGCCATTCCTTTCCCATTCATTAGGTCTGGATGACCAAAGCTTTTGGCTGGCGGCGCTCTATTGCACGCTCATTCCTTCAATGGCTTCCTCCACGCCGACCGGCATTTTGCGTGCGGTTGATCGCTTCGACTTAATTGCTGTACAGCAGGCGACGAAACCTTTTCTGCGTGCAGCGGGCAGCGTAATCGCCTGGTATTTTAACCTTGGCTTTGCCGGATTTGTTATCGCCTGGTACGCATCGAATCTGGTTGGCGGCACCATGTACTGGTGGTTTGCTGCGCGCGAATTACACCGCAGAAATATCCATAACGCCTTCAAATTGAATCTGTTTGAGTCTGCCCGGCACATCAAAGGCGCGTGGAGTTTTGTCTGGTCAACCAACATTGCCCATTCCATTTGGTCGGCACGTAATTCATGTAGCACGGTGCTGGTGGGGATCGTATTAGGGCCAGCTGCTGCCGGGTTATTTAAAATCGCCATGACATTCTTCGATGCCGCCGGGACGCCTGCCAGTTTGTTGGGTAAGAGTTTTTACCCTGAAGTCATGCGCTTAGATCCACGAACCACCAGACCGTGGCTTCTTGGCGTGAAGTCTGGATTGCTGGCTGGCGGGATTGGCATTCTGGTGGCGCTGGTCGTATTAATCGTTGGCAAGCCACTTATTTCACTGGTGTTTGGTGTTAAGTATCTCGAAGCGTATGACCTGATCCAGGTGATGCTTGGCGCGATTGTTATTTCGATGCTGGGCTTCCCGCAGGAGTCATTATTACTAATGGCGGGGAAACAGCGTGCCTTTCTTGTGGCGCAAACCATCGCCTCTATCGGCTATATCGTGTTGCTGTTTATGTTCTGCCATATGTTTGGCGTGCTGGGGGCAGCATTTGCTTACTTCGGTGGGCAATGTCTGGATGTGGTGCTCTCGTTAATTCCGACATTAAAGGCGTTCTTTCAACGCCATTTATTGGCCTATAACGTAGTGGGAGAAAAATCCCAATGATGAAAAAATATTTTCCACTTGAGGTCAGTGAGCGTTTATTTGTCGCGGTCGAAGAAGATGATGTTGTTGACGTTCAAGTTAGCTTACCGCCAACGATCGCACTACGTTGTTCATCGGAAATTATTCATGATAATTATGCATTATGCCTGAGATTCTGGTTGGACGGAGTCAATCGCAAGGCGTTACTCAACCTGACCCTGAAGCAAGCTAAAGGTGACTCTCTTACCGACGAAGAACGCAAACAGTATAAATACATGCGTGCTCGCTATAAGCATTTGCGTTTTGCGCAACGGCTGTATTTAAAGAAGCATCAGGCTGGTTTTTTATTTGGCAAAACGACCGTTTTTCTGGGGCGTTTTCAGGACGGATTCCGCAACGGTAAGAAAAATATTGTGTCGTATTACGGCAACCTGTTACGGATTTATTTAAGCTCGCCGGTCTGGTCATTAGTGAACTATTCATTACGCCATAGCCAGTTAGAAAGCGTTAACGGTTTTATCGCTTATCGCCAGAAGCAAATGCACATCCTGAAAGCGATTATTGCTAAACCGCAACTGACCGGCAGGGAATTTCATGATGTGCGAAAAATCATCAGTCAGCAGGTTTCTTATTACGACACTCTAAGATCGATTGATCCCGAAAATACAGAGGCGTTACAGATTTCCCGCTTCCTGGCGGCCATTAATGGCCTGATGGGGGATAAGCACGACGACATGGTGGCGGATGATTTGGAAAATCGCCAATCGTATGATGCGCCGGTGGCACTCGACAGCGATATTCGTCAGCGCTTAGAACTGCTGATTTCGCGTTTTCCGCTATAACCGGAGTAATGATGCCCTCTCGTCTGCTTACTGCGCTGATATTTTTACTCTTCCCGTTCGGTGCTACTGCGCACAATTTCGTCATCGGAAAACCGGTTACACCTGTTTATATTCAGGATGGTGGCGAATTACTGCTCAAAAATGACGAGGTTTACTATCAAAAGTGGAACAGCACGCAACTGAAGGGAAAAGTCCGCATTATTCAGTATATCGCCGGGCGAAAGTCAGCGAAGAAGAAGAACTCACTGTTAATCAAAGCAGTAGAAGCAGCAAACTTTCCTCAGGAGCGTTTTCAGCCCACCACCATTGTGAACACCGATGATGCCATCTTCGGCGCCGGCTATTTTGTGACTGGTAAAATTGAAAAAAATAAACGTCGCTATCCGTGGGCGCAATTCGTAATCGACGGCAGCGGTCTGGGGCGCGCTGCCTGGCAACTGCCGGAACAGAGTTCAACCATTCTGGTGCTGAATAAATACGGGCAAATTCAGTGGACGAAGGATGGCAGCCTGACGCCAGAAGAGGTTGATCATGTTATTGCGCTGGCGCAGAAGCTGATCAATGAATAAAAAACTCAAAGGATTGAAGGCGTTAGTGAGATGAAGCTGGTTGAACACTACATCATGCGTGGTACGCGCCGTCTGGTGCTGATTATCGTCGGTTTTCTGATCTTTATTTTCGCCAGCTACTCCGCACAGCGTTATCTGACTGAAGCGGCAAATGGGACGTTAGCTCTTGATGTTGTGCTGGATATCGTTTTCTACAAGGTGCTGATTGCACTGGAGATGTTGTTACCTGTTGGCCTGTATGTGTCGGTTGGCGTGACGCTTGGGCAGATGTATACCGACTCGGAAATTACCGCTATCTCTGCGGCGGGCGCCAGTCCGACACGTTTGTACAAAGCCGTTCTTTATCTGGCGATACCGTTAAGTATTTTTGTCACCCTTCTGTCGATGTATGGCCGTCCCTGGGCTTATGCGCAGATTTATCAACTGGAGCAACAGTCGCAGTCGGAGCTGGATGTTCGCCAATTGCGGGCAAAGAAATTTAATACTAACGATAACGGGCGAATGATCCTTTCGCAGACGGTGGATCAAGACAATAATCGCCTGACTGACGCGCTGATTTACACCTCTACCGCCAATCGAACCCGCATTTTCCGCGCCCGTTCGGTTGATGTGGTTGACTCATCACCCGAGAAACCTACCGTTATGTTGCATAACGGGACCGCTTATCTTCTCGATCATCAGGGCCGTGACGACAACGAACAGATCTACCGTAATCTGCAATTACATCTGAATCCGCTGGATCAAAGCCCCAACGTCAAACGCAAAGCGAAATCGGTCGCGGAACTGGCGCGCTCAGTCTTTCCTGCCGATCATGCCGAACTGCAATGGCGACAAAGCCGTGGACTGACTGCGTTATTGATGGCTCTGTTAGCCATCTCTTTAAGTCGGGTAAAACCGCGCCAGGGGCGATTTTCTACGTTACTGCCACTGACGTTGCTGTTTATTGCTATTTTTTATGGCGGCGATGTTTGCCGTACGCTGGTGGCTAACGGCGCGATCCCTCTTATTCCAGGATTGTGGTTGATACCCGGCGTGATGTTGATCGGCTTGCTGCTGCTCATCGCCCGCGACTTCTCTTTGTTGCAGAAATACTTCCGATGAATATTTTTAGTCGCTATTTGATACGTCACGTGTTTCTCGGGTTTACGGCTGCGGCTGGATTACTGCTTCCACTTTTCACTACGTTTAACCTGATTAACGAACTGGATGATGTCAGTCCCGGCGGTTATCGCTGGACCCAGGCGATGATGGTAGTGTTGATGACCTTGCCGCGTACGCTCATCGATCTTGGACCGTTTATCGCCTTATTAGGCGGGATTGTTGGTCTTGGGCAGATGTCGAAGAACAGTGAACTTACCGCCATTCGCACCACAGGTTTTTCCATTTTTCGTATTGCGATGGTGGTTTTGGTCGCTGGTATTCTGTGGGCTGTCTCGTTAGGCGCGATTGATGAGTGGGTAGCGTCGCCATTGCAGCAACAGGCGCTGCAACTCAAATCGACCGCCACCGCGTTAGGGGAAGACGATGACATTACTGGCAATATGCTGTGGGCCAGACACGGCAATGAATTTGTGACGGTGAAATCGCTAAACGAACAGGGCCAGCCGGTGGGGGTGGAGATTTTTCATTACCGTGACGATCTCTCGCTCGAATCCTACATTTACGCGCGCAGTGCCACTATTGAAGACGATAAAACGTGGATCCTGCATGGTGTGAATCATAAAAAATGGCTGAACGGCAAAGAAACGTTGGAAACATTAGATAATCTTGCCTGGAAATCGACATTCACCAGTATGAATCTTGAAGAACTGTCGATGCCGGGCAATAGCTTTTCCGTTCGTCAGCTCAACCATTACATCAATTACTTGCAGGAAACTGGACAACCGAGCAGTGAGTATCGCCTGGCATTATGGGAAAAGCTGGGGAATCCGATTTTAACGCTGGCGATGATTTTACTGGCAGTGCCTTTTACCTTTAGCGCCCCGCGCTCGCCGGGGATGGGCAGCCGTCTTGCTGTGGGCGTCATCGTTGGCTTACTTACCTGGATAAGCTACCAAATCATGGTCAATCTGGGATTGTTATTTGCGCTGAGTGCGCCCGTTACTGCACTCGGTTTACCTATAGCATTTGTACTGGTGGCGTTGATTCTGGTGTATCTATTTGATAGGCAAAATTAAACCCGCCATGACGTTTAACACCATGGCGGGGCAATATTATTGCTTCAGGGTAGCGAATGCCTGAATGATGGCATCAATTTGCTCGCGACTGTGGGCTGCGTTAACGCTACAGCGCAGTAGCGTCATGCCCGCTGGCGCGGCAGGTGGTAGGATAAGGTTCACATACACGCCCAGCGAAATAAGCTCACGCCAGATGCGTAAACCTTCCTCTTTCGAACCGATTATTACCGGCACTACCGGACTAATATGTGAGCTTAATTCGTAACCCAATTTTTGCAGCCCGTCATACAGATGGTTGGCATTATCCATCAGTTTTTGCCGCAACTCTGGTTGAGTGGCAATGGTTCTTAACGATGAGCGCACGGTTGCAATGCAGGAAGGAGAAGGGGAGGCGGTAAAAATATACGGACGGCTGCCGTAGCGCAGCACTTCCATCGCTTCCGAACCCACGGCAAAACCACCAATAGAAGCCAGGCTTTTACTGAAGGTGCCAACGATAATATCCACATCATCTTCAACGCCAACGGCTTCAACCAGCCCGCGCCCCGTTGCGCCTAACACGCCAAACGAGTGAGCTTCATCGACAATTAAATATCCGCCGAGACGACGTTTGATATCAACAATTTCTGCCAGCGGCGCAACGTCACCGAGCATACTATAGATGCCCTCAATGATGATAATCGCCTCTTTCGCCCGTTCACCGAGGCGAACCATGCGGCGTTCCAGATCGTTGGCGTCATTATGGCGGAAACGAATAATCTCCGCGCCGCCGAGAGAACAGGCGTCATAAATACTGGCGTGGCTGTCGGCATCCAACAACACCACGGCGTTATGGTCGGCAAGTGCGCTGATGACGCCTAAATTAGCGGTATAACCGGTTGAAAAAACGATAGCAGTAGGACGATTGAAAAACTCAGCAATCTCTTTCTCTAAGGCCAGATGCGGCGCATAACTGCCATTAGCCATACGTGAACCGGTGGTGCCGGTGCCTTGTGTCGCTAACGCTGCCTGACCATCGGCGATGGCATCATGATTGAAGGTTAAACCGAGATAATTATTGGTCCCGGCCAGGATCACTTTTTTATTACCGATACAGCCTTCGGTGGCGGAATACACTTCATCAATACAGGTGCCAAACGGCGTTAACCCGTTATCGCTAAATTGCAGGCGCTCGCCCGCAAGACGCGCATATTTATCGTATAGTCCCATTATTTGTTCTCCAGCCATGGAAGTAGTGTTTCCATTAATTGCACAGGAGTTTTGACATCCAGCAGAATATTAATAGGAATGGAAATATCAAATCTGTCTTCCAGCATCATTAAGAGATCCATCACTTTAATCGACTCCAGGCCGAGATCGTTGACGAGATCGCTGTCAGGCTTAATTTCCACACCGTTTTCGACCAAATCCTGTAAACAGGAAAGGATGTAATCCATTACTATTTCACGATTTACCATAGAAACGTTAACACACCTTTTAACAAGACAATCAAAATAGCCCGTTGCGTAATGCGTGTTCCAGGCTAATCCCGGGAAACCAATTAATATCTTCAGAAATACGGTTATTACTTGCCGACCAGTCGATATGGGTTAATTCACCCAATTTCGAGCGGGTTAGCATGGGTTCTTTACCTGCCAGGCGACTTAACGCGGTACTGATATCCGCAAGGCAGGTGAGCAACGGCAGAGGAACGCCGACCATCCGTACAGCTCCTTGACGGGCGGCTGCGGCCAGTTGTTGCACTCGCTGCCAGTCATAGCCACCGGCGACACCATCACATAATTCATACGTTTGCGTTTGTACAGTTTCGGCGCTTAACCACTGACCTACCGCCTGAGCGAAATCGGTAACGTGCAGGAAAGAGAGCTGCGTATCTGGTGCGCCAAGCCGTGGCAGCAGACCGCGGAGCATCCAGTCAAACAGGGGTTTTAACTCTTTATCGCCAGGGCCATAGACTGCGGTTGGGCGAAAAACGCCCAGCGTAATTTCGTTCGCCATTGCTGCCAGTCGTTGTTCGGCGACGTGTTTGGATTTTGCATACCAGGAGAGTTGGGGATGGCGCGCCGCCAGCGAAGAGATAAAAAGAAAACGTTGGCAAAAGCAGCTCTCTTTTGCCGCCTGCATCAGGCGCAGACTGCCGTCAACGTTACAGCGAGTAAAGACATCCTCTTTGTGTCCGCGTACTTGCCCGGCGCAATGGACCACAGCACCGGCACCAGCAACCAGCTCGCTAAGTGAATGCGTATCTTCCAGCGAACCGCGCACCCAGGTAACGTTATCGTTATGGTGAGCACGGGGAGTACGCGTTAATGCGCGGACGTGAAAGTCACGGGCGAGCAGATTATCGATAATATATTTACCGATAAACCCGGTAGCGCCCGTCACCGCGACCGTTTGATTCATTGCGCAAAACCTGCGAGGGATTTCTGCACATGAAGATTAGCGGCATAGGCCTTCTGATAACGTTTTTTCGCTTCTGCGCGGGCAGGTTTACCGGAAGATGTGCGCGGAATACTGTGTGGTGGTAACAAGTCGATAGCCGCCGAAACGCCAAATTCGCTTTGTATCCGCGCCGCCAGAGAGTGGATAAGCTGGGTGCGACGTTCTTCGTCGCTGATCCGACACTGGATCTGCAAAATGATTTTTTCCTGAGCGGTAACAAAAGCAATGGCATCGCCAGAATGAATTTCCGGTTCCTGTTCCGCAATGTATTCAATATCTTGCGGCCAGATATTGCGGCCACGAATAATAATCAGATCTTTAATACGCCCAGTGACATAGAGGTAACCGTCCAGCAGATAACCGAGGTCGCCGGTATCTAACCAGCCCGTCGCCGCGATATCGTCCTGCGAAGTCTGGTCGCCAAAATAGCCGCTCATCAGGCTGGGGCCAGAAATGTAAATATGGCCCACCACGCGTTCTGCTACTGGCAGGCCCGCTTCATTACGAATTTCAATGCCATGTTTCGGCAACGTTTTACCGCAGTTGACGAAAGTCGATACGGCGCGTGTCTCAACACTCGGCGCGACGGCTTTACCCTGATATTCGAGGATGTCGCGATCCACTTCGTTAACCACAACCCCGGAGGCTTCATCGGAGAAGCTAACGGCCAGCGCGTTTTCTGCCAGTCCGTAGCAGGGCATAAAGGCGCTATCGTCAAAGTTAACCTGACGGAAACATTCAGCAAATTGATGGAGTTGTTCTGCGGAGATGGGTTCTGCGCCAATACCAGCGACGCGCCAGCAGGAAAGATCCAGTTCAGCGAGATCTTTTTCATTCACGCGGCGCTGACACAATTCATAGCCAAACGGCGGCGCGACGGAAACAGTGCCGCGATTTTTACTGATCAATTTAAGCCATTGCAGCGGGCGCATGGCGAAATCCTGGGTACGTAAATAATCCACGGAAAGCTGCGTGGCGACAGGTGTCAGGAGAAAACCGACCAGCCCCATATCATGGTAGAAAGGCAGCCAGGAGACGCAGCGGTCGCCAGGACGTAATTTAATGCCATCGTGGCTTATGGCGCGTAGATTAGCCATCACTTCGCGGTGAGTGATGATAACGCCACGGGGAAAACGGGTGCTGCCGGAGGTGTACTGGAGGTAGGCGATATCGTCTGGAACCGGACGCTGGAGTGCAACATCAGCTTCCGGTAACGCCTTAAACCAGGCGTGGCTTAAAACATGTAATTCAGGGTTATCATGCGTTGCGGCATTGACCAGCGGCAACCATTCATCGCCAGTAATTATCGCGGCTGGTTGGCAGCTTGCCAGTAAACCCTGCAGTTTGGTGCTCCAGGAATCCCGCTGACCGACGCCCATTGGAATCGCCAATGGCACGGCAACTAATCCTGCATACTGGCAGGCAAAAAATGCCTCGACAAATCCGCTACTGGTTTCGGCAATCAGCGCCACGCGATCGCCTTTTTTCAGGTTCAGCGATAGCAGTCGCTTTGCTCCTGTTTCGGCGCGCGCTTTTAGTGTCTGATATTCCAATTTTTCTTCAAGTTGGCAACGCCTGTCATAAAAACTCATTCCGGCGCTTCCCAGCGCAGCATAGTCCAAAGCATCAACCAGCGTTGGAAAATCGGCATAGCGCATAGGTAGGGAATGCGTAAAAATTTTATTGGACATATACACCACGAAAAAATTGGATATCAAAAATAAAGTGACAATAATGCGGTGGATTATATATGCATAAAAGATAAATGAGATAGTATTTTCATTGGTGTGATATTGAACATTGATTAAAATAATACTTTAAATCTTAACTCGGTTTATTGTGAATAATATTTAATTTGTGAATATATTAAGATAATGCCCAGCCGGGTCGCATTAAGTCCACAATAGTAATATTGATCGGCTAACGGTGGCTCTGCTTTATCGTAATTATTCATAAATGTTATTTAATTTTTTCTTGTATTCACCGGATGGATTATTAAGGAGCCGTCCGTCGCTGTTTATTTTCAGCATTAATTATTTGTTATCCACTAAGATATGGAATGCGATCTGCTGATGATTAAAATTGAAAAAGTAATAAATAAAAACGACTTAAAGGCATTTATCGCTTTTCCGTCGTCACTTTATCCCGATGATCCGAACTGGATCCCTCCTTTATTCATTGAGCGCAGCGAGCATCTGTCAGCGAAAAATCCGGGGACGGACCATATTATCTGGCAGGCGTGGGTGGCGAAAAAAGCAGGGCGGGTAGTAGGGCGCATTACTGCGCAAATCGATACCTTGCATCGTGAACGTTACGGCGAAGATACCGGTCATTTCGGCATGATTGATGCCATTGATGATTCGCAGGTTTTTGCCGCTTTGTTTGGCGCAGCGGAAGCATGGTTGAAGTCACAAGGTGCAAGTAAGATCAGCGGGCCTTTCAGCCTGAATATCAATCAGGAAAGCGGATTACTGATTGAAGGTTTTGACACGCCTCCCAGCGCGATGATGCCGCACGGTAAACCGTGGTATGCCGCGCATATCGAACAGTTGGGTTATCACAAAGGCATTGATTTACTGGCGTGGTGGATGCAGCGAACCGATCTCACTTTCTCTCCGGCGCTAAAAAAACTGATGGAACAGGTGCGCAAAAAGGTGACCATTCGCTGTATTAATCGCCAGCGGTTCGCCGAAGAAATGCAGATCCTGCGTGAGATTTTCAACTCTGGCTGGCAGCACAACTGGGGATTTGTGCCGTTTACCGAACGCGAATTTGCAATCATGGGCGATCAACTTAAGTATCTGGTGCCGGACGATATGATCTACATCGCCGAGATTGATTCTGCTCCCTGCGCGTTTATTGTCGGCTTGCCGAACATCAACGAGGCGATTGCCGATCTGAACGGATCGCTCTTTCCCTTTGGCTGGGCAAAATTGCTGTGGCGCTTAAAAGTCAGCGGTATGCGAACCGCACGAGTGCCACTGATGGGCGTGCGTGACGAGTATCAGTTTAGCCGCATCGGCCCGGTGATTGCGCTGTTGCTGATTGAAGCCTTACGCGATCCCTTTGCCCGCCGGAAGATTGATGCGCTGGAAATGTCATGGATCCTCGAAACCAATACCGGCATGAATAACATGCTGGAACGCATTGGGGCGGAGCCGTACAAGCGTTACCGATTGTATGAAAAGCAGATTTAACGGCAGGTATCAATAAGTGCACGGACAGTCTCCTGGCCTCGGGGAGAGGGGGAAAACGCGGCTCACATTCCCCCCTTGTTCATCTCCAGCGGTACCGCCGAGCGAATCAAATGGTGGCCTTCCAGTTCGATATCGTGGAGATTCTTTTTCACGGTCATCACGTGATCGCGGGCGGCGCGTTGGGCGACGTGCGGCAGGCGCTGCAAAACCGCGTTATAGATCCGCGCATGCTGGCGATCGATCTGTTTCTTCTGCTGTGGTCGATGGTAGAGATTATTTACGCTGGCAAACACCGAATTAAACATCAGATCGGTCAATGATTGCAGCGTAAACACCAGCACCTGATTGTGGGAAGCCTGACAAATCGCAAGATGGAAAGCGTGATCCAACTGCGCATGTTCGATCAGCGAAATCTCTTTGTTGTTCTCACTGGCGGCGAGCATTTTTTCATAACAGCGGGTTATCAAAACAAAATCAGCCTGGGTTCCCAGCGTAGCCGCCAACCTTGCCGATTCACCTTCCAGCAATGCGCGAACGTCGAGTAGATCGTACAGCGTTCGTGGCTGCGTGCTGAACAGATGGATCAGCGGGCTGGTGTCCTGCACTCTATTAAGCCTCGCTACTCGGGAATCACGCCCCTGCGCCGTTTCAATAATCCCGCGTCCGCGCAGCACGGTCAGCCCTTCACGCAATGCGGAACGCGAGAAGCCGAGTTTTTCACACAGCCGACGTTCCGAAGGAAGCGGCTGACCGACCTTCAGCACGCCGTCGATAATTAGCCGTTCGATACTCTCTGCAACCACTTCGCAAATAGGGCGACGCTCATCTTTCATTCCCGGACCTCGTGCACAGGTAGGACCAATTTTTCTGTTCTTGATTCGCGAAACACGTACATCACGTAAGTGGTTATGTTACATCAATTTAACATTGAGTTAACCAATGCGAAGTCACAGAGATGGAAAAAAAATGGTCTGACCGGTAGCTAAAGAGATAGACGAAAACAAAAAGCCCGCTTAATAACTGTTCACAGAAGCAGCGCGCAAAAATCAGCTGCCACACAACACAACAAAGCGAACCCTACTCATGAGCATCTTGTACGAAGAGCGTCTTGATGGCGCTTTACCCGATGTCGACCGCACATCGGTACTGATGGCACTGCGTGAGCATGTCCCTGGACTGGAAATCCTGCATACCGATGAGGAGATCACTCCTTACGAATGTGACGGGTTGAGCGCGTATCGCACGCGTCCATTACTGGTTGTTCTGCCTAAGCAGATGGGACAAGTGACGGCGATTCTGGCTGTTTGCCACCGTCTGCGTGTACCGGTGGTGACCCGTGGCGCAGGCACCGGGCTTTCTGGCGGCGCGCTGCCGCTGGAAAAAGGTGTGTTGTTGGTGATGGCGCGCTTTAAAGAGATCCTCGACATTAACCCCGTTGGGCGCCGTGCACGCGTGCAGCCGGGCGTGCGTAACCTGGCGATCTCCCAGGCCGTAGCGCCGCATAATCTCTATTACGCGCCGGATCCTTCCTCACAAATCGCCTGTTCCATTGGCGGCAACGTGGCGGAAAATGCCGGAGGCGTCCACTGCCTGAAGTATGGGCTTACCGTACATAACCTGCTGAAAATTGAAGTGCAAACGCTGGAAGGCGAGGCGCTGACGCTGGGATCGGACGCGCTGGATTCGCCAGGTTTTGACCTGCTGGCGCTGTTTACCGGATCGGAAGGCATGCTAGGCGTGACCACCGAAGTGACGGTAAAACTGCTGCCGAAGCCGCCCGTGGCGCGCGTGTTGTTAGCCAGCTTTGACTCGGTAGAAAAAGCCGGACTCGCCGTCGGTGACATCATCGCCAATGGCATTATCCCCGGCGGGCTGGAGATGATGGATAACCTGTCGATCCGCGCGGCGGAAGATTTTATTCATGCCGGTTATCCCGTCGATGCCGAAGCGATTTTATTGTGTGAGCTGGACGGCGTGGAGTCTGATGTACAGGAAGACTGCGAGCGAGTTAACGACATCTTACTGAAAGCGGGCGCGACTGACGTCCGTCTGGCGCAGGATGAAGCGGAGCGCGTACGTTTCTGGGCTGGCCGCAAAAACGCCTTCCCGGCAGTGGGGCGCATTTCCCCGGATTACTACTGTATGGACGGCACCATCCCACGCCGCGCGCTGCCTGGCGTACTGGAAGGCATTGCCCGTTTATCGCAGCAATATGATTTACGCGTTGCCAACGTCTTTCATGCCGGAGACGGCAACATGCACCCGTTAATCCTTTTCGATGCCAACGAACCTGGCGAATTTGCCCGCGCAGAAGCGCTGGGCGGGAAGATCCTCGAGCTTTGCGTCGAAGTGGGCGGCAGCATTAGTGGGGAGCATGGCATCGGACGGGAAAAAATTAATCAAATGTGTGCCCAGTTCAACAGCGATGAAATCACTACCTTCCATGCAGTTAAGGCGGCGTTTGATCCGGATGGTTTGCTGAACCCAGGGAAAAACATTCCCACACTGCACCGCTGCGCTGAATTTGGTGCCATGCACGTGCATCACGGTCATTTACCTTTCCCTGAACTGGAGCGTTTCTGATGCTACGCGAGTGCGATTACAGCCAGGCGCTGCTGGAGCAGGTGAATCAGGCGATTAGCGATAAAACGCCGCTGGTAATTCAAGGCAGCAATAGCAAAGCCTTTTTAGGTCGCCCTGTCACCGGGCAAACGCTGGATGTGCGTTGTCATCGCGGCATTGTTAATTACGACCCGACGGAGCTGGTGATCACCGCGCGTGCCGGAACACCGCTGGTGGCGATTGAAGCTGCGCTGGAGAGCGCCGGGCAAATGCTGCCCTGCGAGCCGCCACATTATGGTGAAGAAGCCACCTGGGGCGGGATGGTCGCCTGCGGGCTGGCGGGGCCGCGTCGCCCGTGGAGCGGATCGGTACGCGATTTTGTCCTCGGTACGCGCATCATTACCGGCACTGGAAAACATCTGCGCTTTGGCGGCGAAGTGATGAAAAACGTCGCCGGATACGATCTCTCGCGGTTAATGGCCGGAAGCTACGGTTGTCTTGGCGTGCTCACTGAAATCTCGATGAAAGTGTTGCCGCGACCGCGCGCCACCCTGAGCCTGCGTCGGGAAATCAGCCTACGTGAAGCCATGAACGAAATCGCCCAGTGGCAACTCCTGCCGTTACCTATTAGTGGCTTATGTTACTTCGATAACGCGTTGTGGATCCGCCTTGAAGGCGGTGAAGGATCGGTAAAAGCGGCGCGTGAACTGCTGGGGGGCGAAGAGGTTGCGGGTCAGTTCTGGCAGCAATTGCGTGAACAACAACTGCCGTTCTTCTCGTTACCAGGTACTTTATGGCGCATTTCACTCCCCACCGATTCGCCAATGATGGATTTACCCGGCGAGCAACTGCTCGACTGGGGCGGGGCGTTACGCTGGCTGAAATCGACAGCCGATGACAATCAAATCCATCGTATCGCCAGCAACGCTGGCGGACATGCTACCCGTTTTAGTGCCGGAGATGGCGGCTTTGCCCCGCTACCGGCTCCTTTATTCCGCTATCACCAGCAGCTTAAACAGCAGCTCGATCCTTGCGGCGTGTTTAACCCCGGTCGCATGTACGCGGAACTTTGAGGAGCAGGCTATGCAAACCCGATTAACCGAGGAGATGCGCCAGAACGCGCGGGCGCTGGAAGCCGACAGCATCCTGCGCGCCTGTGTCCACTGCGGATTTTGTACCGCAACCTGCCCAACTTATCAGCTTTTGGGCGATGAGCTGGACGGGCCGCGCGGGCGCATCTATCTGATTAAGCAGGTGCTGGAGGGCAACGAAGTCACGCTTAAAACGCAGGAGCATCTCGATCGCTGTCTCACTTGCCGTAATTGTGAAACCACCTGTCCTTCTGGTGTGCGCTATCACACTCTGCTGGATATCGGGCGTGATATTGTCGAGCAGAAAGTGAAACGTCCACTGCCGGAGCGAATGCTGCGCGAAGGGCTGCGTCAGGTGGTGCCGCGTCCGGCGATCTTTCGCGCATTGACGCAGGTAGGGCTGGTGCTGCGACCACTGCTGCCGGAACAGATAAAAGCAAAACTGCCCGCTGAAACCGTGAAAGCCAAACCGCGTCCACCGCTGCGCCATAAGCGTCTGGTTTTAATGCTGGAAGGCTGCGCCCAGCCTACGCTTTCGCCCAACACTAACGCGGCAACCGCGCGGGTGTTGGATCGTCTGGGGATCAGCGTCACGCCTGCCAGCGAAGCGGGCTGTTGCGGTGCGGTGGACTATCATCTTAATGCGCAAGCAAAAGGGCTAGCGCGCGCGCGAAATAATATCGATGCCTGGTGGCCAGCGATTGAAGCGGGGGCTGAGGCGATTTTGCAAACCGCCAGCGGTTGCGGTGCGTTCGTCAAAGAGTACGGGCAGATGCTGAAAAACGATGCGCTGTATGCCGATAAAGCGCGTCAGGTCAGCAAGCTGGCGGTCGATTTAGTCGAACTTTTGCGTGAGGAGCCGCTGGAAACGCTGGCGATTCGCGGTGATAAAAAACTGGCCTTTCACTGCCCGTGCACTCTGCAACATGCGCAAAAGCTGAATGGCGAAGTAGAAAAAGTGTTACTGCGGCTGGGATTTACCTTAACCGACGTTCCCGACAGCCATCTGTGCTGCGGATCGGCGGGAACATATGCGTTAACGCATCCCGATCTGGCGCGCCAGCTACGGGATAACAAAATGAATGCGCTGGAAAGCGGCAAACCGGAAATGATCGTCACCGCCAACATCGGTTGCCAGACGCATCTGGCGAGCGCCGGTCGTACCTCTGTGCGTCACTGGATTGAAATTGTAGAGCAAGCCCTTGAAAAGGAATAACAAAATGAAAACTAAAGTCATTCTTAGCCAGCAAATGGCGAGTGCAATTATTGCCGCAGGTCAGGAAGAGGCGCAGAAAAATAACTGGTCTGTCTCCATTGCTGTTGCTGATGACGGCGGTCATCTGCTGGCATTGAGTCGCATGGACGATTGCGCGCCGATAGCGGCCTATATCTCCCAGGAGAAAGCACGTACCGCCGCGCTGGGGCGCCGCGAAACCAAGGGCTATGAAGAGATGGTAAATAATGGACGCGCGGCGTTTGTGACTGCGCCGTTACTGACGTCGCTGGAAGGCGGCGTACCGGTTGTTGTTGATGGACAAATTATTGGTGCCGTGGGCGTTTCTGGTTTAACCGGAGCACAGGATGCGCAGGTCGCGAAAGCGGCAGCAGCGGTGTTGGCGAAATAAGCGAAAACGAGGAGATAAACAATGAGTCAAACCATAACCCAGGGCCGTTTACGCATTGACGCCGACTTTAAACGTTTTGTGGATGAAGAAGTTTTACCGGGCGTGGAACTGGACGCTGCCGCGTTCTGGCGCAATTTTGATGAGATCGTTCACGATCTGGCGCCAGAAAATCGTCAATTACTGGCAGAACGCGATCGCATTCAGGCTGCGCTCGACGAGTGGCATCGCAGCAATCCGGGGCCGGTAAAAGACAAAGCGGCTTATAAATCTTTCCTGCGTGAACTGGGCTATCTCGTACCGCAGCCGGACCACGTTACGGTGGAAACCACGGGGATCGACAGTGAAATTACCCATCAGGCGGGGCCACAGCTGGTGGTTCCGGCGATGAACGCCCGTTACGCGCTGAACGCGGCGAACGCTCGCTGGGGGTCACTGTATGACGCGCTATACGGCAGCGACATCATCCCGCAGGAAGGGGCGATGGTCAGCGGCTACGATCCGCAGCGCGGTGAACAGGTTATTCGTTGGGTTCGTCGCTTCCTCGATGAATCACTACCGCTGGAAAATGGCAGCTATCAGGATGTGGCGACGTTTAAGGTGGTCGACAAACAATTACGCATCCAGTTGAAAAATGGCACAGAAACCACGTTACGTACTCCGGCGCAGTTTGTCGGTTACCGTGGCGATGCCGCTGCGCCGACCTGCATTTTGCTGAAAAATAATGGTCTGCATATTGAACTGCAAATTGATGCCAACGGGCGGATTGGCAAAGACGATCCGGCGCATATTAACGACGTAATCGTCGAAGCCGCCATCAGTACCATTCTCGACTGTGAAGACTCGGTCGCGGCGGTTGATGCGGAAGATAAAATCCTGCTGTACCGCAACCTGCTGGGCCTGATGCAGGGGACTCTGCAAGAGAAAATGGAGAAAAACGGTCGGCAGATCGTGCGTAAACTGAATGACGATCGTCAGTACACCGCCGCCGATGGCTCTGAAATTTCTCTGCACGGACGCTCGCTGCTGTTTATCCGTAACGTAGGTCATTTGATGACCATTCCCGTAATTTGGGACAGCGAAGGCAATGAAATCCCGGAAGGCATTCTTGATGGCGTCATGGCTGGCGCGATTGCCCTCTACGACTTAAAAGTGCAGAAAAACTCGCGCACCGGCAGCGTCTACATTGTGAAACCGAAAATGCACGGTCCGCAGGAAGTGGCGTTCGCCAACAAACTGTTTACTCGCATTGAGACAATGCTCGGTATGGCGCCGAACACCCTGAAAATGGGCATTATGGATGAAGAACGCCGGACCTCGCTGAACTTACGTAGCTGTATCGCTCAGGCGAGCAACCGCGTGGCGTTTATCAACACCGGCTTCCTCGACCGTACTGGCGATGAAATGCATTCGGTGATGGAAGCTGGGCCAATGCTGCGTAAAAACCAGATGAAATCGACGCCGTGGATCAAAGCCTACGAGCGCAACAACGTGCTCTCCGGCCTGTTCTGCGGGCTGCGTGGCAAAGCGCAAATCGGTAAAGGAATGTGGGCAATGCCGGACCTGATGGCAGACATGTACAGCCAGAAGGGCGATCAGTTACGTGCCGGGGCGAACACGGCCTGGGTTCCGTCACCAACCGCGGCTACGCTGCATGCGCTGCATTACCACCAAACCAACGTGCAGAGCGTGCAAGCTAACATTGCTCAGACCGAGTTCAATGCTGAATTTGAACCGCTGCTGGACGATCTGCTGACCATTCCGGTTGCTGAA
The DNA here is from genome assembly GCF_001660175.1 of Escherichia sp. B1147. Classification (NCBI taxonomy): domain Bacteria; kingdom Pseudomonadati; phylum Pseudomonadota; class Gammaproteobacteria; order Enterobacterales; family Enterobacteriaceae; genus Escherichia; species Escherichia sp. B1147. The sequence goes on from NZ_LFHY01000015.1 coordinate 302,152, forward strand.
AACGCTAACTGGTCGGCGCAAGAGATCCAACAAGAGCTGGATAACAACGTGCAGGGAATTCTGGGCTACGTGGTGCGCTGGGTCGAGCAGGGGATTGGTTGTTCAAAAGTGCCGGATATTCACAACGTGGCGCTGATGGAAGACCGCGCAACGCTGCGCATCTCCAGCCAGCATATTGCCAACTGGTTACGCCATGGCATTCTGACTAAAGAACAGGTGCAGGCGTCGCTGGAGAATATGGCGAAGGTGGTTGATCAGCAAAACGCTGGCGATCCGGCGTATCGTCCGATGGTGGGGAATTTCGCTAACTCGTGTGCGTTTAAAGCCGCCAGCGATTTAATCTTCCTCGGTGTGAAACAGCCAAACGGTTATACCGAACCGTTATTACACGCCTGGCGTTTACGCGAAAAAGAAAGTCATTAATAGCGTCAAAAAAAGCCCCGGCAAGTTTTATTGTCGGGGCTATTATAGTAACTGCGGTAGTACATTTATCCCGGAAATAACCGGAGCGATTATCAGGGTTTAACAAAATTAAATACCCGTAGCGCATTACTAGCGGGCCTAAAACAACAATATGGACATCTTAACGATACTCTGCGCCTGCGTGTGCGGAACAGAAACCCTTACCCGATATACTTGTTATGCCAGAGGTAGCAATTGCGTTAGCAGCGTACTGTTGCTGTAAAGTATAACGCCTATATTTTACAGTTCAGTCCTCTTTTGCTTATTACAACCTTAGTCATATCAAGCATATAAAGATAATAAGAGACTGAACAATATGGTTACCTGGACTCAAATGTATATGCCGATGGGAGGACTAGGGCTATCCGCTCTGGTTGCCCTGATCCCGATAATATTCTTCTTCGTTGCACTCGCGGTATTACGTCTGAAAGGACATGTCGCCGGAGCGATAACCCTTATATTATCTATCCTGATTGCGATATTCGCCTTTAAAATGCCGATTGATATGGCATTTGCTGCTGCGGGCTATGGCTTTATTTATGGATTATGGCCTATTGCCTGGATTATTGTCGCGGCGGTATTCCTGTATAAATTAACCGTTGCCAGCGGTCAGTTTGATATTATCCGCAGCTCGGTTATCTCCATCACCGACGATCAGCGTTTGCAGGTGTTACTGATTGGTTTCTCCTTTGGCGCGCTGTTAGAAGGTGCCGCGGGCTTTGGCGCGCCAGTGGCGATTACTGGCGCACTGCTGGTGGGGCTGGGCTTCAAACCGTTATACGCGGCGGGACTGTGTCTGATAGCCAACACCGCGCCGGTGGCGTTTGGTGCGTTGGGCGTGCCTATTCTGGTTGCCGGGCAGGTGACTGGCATTGACCCGTTCGACATTGGCGCAATGGCGGGACGGCAGTTGCCGTTCCTGTCGGTACTGGTGCCGTTCTGGCTGGTGGCAATGATGGACGGCTGGAAAGGGGTGAAAGAGACGTGGCCAGCGGCGCTGGTTGCGGGTGGTAGCTTTGCGGTTACCCAGTTCTTTACTTCTAACTACATTGGTCCTGAGCTGCCGGATATTACTTCGGCGCTGGTAAGTATCGTCTCACTCTCTTTATTCCTTAAAGTCTGGCGGCCAAAAAATACTGAAACGGCAATCAGCATGGGGCAATCCGCAGGTGCGATGGTAGTGAATAAGCCATCTTCTGGCGGCCCAGTACCCTCAGAATATAGCCTTGGGCAAATCATTCGCGCGTGGTCACCATTTTTAATCTTAACGGTACTGGTCACCATCTGGACCATGAAACCGTTTAAAGCGTTATTTGCTCCGGGCGGCGCGTTTTATTCGCTGGTGATTAATTTTCAGATCCCCCATTTGCATCAACAAGTCTTGAAAGCTGCACCAATTGTCGCCCAGCCAACGCCAATGGATGCGGTGTTTAAATTCGACCCGCTCTCCGCTGGCGGCACCGCTATTTTTATTGCGGCGATTATCTCTATCTTCATCCTCGGCGTGGGGATCAAGAAAGGTATTGGCGTCTTTGCAGAAACGCTAATTAGCCTGAAGTGGCCGATATTGTCGATTGGCATGGTGCTGGCATTTGCCTTCGTGACCAACTATTCCGGTATGTCCACCACGCTGGCGCTGGTACTGGCGGGTACAGGCGTGATGTTCCCGTTCTTCTCGCCATTCCTCGGCTGGCTGGGGGTCTTCCTTACCGGCTCGGACACTTCTTCTAACGCCCTGTTTGGTTCACTGCAATCAACCACCGCACAGCAAATTAACGTCTCTGACACTCTGCTGGTGGCAGCAAATACCAGCGGTGGCGTAACCGGCAAGATGATCTCCCCGCAATCTATCGCCGTGGCCTGCGCCGCGACGGGCATGGTGGGCCGAGAATCTGAACTGTTCCGCTACACCGTGAAGCACAGTCTGATTTTTGCCAGCGTTATCGGCATTATCACCCTGCTGCAGGCGTATGTGTTTACCGGGATGTTAGTTTCGTAAATCAATAAAGCCGGATGATCGTAAATATCATCCGGCTTCTTTCTACTCTCGTTTCATTATCCTGACTAAATAATTGCAAAATCATTTCGTGGTTTATTATCCATGTGTAAATAATATTTCGTGTTCAGATAACTCGCTAAATAATTAAGGGAGTGAGAACATCTATTTTTTTGCCACGCAAAACAAGTCTGTATTAATTGTGTTCGCTTGATGAGTAAACACCGTGCTATCTGTTGCTTTTGCAATCGCAATCGTTAAAACTATCAACAACTTGGGATAGTTACATTGTGAATAATTGTTACTTTTTTGTTTGTTGAATCTTTTTATGAATACCCTGTCTGACCTCGAATAGGGGATATTCTTATAAATTTCACCTGTTTCGTTATCAATAATGCAGTTTTTTTAAGAATGGAGGAAGTTATTAGAGAAGATAAAACATAAAACTATTTCCTCAGTTACGAATTTTTTAACTACTTTTTGTCACTTGCGTTATTAATGAATAAGAAATTTAAATATAAAAAATCGCTTTTAGCGGCTATTTTAAGCGCAACCTTATTAACCGGTTGTGATGGCGGCGGTTCAGGTTCTTCCTCCGATAACCCGCCTGTAGATTCTGGAACAGGGGCTTTGCCGGAAGTGAAACCCGATCCAACGCCAACCCCGGAGCCTGAACCTACTCCGGACCCGACACCTGATCCAGAGCCAACACCAGAACCGGAGCCAGAACCTGTTCCTACGAAAACAGGTTACCTGACCCTGGGCGGAAGCCAGCGGGTAACTGGTGCTAAATGTAATGGTGAATCCAGCGACGGCTTTACCTTTACGCCAGGCGACAAAGTCACCTGTGTGGCAGGGAACAACACGACAATTGCCACCTTCGACACCCAGTCAGAAGCCGCGCGTAGCCTGCGTGCGGTTGAAAAAGTGTCATTTAGCCTTGAGGACGCGCAAGAACTGGCGGGTTCCGACGACAAGAAAAGCAATGCGCTCTCGCTGGTAACCTCCATGAACAGTTGTCCGGCGGATACAGAGCAGGTTTGCCTGACGTTCTCCTCGGTGATCGAGAGTAAACGCTTTGACTCGCTGTATAAGCAAATCGATCTGGCACCGGAAGAGTTCAAAAAGCTGGTCAATGAAGAGGTGGAAAACAATGCCGCGACCGATAAAGCGCCATCCACTCATACTTCACCGGTCGTGCCAGTCACCACGCCGGGAACAAAACCGGATCTGAACGCCTCCTTCGTGTCGGCTAACGCGGAACAGTTTTATCAGTATCAACCTACGGAAATCATTCTCTCCGAAGGTCGACTGGTAGATAGCATGGGCAATGGTGTGGTTGGCGTCAATTACTACACCAGCTCAGGCCGTGGCGTAACTGGCGAAAACGGCAAATTCAACTTCAGCTGGGGTGAAACCATCTCCTTTGGCATCGACACCTTTGAACTGGGCTCAGTGCGCGGTAACAAGTCGACTATTGCGCTGACGGAACTGGGCGACGAAGTTCGCGGCGCGAATATCGATCAGCTTATTCATCGTTACTCCCAGGCCGGAAAAAATGATGAGCGTGAAGTGCCGGACGTAGTGCGTAAGGTCTTTGCTGAATATCCCAACGTGATCAACGAGATTATCAATCTCTCGTTATCCAATGGTGAGGCGTTGAGCGAAGGCGATCAAACCTTTGAGCGGAAAAACGAATTTCTTGAGCAGCTTAAATCCGGGCAGGCTAAAGAGATTGATACAGCAATTTGTGACTCCCTTGGGGGCTGCAACTCTCAACGTTGGTTCTCGTTGACAGCACGCAATGTTAATGAAGGTCAGATTCAGGGCGTAATCAACAAGCTGTGGGGTGTGGATGAAGATTACAAATCTGTGACGAAATTCCACGTCTTCCATGACTCTACCAACTTCTATGGCAGCACGGGTAATGCGCGCGGTCAGGCAGTGGTGAATATTTCCAACGCGGCGTTCCCGATTCTGATGGCGCGTAATGATAAAAACTACTGGCTGGCCTTCGGCGAAAAACGCGCCTGGGATAAAAATGAGCTGGCGTACATTACTGAAGCGCCTTCCATTGTGCGCCCGGAGAACGTGACACGCGAAACTGCCACCTTCAACCTGCCGTTTATCTCGCTGGGGCAAGTCGGTGAAGGCAAACTGATGGTCATCGGTAACCCGCACTACAACAGCATTCTCCGCTGTCCGAATGGTTACAGCTGGGAAGGCGGTGTTGATAAAAGCGGTCAGTGTATGCGTAACAGTGATTCAAATGACATGAAGCACTTTATGCAGAACGTGTTGCGCTATTTGTCTAACAATAGCTGGACACCAGACGCGAAAACCAGCATGACCGTAGGTACCAACCTGGATACCGTCTATTTCAAACGTCATGGTCAGGTTACAGGAAACAGTGCTGAGTTCGGCTTCCATCCGGATTTTGCGGGTATCTCCGTTGAGCATTTAAGTAGCTATGGCGATCTCGATCCGCAGAAAATGCCGCTGCTGATCCTCAACGGCTTTGAGTATGTGACTCAGGTGGGGGGCGATCCCTATGCAGTGCCTCTGCGTGCAGATACCAGCAAACCGAAGCTGACTCAGCAGGATGTGACCGATTTGATCGCCTATATGAACAAAGGTGGCTCGGTGCTGATCATGGAAAACGTGATGAGCAATCTTAAGGAAGAGAGCGCGTCTGGCTTTGTGCGTCTGCTGGATGCCGCAGGCCTGTCAATGGCACTGAACAAGTCGGTGGTGAATAACGATCCTCAAGGGTATCCGGATCGCGTTCGTCAGCAGCGCGAAAAAGGTATCTGGGTATATGAACGTTATCCAGCCGCAGACGGTGCGCAGCCGCCGTACACCATCGACCCAGATACGGGGAAAGTGACCTGGAAATATCAGGAAGAAAATAAGCCTGATGACAAGCCGAAACTGGAAGTGGCCAGCTGGCTGGAAGATGTTGATGGCAAACAGGTCAAGCGCTATGCCTTTATCGATGAGGCAGAGCATGAAACAAAAGAATCTCTTGAGGCGGCCAAGGCAAAAATCATTAAGGCATTTCCTGGATTAGAGGTGTGTAAGGATCCTGACTACCACTACGAAATCAACTGCCTGGAACATCGTCCTGGCACGGGGGTTCCGGTTACTGGTGGCATGTATGTTCCGCGCTATACGCAACTGAATCTCAGCGCCGACACTGCAAAAGCGATGCTACAGGCAGCGGATTTGGGAACCAACATTCAGCGCCTGTATCAGCATGAGCTTTACTTCCGTACCAATGGTCGCAAAGGTGAGCGTCTGAGCAGCGTCGATCTGGAACGTCTGTACCAGAACATGTCGGTCTGGCTGTGGAACGACATTAAATATAGCTATGACAGCAGCAAGGAAGACGAGCTGGGCTTTAAAACGTTCACCGAGTTCCTGAACTGCTACGCCAACAATGCCTATACTGGCGGCACGCAGTGTTCTGATGAGCTGAAAAAATCGCTGGTCGATAACAACATGATCTACGGCGAGAAGAGCGTTAATAAAGCGGGCATGATGAATCCGAGCTATCCGCTCAACTATATGGAAAAACCGCTGACACGCCTGATGCTGGGCCGTTCCTGGTGGGATCTGAACATTAAGGTTGATGTCGAGAAGTATCCGGGGGCGGTATCGGAAGAGGGGCAGGAGGTTACTGAAACTATCAGCCTGTACTCGAATCCGACCAAATGGTTTGCGGGTAACATGCAGTCTACTGGTCTGTGGGCTCCGGCTCAGAAAGAGGTCACCATTAAGTCCAATGCGAACGTTCCTGTAACTGTCACCGTGGCGCTGGCTGACGACCTGACCGGACGTGAGAAGCATGAAGTTGCTCTGAACCGTCCGCCAAGAGTGACTAAAACCTATGATCTGAAAGCCAATGGTGAGGTGAAGTTTACGGTTCCTTACGGTGGTCTGATTTATATCAAGGGCGACAGCAAGGAGGAGAAATCAGCTGAATTCAACTTTACTGGTGTGGTGAAAGCGCCGTTCTATAAAGACGGTAAATGGATAAACGATCTGAAATCTCCTGCGCCGTTGGGCGAGCTGGAGTCAGACTCTTTCGTCTATACCACGCCGAAGAAGAACCTTGAGGCCAGCAATTACAAGGGCGGTCTGAAACAATTCGCTGAGGAACTGGATACCTTTGCCAGCTCGATGAATGACTTCTACGGTCGTGATGGCGAAAGTGGTAACCACCGGATGTTTACCTATGAAGCATTGCCAGGGCATAAACATCGTTTCGCCAACGATGTGCAGATCTCCATTGGTGATGCGCACTCTGGTTATCCGGTAATGAACAGCAGCTTCTCGACGAACAGCACCACGCTGCCGACGACGCCGCTGAACGACTGGTTGATCTGGCACGAAGTAGGGCACAACGCTGCAGAAACGCCGTTGACTGTACCGGGCGCAACTGAAGTCGCGAACAACGTGCTGGCGCTGTACATGCAGGATCGCTATCTCGGCAAGATGAACCGTGTCGCTGAAGATATTACCGTTGCGCCGGAATATCTGAACGAGAGCAACGGTCAGGCATGGGCGCGCGGCGGTGCGGGTGACCGTCTGCTGATGTACGCACAGCTGAAAGAGTGGGCAGAGAAAAACTTTGATATCAAGAACTGGTATCCAGAGGGGCAACTGCCAGCGTTCTACAGCGATCGTGAAGGGATGAAAGGCTGGAACCTGTTCCAGTTGATGCACCGTAAAGCGCGCGGCGATGAGGTTGGTAAAACCAAGTTTGGCGAAAGAAATTACTGTGCCGAATCCAACGGTAACGCTGCGGACACGCTGATGCTGTGCGCCTCCTGGGTAGCCCAGACGGATCTTTCGGCGTTCTTTAAGAAATGGAATCCGGGCGCGAATGCTTACCAGCTTCCGGGAGCGAGCGAGATGAGCTTCGAAGGCGGTGTGAGCCAGTCGGCTTACAAGACGCTGGCGTCGCTTGGTCTGCCGAAACCGGTAAAAGGGCCGGAAACCATTAATCAGGTTACCGAGCATAAGATGTCAGCCGAGTAAGCCCGTAGGCCGGATAAGGCGCTCGCGCCGCATCCGGCATGAAATAAGGCGCACCGGGTTAACACATTTGCCCGATGCGCCAGCTTATCGGGCCTACAGACGGGAAAGCCGCGATTCTTTGCGCTGGCAGACACCCGTAGGCCGGATAAGGCGCTCGCGCCGCATCCGGCATGAAATAAGGCGCATCGGGTTAACACATATGCCCGATGCGCCAGCTTATCGGGCCTACAGACGGGGAAAGCCGCGATTATTTGCGTTGGCTGACTCCTGTAGGCCGGATAAAGCGTTTTACGCCGCATCCGGCAAGTTACAACAAATAACCTTTAACTATGTATTTTGATGTTTTTCAGCAATACCCCGCGGCGATGCCCATACTGGCTACCGCCGGAGGATTGATTATCGGCAGTTTTTTGAATGTGGTGATTTGGCGTTACCCCATCATGCTGCGCCAACAAATGGCGGAGTTTCACGGTGAAACGCCGAGTACGCAGTCAAAAATAAGCCTTGCGCTACCGCGTTCGCACTGTCCACATTGCCAGCAGACCATCCGCGTTCGTGACAACATCCCGCTGCTCTCCTGGCTGATGCTCAAAGGGCGTTGCCGCAACTGTCAGGCAAAAATCAGCAAGCGTTATCCGCTGGTGGAGTTATTGACGGCACTCGCTTTTTTACTGGCGAGTCTGGTCTGGCCGGAAAGTGGATGGGGGCTGGCGGTGATGATATTATCCGCCTGGCTGATTGCCGCGAGTATCATCGACCTCGATAACCAATGGCTGCCTGATGTTTTTACGCAGGGCGTATTGTGGACAGGGCTGATTGCGGCATGGGCGCAGCAGAGTCCGCTCACGCTACAAGACGCAGTCACCGGCGTTCTGGTGGGGTTTTTTACGTTTTACTCTCTGCGCTGGGTAGCCGGAATAGTTCTGCGTAAAGAAGCATTAGGCATGGGCGATGTATTACTCTTCGCCGCTTTAGGTGGCTGGGTAGGGGCGTTGTCGTTACCCAATGTGGCTTTAATTGCCTCATGCTGCGGCCTGATATATGCCGTTATTACAAAAAGAGGGTCAACCACACTGCCTTTTGGACCGTGTTTAAGTCTGGGCGGTATAGCAACACTTTATCTACAGGCATTGCTTTAATGATAACCACGTCATTATCGAAGTGACATTTTTACTCTTATTAATAACCTTAGAGATTATTAACCATGTCGATAAAAAAGATGCCAGGGAGGGTATTAATATCGCTATTGTTGAGCGTTACAGGATTATTAAGTGGCTGCGCCAGCCATAATGAAAACGCCAGTTTGCTGGCGAAAAAACAGGCGCAAAATATCAGCCAAAACCTGCCAATTAAATCTGCGGGATATACCTTAGTGCTGGCGCAAAGTAGCGGTGCGACGGTAAAAATGACCATTATTAGCGAAGCGGGTTCTCAGACCACGCAGACGCCTGACGCCTTTTTAACCAGCTATCAACGACAAATGTGTGCAGACCCAACGGTGAAATTAATGATCACTGAGGGAATTAATTACAGCATAACGATTAATGATACACGTACAGGTAACCAGTATCAGCGGAAACTGGATCGTACCACCTGTGGAATAGTCAAAGCATAACGTCGGGTATATAAATTGGCGCGGGTTGTTTTTCGTGACGCACGAATTTATCTCATTCAGTGGCTGACTAAAATTCGTCACACTCTTAACCAGAGACAATCTCTTAATACAGACAAAGAGCATCTGCGAAAAATTGTACGCGGGATGTTCTGGCTGATGCTGCTTATTATTTCTGCAAAAATGGCGTACTCATTCTGGCGCTATATCTCCTTTTCTGCGGAATATACGGCGGTTTCCCCATCGGTGAATAAACCGACCCGTGCGGATGCAAAAACGTTCGATAAAAACGACGTGCAATTAATCAGCCAGCAAAACTGGTTTGGCAAATATCAGCCCGTTGCCGCGCCCGTAAAACAACCCGAACCTGCGCCAGTGGCAGAAACGCGTCTTAACGTGGTACTGCGCGGGATCGCCTTTGGCGCCAGACCCGGTGCGGTTATTGAAGAAGGCGGCAAACAGCAGGTCTATTTGCAGGGCGAACGGCTTGGTTCTCACAACGCGGTGATTGAGGAAATCAACCGCGACCATGTGATGCTGCGTTATCAGGGAAAAATAGAGCGTCTGAGTCTGGCAGAAGAGGAACGTTCCACTGTTGCTGTGACCAACAAAAAAGCCGCCAGTGACGAAGCAAAACAAGCTGTTGTTGAGCCTGCTGTCAGTGCGCCAGTTGAGATCCCGACGGCTGTGCGTCAGGCACTGGCGAAAGATCCGCAGAAAATTTTTAACTATATCCAACTTACGCCTGTGCGTAAGGAGGGGATTGTCGGTTATGCAGTGAAGCCGGGGGCAGATCGTTCTCTGTTCGATGCCAGCGGTTTCAAGGAAGGCGATATCGCTATTGCGCTAAATCAGCAGGATTTCACTGATCCACGAGCAATGATTGCTCTGATGCGGCAGTTACCTTCAATGGATTCCATTCAACTTACGGTTTTACGCAAGGGTGCGCGCTACGACATTTCCATCGCGCTGCGCTAACCGCATTTAATCCAGGAGAATCATTCATCGTGTTTTGGCGTGATATTACGTTGTCGGTCTGGCGTAAGAAGACAACTGGCCTCAAAACAAAAAAGCGTTTACTGCCGCTGGTGTTGGCAGCGGCATTATGTAGTTCACCGGTCTGGGCGGAAGAAGCCACTTTTACCGCCAATTTTAAAGATACCGACCTGAAATCGTTCATCGAAACCGTCGGCGCTAATCTCAATAAAACCATCATTATGGGGCCGGGCGTGCAGGGGAAAGTGAGTATTCGCACCATGACCCCGCTCAATGAACGCCAGTATTACCAGCTATTCCTTAACCTGCTGGAAGCGCAGGGGTATGCGGTCGTACCGATGGAAAACGACGTGCTGAAGGTGGTGAAATCCAGCGCCGCAAAAGTTGAGCCGCTGCCGTTGGTTGGTGAAGGCAGCGACAACTACGCGGGCGATGAAATGGTCACTAAAGTGGTGCCGGTACGCAATGTGTCGGTACGCGAGCTGGCGCCGATCCTGCGCCAGATGATCGACAGCGCGGGCTCAGGCAACGTCGTTAATTACGATCCCTCCAACGTGATTATGCTTACCGGACGCGCCTCAGTCGTGGAGCGGTTGACGGAAGTGATCCAGCGCGTGGATCACGCAGGAAATCGCACCGAAGAGGTTATCCCGCTGGATAACGCCTCGGCTTCGGAAATTGCCCGCGTGCTGGAAAGCCTGACCAAAAATAGCGGCGAGAACCAGCCTGCGACGCTGAAATCACAAATTGTTGCTGATGAACGCACTAACAGCGTAATTGTCAGCGGTGACCCCGCCACGCGAGACAAAATGCGCCGCCTGATCCGTCGCCTGGACTCAGAAATGGAACGCAGCGGCAACAGCCAGGTGTTCTATCTCAAATACAGCAAAGCGGAAGATCTGGTCGATGTTCTGAAACAGGTCAGCGGCACGCTCACGGCGGCTAAAGAAGAGGCGGAAGGCACGGTCGGTAGCGGGCGTGAGGTCGTCTCTATCGCCGCCAGCAAACACAGTAATGCCCTGATTGTTACCGCGCCGCAGGACATCATGCAGTCGCTGCAAAGCGTAATTGAACAACTGGATATTCGCCGTGCTCAGGTGCATGTCGAAGCGTTGATCGTGGAAGTTGCCGAAGGCAGCAATATCAACTTCGGCGTGCAGTGGGCGTCGAAAGATGCCGGATTAATGCAGTTTGCCAACGGTACGCAGATCCCAATCGGCACGCTGGGGGCAGCGATTTCTCAGGCGAAGCCGCAGAAAGGCTCCACGGTGATCAGCGAAAACGGCGCTACCACCATTAACCCGGACACCAATGGCGATCTCTCCACGCTCGCCCAGCTACTTTCCGGCTTTAGCGGTACGGCGGTTGGCGTGGTAAAAGGCGACTGGATGGCGCTGGTACAGGCGGTTAAAAACGACTCCAGCTCGAACGTCCTCTCCACACCGAGCATCACCACGCTGGACAACCAGGAAGCCTTCTTCATGGTGGGGCAGGATGTTCCGGTATTAACCGGCTCTACCGTTGGCTCCAATAACAGCAACCCTTTCAACACCGTAGAGAGGAAAAAAGTCGGCATCATGCTGAAAGTCACACCGCAGATTAACGAAGGTAACGCGGTGCAGATGGTGATTGAACAGGAAGTGTCGAAGGTGGAAGGACAGACCAGCCTCGATGTGGTATTTGGTGAGCGCAAACTGAAAACCACCGTGCTGGCTAACGATGGCGAGCTGATTGTGCTTGGCGGTCTGATGGACGACCAGGCGGGAGAAAGCGTGGCGAAAGTGCCGTTGCTGGGCGATATCCCGTTGATTGGTAACCTGTTTAAATCGACGGCGGATAAAAAAGAAAAACGTAACCTGATGGTATTTATCCGCCCGACCATTCTGCGTGACGGTATGGCGGCAGACGGCGTTTCGCAGCGCAAATATAACTATATGCGCGCCGAGCAGATCTACCGCGATGAGCAAGGCTTAAGCCTGATGCCGCACACCGCGCAGCCGGTGCTGCCAGCGCAAAACCAGGCCTTACCGCCGGAAGTCCGCGCGTTTCTTAATGCCGGGAGAACGCGTTAATGGTGCCTGTAGCACAGGAAACCACCGCTAACACCGTGCGTCTGCCTTACAGTTTTAGCCGTCGGTTTAGCCTGGTGGCATGGTGCGAAGCGTCGCTGGAGATCCTCCACGTCCACCCGTTGTCGCTCTCTGTTTTGCAGGAGCTGCAGCGGGGGCTGAACGCGCCGTTTACGCTGCGGCAAATCGATGAGGCCGAGTTTGAACAGCGACTGAATGCGGTCTGGCAGCGGGACTCTTCCGAAGCTCGCCAGTTGATGGAAGATCTCGGTTCTGCCGAGGACTTTTTTACCCTCGCAGAAGAGCTGCCGGAAACGGAAGATTTGCTGGAAAGCGACGACGATGCGCCGATCATCAAACTGATTAACGCCATGCTGGCAGAGGCGATTAAAGAAGGCGCTTCGGATATCCACATCGAGACGTTTGAAAAGAGTCTGGTGATCCGTTTTCGCGTTGACGGCACATTACATGAAATGCTGCGCCCGGGGCGCAAACTGGCTTCGCTGCTGGTATCGCGTATCAAGGTAATGGCGCGGCTGGATATCGCCGAAAAGCGCGTGCCGCAGGATGGCCGTATTGCGCTGCTGCTGGGCGGTCGGGCGATCGACGTCCGTGTCTCCACCATGCCATCCGCCTGGGGCGAGCGCGTGGTGCTGCGACTGCTGGACAAAAACCAGGCCCGTCTGACGCTGGAACGTCTGGGGTTAAGTCACGAACTGACCGCGCAGTTGCGCCAGCTGTTACACAAACCGCACGGCATTTTTCTGGTTACGGGGCCGACAGGTTCCGGCAAAAGCACCACGCTGTACGCCGGATTGCAGGAGCTGAACAACCACTCGCGCAACATTCTCACGGTTGAAGATCCCATCGAATACATGATTGAAGGGATCGGTCAGACGCAGGTCAACACCCGCGTCGGGATGACCTTCGCCCGTGGCTTGCGCGCGATTTTGCGTCAGGACCCGGATGTGGTGATGGTCGGTGAAATCCGCGATACCGAAACCGCAGAAATCGCCGTTCAGGCTTCACTGACCGGGCATCTGGTACTTTCCACGCTGCATACCAACACGGCGGTAGGGGCGATCACGCGCCTGCAGGATATGGGCGTGGAGCCTTTTCTGCTCTCTTCCAGCCTGACGGGCGTGATGGCGCAGCGACTGGTTCGCACGCTGTGTACCGACTGCCGCCAGCCCGCACCTGCCACTGACGAAGAAAAACGCCTGCTGGGGATTACCGATGCGCGTACCGTCACGCTGTACCATCCTCAGGGCTGCCCCGCCTGTAATCACAAAGGTTTTCGCGGGCGTACCGCCATCCATGAGCTGATCGTGGTGGACGCCACGCTGCGTGATTTGATCCACCGTCAGGCCGGGGAGCTGGAGCTGGAACGTTATGTCCGGCAACACTCTGCGGGTATCCGCAGCAACGGCATTGAGAAAGTGCTCGCCGGAGAAACCTCTCTCGATGAAGTGCTGCGGGTAACCATGGAGGCGTAATGGCACTGTTTTACTATCAGGCGCTACAGCGCAATGGTCGCAAAACCAAAGGCATGATTGAGGCTGATTCCGCGCGTCATGCCCGCCAGTTGTTACGCGGTAAAGAGCTCATTCCCGTACACATTGAAGCCCGGCTGAATGCTTCGTCAGGAGGAATGTTGCAGCGTCGGCGGCACGCACATCGTCGCGTGGCGGCGGCAGATCTGGCGCTGTTCACTCGCCAACTGGCAACGCTGGTGCAGGCAGCAATGCCGCTGGAAACCTGCTTACAGGCGGTCAGTGAGCAAAGTGAAAAACTGCATGTAAAAAGTCTCGGAATGGCGCTACGCAGCCGGATTCAGGAAGGTTATACCCTGTCGGACAGCCTGCGCGAACATCCCCGCGTCTTTGATTCCCTGTTTTGTTCGATGGTGGCTGCCGGAGAAAAATCCGGGCATCTCGACGTGGTGCTCAATCGCCTGGCGGATTACACCGAACAGCGCCAGCGCCTGAAATCACGATTGTTGCAGGCCATGCTCTATCCGCTGGTATTGCTGGTGGTGGCAACGGGCGTGGTCACTATTTTGCTGACGGCGGTAGTGCCGAAAATCATCGAACAGTTTGATCATCTTGGACACGCGCTGCCCGCCTCCACCCGCACGCTTATTGCCATGAGCGACGCGTTACAGACCAGCGGCGTTTACTGGCTGGCGGGCCTGCTGGGGCTTCTGGTGCTGGGGCAACGGCTACTCAAAAACCCTGCTATGAGCCTGCGCTGGGATAAAACTTTGCTGCGCCTGCCCGTGACGGGGCGTGTTGCGCGCGGACTGAATACGGCGCGCTTTTCCCGCACGTTAAGCATCCTCACCGCCAGCAGTGTTCCGCTACTGGAAGGCATTCAGACCGCCGCCGCCGTGTCGGCAAATCGCTATGTCGAGCAACAACTGCTGCTGGCGGCAGATCGCGTCCGCGAAGGAAGCAGTCTGCGCGCCGCGCTGGCGGAGCTTCGCCTGTTCCCGCCAATGATGCTGTACATGATCGCCTCCGGCGAACAGAGCGGCGAGCTGGAAACCATGCTTGAACAGGCCGCAGTCAATCAGGAACGGGAGTTTGATACCCAGGTGGGGCTGGCATTAGGGCTGTTTGAACCGGCGCTGGTGGTGATGATGGCGGGCGTGGTGCTGTTTATCGTCATCGCCATCCTCGAACCGATGCTGCAACTGAACAATATGGTTGGAATGTAATTTACGGAGTTATCACATGAATTCGTTATCTCGCACGCAAAAACCACGGGCAGGTTTTACCCTGCTGGAAGTAATGGTGGTGATTGTTATTCTTGGCGTTCTGGCAAGCCTGGTGGTGCCTAACCTGTTGGGCAACAAAGAGAAAGCAGACAGGCAAAAAGCCATTAGCGATATCGTGGCGCTGGAAAACGCGCTGGATATGTACCGACTGGATAATGGCCGTTATCCAACCACCGAGCAGGGGCTGGAGGCGCTGATCCAGCAACCGGCTAATATGGCGGATTCCCGCAACTACCGTACCGGTGGATACATCAAACGACTGCCAAAGGATCCGTGGGGCAATGATTATCAGTATCTCAGCCCCGGTGAAAAAGGACTGTTTGATGTTTACACCTTAGGGGCGGATGGTCAGGAAAACGGAGAAGGCGCTGGCGCAGATATCGGTAACTGGAATTTGCAGGAGTTTCAGTAATCAGTGCCCAGACGCGGATTCACTCTTCTGGAAATCATGCTGGTGATTTTCCTTATCGGCCTTGCCAGTGCTGGCGTGGTGCAGACTTTTGCGAGCCGTTCTGAACCACCCGCGAAAAAAGCGGCACAGGATTTTCTGACTCGCTTTGCGCAGTTTAAGGACAGGGCGGTGATTGAAGGACAAACACTCGGTGTGTTAATCGACCCGCCCGGCTACCAGTTTATGCAGCGTCGTCAGGGGCAGTGGTTGCCTGTTTCTGCGACCCGGTTATCGGCACAGGTTACGGTGCCGAAACAGGTGCAGATGCTGTTACAACCCGGAAGTGATATCTGGCAGAAGGAGTATGCGCTGGAGCTGCAACGTCGCCGCCTGACGCTGCATGATATTGAACTGGAGCTGCAAAAAGAGGCGAAAAAGAAGACGCCGCAGATCCGTTTTTCGCCTTTTGAACCCGCCACGCCGTTTACGCTGCGTTTTTACGCTGCTGCGCAAAACGCATGTTGGGCGGTAAAGCTGGCGCACGATGGCGCGTTATCCCTCAATCAATGTGATGAGAAGTTGCCATGAAGCGCGGATTTACGTTGCTGGAAGTGATGCTTGCGCTGGCGATTTTTGCGCTGGCGGTCACGGCGGTACTACAGATTGCCAGCGGTGCGCTGAGTAATCAGCAGGTGCTTGAGGAGAAAACGGTGGCTGGTTGGGTGGCCGAAAACCAGACCGCATTGCTCTACCTGATGACCCGCGAACAACGGGCGGTCAGGCACCAGGGCGAGAGCGATATGGCCGGAAACCGCTGGTACTGGCGAACCACACCGCTGAATACCGGTAACGCGCTGCTCCAGGCGGTGGATATTGAAGTCAGTCTTCACGAAGACTTTTCGCGGGTGATTCAGTCACGACGCGCCTGGTTTAGCGCCGTGGGAGGCCAACAGTGAAAAGGATCCACGCTGGTTTTACGTTACTGGAAATGCTGGTGGCAATCGCCATTTTTGCCTCACTGGCGCTGATGGCGCAGCAGGTGACAAACGGCGTCACGCGCGTGAATAGCGCCGTCGGCGAACACGATCAAAAACTAAACCTCATGCAGCAAACGATGAGTTTTCTGACCCACGATCTGACACAAATGATGCCGCGCCCGGTAAGAGGCGAGCAGGGGCAGCGAGAACCTGCGTTACTGGCGGGCGTTGGCGTGCTGGCGTCTGAGAGTGAAGGAATGCGCTTTGTACGTGGCGGCGTGGTTAATCCGTTGATGCGCCTGCCGCGCAGTCATCTGCTCACCGTCGGTTACCGTATTCGTGACGGTTATCTTGAACGATTGTCCTGGCCGCTGACCGATGCAGCAGGCAGCGTGCAGCCGACAACGCAAAAATTAATCCCGGCGGATTCGCTTCGTTTGCAGTTCTACGACGGCACGCGCTGGCAGGCGAGCTGGTCGTCAGGGCAGGCAATCCCTGTGGCGGTGCGCATGACTCTGCATTCGCCGCAATGGGGCGAGATTGAACGCATCTGGTTGTTACGCGGGCCGCAATTATCATGATCACCTCACCACCAAAACGCGGAATGGCACTGGTCGTGGTGCTGGTATTGCTGGCGGTCATGATGCTGGTGACCATCACGCTTTCGGGCCGGATGCAGCAGCAACTGGGAAGAACGCGCAGCCAGCAGGAGTACCAGCAGGCGCTGTGGTATAGCGCCAGTGCAGAAAGCCTGGCGCTGAGTGCGCTCAGTCTGAGCCTGAAAAATGAAAAACGTGTGCATCTGGCACAGCCGTGGGCTTCTGGCCCTCGTTTTTTCCCTCTGCCCCAGGGGCAAATTGCCGTTACCCTGCGCGACGCACAGGCCTGCTTCAACCTGAATGCCCTTGCTCAACCGACAACGGCGTCGCGTCCGCTCGCGGTACAACAACTGATAGCCCTGATCTCGCGCCTCGACGTACCTGCTTATCGGGCCGAACTGATAGCCGAAAGCCTGTGGGAGTTTATTGACGAGGACCGCAGCGTGCAGACGCGTCTGGGGCGTGAAGACAGCGAGTATCTCGCCCGCTCGGTGCCGTTCTACGCCGCTAATCAACCGCTGGCTGATATCAGCGAGATGCGCGTGGTACAGGGAATGGACGCCGGGCTTTATCAAAAACTCAAACCGCTGGTTTGTGCGCTGCCGATGACCCGCCAACAAATCAACATCAACACCTTAGACGTCACGCAAAGCGTGATTCTTGAGGCACTGTTTGACCCATGGTTAAGCCCTGTTCAGGCGCGGGCATTATTACAACAACGTCCGGCGAAGGGCTGGGAAGATGTCGATCAGTTTCTCGCGCAGCCGCTACTTGCTGACGTCGATGAGCGTACTAAAAAACAGCTAAAAACCGTCCTGAGCGTGGACAGCAATTACTTCTGGCTGCGTTCAGATATCACCGTGAATGAGATTGAACTGACGATGAACTCGTTAATTGTCCGTATGGGACCACAACACTTTTCGGTTCTCTGGCATCAGACAGGAGAAAGTGAGTGAGTTCCATGCTTGAGATTTTTATCCCGCTTTGCGCCTCCGATCCCATCCGTTGGCAGCACCGTACCACCGACGTGGAGCGCGGCATCTGGTCTGACGTTGACAACGAACAGCTCCAGCAATGGCTGCAAACTGATGCGATTCGAGTCTACATTCCCGGCGAATGGATCAGCGTCTGGCAGGTTGAACTGCCTGATGTCCCTCGCAAGCAGATATCCACTATTCTGCCCGCCTTACTGGAAGAAGAGCTGAACCAGGATATCGACGAACTGCATTTTGCGCCGTTGAAAATCGACCAGAAACTGGCAACCGTGGCAGTGATTCACCAGCAGCATATGCGCAACATTGCGCAATGGTTGCAGGAAAACGGCATTACCCGCGCTACCGTTGCGCCGGACTGGATGTCCATTCCTTGTGGCTATATGGCTGGCGATGCGCAACGGGTTATCTGCCGCATTGATGAATGCCGGGGATGGAGCGCCGGGCGGGGGCTGGCTCCGGTGATGTTCCACGCCCAGCTCAATGAGCAGGATTTACCGCTTTCGCTAACCGTGGTCGGGATCGCACCGGAAGAGCTATCTGCATGGGCTGGCGCAGATGCTGAACACCTGACAGTTACGACTCTGCCCGCCATTACCGCTTATGGCGAACCGGAAGGGAACCTGCTAACTGGACCGTGGCAGCCTCGTGTCAGCTACCGAAAACAGTGGGCGCGCTGGCGGGTGATGATTCTGCCGGTATTGATTATCCTGGCGGCGTTAGTCGTGGAAAGGGGCGTGACGTTATGGAGCGTCAGCGAACAGGTGGCGCAAAGCCGCGCCCAGGCTGAGAAACAGTTCTTAACGCTGTTCCCGGAGCAAAAACGGATTGTGAATTTGCGCTCCCAGGTGACGATGGCACTGAAAAAATATCGCCCACAGGCCGACGATACCTGGCTGCTCGCAGAATTGTCAGCGATCGCCAGCACCCTGAAAACGGCGTCACTTTCCGACATCGAGATGCGTGGTTTCACCTTTGATCAAAAACGCCAGACTCTTCACCTCCAGTTGCGGGCCGCGAACTTTGCCAGCTTCGACAAACTGCGTAGCGCACTGGCGGCTGATTATGTTGTGCAACAGGACGCGTTACAGAAAGAGGGTGATGCGGTTTCCGGCGGCGTAACGTTGCGGAGGAAATAACATGTTACGCGATAAATTTATTCACTATTTTCAGCAATGGCGTGAGCGCCAGTTAAGCCGTGGCGAACACTGGCTGGCACAACACCTGGCGGGGCGTTCGCCGCGTGAAAAGGGCATGTTACTGGCAGCGGCGGTGTTTCTGTTTAGCGCCGGATATTACGTCCTCATCTGGCAGCCTTTGAGCGAACGGATTGAGCAACAGGAGATGATGTTGCAACAGCTGGTGGCGATGAACTCGCGACTGAAGAGCGCCGCGCCGGACATTATTGCGGCGCGAAAATCCACCACAACCACGCCTGCACAGGTATCGCGGGTCATCAGTGACAGTGCTTCTGCGCATTCTGTGGTCATCAAGCGGATAGCCGAGCGCGGGGAGAATATCCAGGTCTGGATAGAACCAGTGGTGTTTAATGACCTGCTGAACTGGCTCAATACGCTGAATGAAAAGTTTGCGCTGCGGGTGACACAAATTGATGTCAGTGCGGGTGAGAAGCCAGGGATGGTGAATGTGCAGCGACTGGAGATGATAAGAGGATAAGTGTTCCAGTAAATTCCTTACCTGTGAAATTCAGTCCGAAAGGTGAGTGTATAATCTTCTTATCCACTCACCGAGTTAAATATTTTTGCAATAAGAAATATCCCATTTCCGCCATCACTGAATGTTCTGCAAAACGGCAGATACGAGTTCTCTCCTGAAACAGCCTGGCGTCCTGTAAATATGCTTACGTGTGGCAATACATCATGATTATTAATAGATGCAATAAATCATTAGGTGGCAATTGATAGGTCAAAACATATAGGATAATTCTTGTGTGATCTGTATTTTGTGTAGCCTGGAAATTACTAAAATTCCTGGATACA
Organism: Escherichia sp. B1147; assembly: GCF_001660175.1. Classification (NCBI taxonomy): domain Bacteria; kingdom Pseudomonadati; phylum Pseudomonadota; class Gammaproteobacteria; order Enterobacterales; family Enterobacteriaceae; genus Escherichia; species Escherichia sp. B1147. The sequence continues at coordinate 322,068 of NZ_LFHY01000015.1, forward strand.
ATCAGAAGGGAAATTTTAAATAAGTATAATAATTTCCACAGAAACTATCCGTCGATTTGAAACAATGTCTGCTCAGGTATATCTACTGAGGGATGGTGCTGGCTATAATGCTGGTTAAAATGAACACACTAAATAATCAAGACATGTATTTTAATCGACAACAATAATTGCTGTCGGGATTATTTACGCGATTTAAATAACATCGTTTAAATGTGATTGAAATCACAAATATGACCGCGAAGAGGGGGCTGTAGATATAAATAAGAAGTACATGAGTGAATTTTAAATAGGGAAATAGTTTCTCGGTAAACAATTTATTGGTAATAAATCGCGTGCGTTCTGGTGTAAGGCAGATTGCAGATGTTGCTACACATAAAGTTCATAGGGGAGCATTATAATCAAGTAGTTAATAGTAATAATGAAAAATAATTTCTCAGGGAATTAGTGGCTCATGTGTTCCGGAGTAATCCAGAATGCATGGTGTTTTACGTCTTTTTAAACCATGTTGGTTAAGCAAAAAGAGTTACGCATAATTTTCTGAGAAATTAACTCTACATTCTAAAACGGCCAGTTTTCTGAAATTACCAGAAGACCGAATACATTTATGCCTGAAGAATGGAATAGAAGAAACGAGGCGGAAATAGCTTAATTTATCCCTGCGGAAATAATTTCTGCTGAAATTGTTCGCGACTATTAAAAAGTTAAACCGTCTGAACGAATTTTATCCAATTACAAACAAGTATTACCTCCAGTGTATTGGTAGCTGTTAAGCCAAGGGCGGTAGCGTACCTGAAGAGATTAGGATCACATCATCAAATGGCAAGAAGTGGATTTGAAGTCCAGAAAGTCACCGTAGAGGCATTATTTCTACGAGAAATACGAACACGCTTTGGTAAGTTTCGTCTGGGATATCTGTGGGCGATTCTCGAACCCTCCGCGCATTTGCTGATACTGTTGGGCATTTTTGGTTACATTATGCACCGCACGATGCCAGATATCTCGTTCCCGGTGTTTTTACTTAATGGTCTGATTCCCTTTTTTATCTTTAGCAGTATCAGCAATCGTTCTGTAGGTGCTATTGAAGCGAACCAGGGGCTGTTTAATTATCGACCAGTAAAACCCATCGATACGATCATTGCACGTGCACTGCTTGAGACACTGATTTACGTTGCTGTTTATATATTGCTCATGCTTATCGTCTGGATGGCAGGTGAATATTTCGAGATAACAAATTTTTTACAACTTGTCGGCACCTGGAGTCTGCTGATCATATTTTCATGCAGCATTGGCTTAATATTCATGGTCGTTGGTAAAACCTTCCCCGAAATGCAAAAGGTTCTGCCGATACTTCTTAAGCCTCTTTATTTCATCTCCTGCATTATGTTCCCTCTGCACTCAATTCCTAAGCAATACTGGTCATATCTGCTCTGGAACCCATTAGTGCATGTCGTGGAGTTAAGCCGCGAGGCAGTTATGCCTGGCTATATCAGCGAAGGCGTGAGTCTGAACTACCTGGCAATGTTCACATTGATAACTCTGTTCATTGGTCTGGCATTATACCGAACTCGTGAGGAGGCAATGCTGACATCATGATTAAGATTGAGAATTTGACGAAGTCATATCGCACGCCAACGGGGCGACACTATGTGTTTAAGGATTTAAACATCGAAATCCCTTCGGGAAAAAGCGTTGCCTTTATTGGTCGTAATGGTGCTGGTAAATCAACGTTACTGAGAATGATTGGCGGCATTGACCGCCCCGATAGTGGAAAGATCATCACCAATAAAACGATATCATGGCCAGTCGGCCTCGCAGGTGGATTTCAGGGAAGTTTAACCGGACGCGAAAACGTAAAATTTGTTGCGCGTTTATATGCGAAGCAAGAAGAATTGAAAGAGAAAATAGAGTTTGTTGAAGAATTTGCCGAACTCGGCAAGTATTTTGATATGCCGATTAAAACTTACTCATCTGGTATGCGATCGCGTTTAGGCTTTGGTTTAAGCATGGCATTTAAGTTTGATTATTATATCGTCGATGAAGTAACAGCGGTCGGTGATGCCAGGTTTAAAGAGAAGTGCGCTCAATTGTTTAAAGAAAGGCATAAAGAGTCTAGCTTTTTGATGGTTTCACATAGCTTGAATTTATTGAAAGAGTTTTGTGATGTGGCGATTGTTTTTAAAGACGATAATAGGGTTAGTTTTCATGAGGATGTTCAGGAGGGGATGGAGGAGTATAGAAAAGAAAGAAATAAACACTGATATTTTATTTTGAGGTGATAATGAATATATTGGTAACAGGTGGGGCAGGATATATTGGCTCACATACGACTTTATGTCTATTAAATAAAGGGCATAATGTTGTAATAATTGATGATTTTAGTAATTCATCCAAAGAGTCCATTGTAAGAGTTGAAGCTATCACTAAAAAAAAAGTTATATTGTATGGGTTAAATATAAATGATGAAGACAGAGTTTCTGAAATAATAAAAAAACATAAGATTGAATGTATAATGCATTTCGCCGGAGCGAAATCTGTTGCTGAATCATTAAAAAAACCAGATTTTTATTATGCTAATAATGTATCTGGGACATTACATCTAATTAATCTTGCCATCAATAATAACGTTGCTAACTTTATTTTTAGTTCTTCTGCAACAGTTTACGGTAATGTTAATATAATACCTATTACTGAAAATTGCGCTATAGGTGGTACTTTAAATCCTTACGGTACATCGAAATATATATCAGAGTTAATGATTATGGATATTGCAAAAACATATCGCAATATAAATTTCATTTGCCTGAGGTATTTTAATCCAATAGGTGCTCATGAATCAGGAATGATTGGAGAAAGCCCATCTGATATACCGAGTAATTTAGTTCCTTATATAACACAAGTTGCAATTGGTAAGCTAGAAAAGCTTATGGTTTTTGGGGGAGACTATCCTACAAAAGATGGTACAGGTGTGCGAGATTATATACATGTAATGGATTTAGCAGAGGGACATGAAGCCGCTCTATCATATATTACTAAAAACCATCAAACTAATTATCATGCATTCAATTTAGGGACGGGTAAAGGGTATTCTGTTTTAGAACTAATCTCTTGCTTTGAAAAGGTATCAGGCATAACTATTCCTTATGAAATCGCGGAAAGGAGAGAGGGGGATATTGCCGAGTCTTGGTCATCTCCGTTGAAAGCCAATAAATATTTAAAATGGCAAGCTAAACGAAGTTTAGATCAAATGTTAGCTGATGCATGGCAATGGCAATTGAAAAACCCCAATGGTTATAATGATAGATAATATTCATTATTAAAATTGCATAATGTATTAAGCAGAGGAAGTTGATGAACAAAATAATTATAGTTGGGCACCCTAATTCAAATTTTGATATTGTCGAGAAAAAATTCCTTCAATATGGGATGGAGATTCCTAGTGCATCAAAACGAGAACGCTTAACTCCGCAAGATATAACCAACATTATTTGTAAAGCATATAATGTTCCCAAGATCAGTGAAGTTACCAATATATCTGGATTCTCTCCTTTAAATGTCTCCGGTGTCTGGCATGGTATGGCACTAGACTTATTTCTTAATAATTTAGAGCGACAATTTTGGGGATGGTCAGATCCGTATGCTATTTATACTTTAGACTACTGGGCATCACTTGATGAAAACCTAACTTTCATTCTGGTTTATGATCATCCAAGGTCTGTCCTGGAGCAAGCAGCTAATAGCCGAGAGTCATTTGTTAATAACACGGTAGAGCATTTAATTGATAACTGGATAGCTTATAATACGGCATTGCTTGATTTTTACTCTAATAACCGGAAGCGCTGCCTGTTAATCAGCTCGGGGCAAATTAAAAAAAACACAAAAAATCTTGTAGAGAAATTACAGTCAGTACTAAAGATACCGCTAAATATATGCTCTTTTCAAGAATGTATAAATACAAGCATTTATTCTTGTAGCGAACAATCATCCGCATCACCTTTATTAATAGATGAAGAGGCAAAACAAGAAGTTATGGCCCTTTCTGGTATTGATATTAAAATAGGTGATAAATGCTTCAATGACAATGTTGCTGAAGATTATTTATTAAAAATCGTACTCACTCAATATCCTGAGAGTCAATGCCTCTACAGTAAACTTCAATCAGAAGCAAATATCCCTGCACTTTCAGGTAATGATAAAAAATTTAATCCTAATATTATTTGGGCTAGTTTAGTTCAACAAAGATTGGTTACAATAGAAATCATTTCAAAACTACATCAACTTTATAAAAATTCTCTTATTGACTATAAAGCTAACCTTACTCAACAAGCAGAGGAGCATTATCTACTTTCATCACAATTAAATCAGATGAAAGAAAAGCTTGAATATTATAATGTACGAAAAAAAGAATTATATGCAAAAAACAGGAAGTTAAAAAAGAAACTAAAAAAACAAGTTTCTTTTATTAGCAAAAAAGAAAAAGAGTTACTATTTATTGAACGTGAACTCCATAATTTGAAAGAAGAAGTTGAACATAATCAAAAGATTAAAGAGAAAGATGATTTTGATGTTAAAGAATTAAAAAAACATATAGATGTTCTTAATAATCAATTGGTGAAAGAAAAATCTAATCAAGATCAACAAAAACAAAATTTAGATAGAATTACTAAAGAAAAAGACTTGATGCTAACTCAGTTACATCTAGTTCAGGAAAAACTAGAACAATATTATTTGGAAAATCAAAAACTGAAACAACATCAATTACCAGAACTATATGGGGCAGCAAAGCGAATTAAAGAAGGGCTGGAATATCGTCTCGGCGCTATCATGATTCAACATTCTAAATCTTTATTTGGTGTAATTAGTATGCCAAAAGCCATAGTAAAAGAGCGAAAAATATGGCATAAGCAGTATACTGCTGAAAAACAAAGTAATCTTCCAGCACTGTGTATGTACCGTGATGCCCATGAAGCGGATAGAGTTAAGCAGCATTTATCTTATATGTTGGGGAAAATACTAGTACAGAAAAAAGGATCATTTTTTGGATTCATTACTCTTCCATTTTCTATATACAGAACTGTTCGTCAATTTAAGAAAATCAAAAAGGATAAGGTTATAAAGTAAAATGTAGAAATTATTATGCATAATGATTTTTATGATGCTAATTTAGTAACGCATAATATTATAGATATAGCTATTAATCAGTTAAAATGATTGCTTAAGTTCACGGCAATAGAAAGTATCAATTAAATTAATGATAAGATATAAAAGGAAGGATGTTGTTTTGTTCATAATATTAATTATAGCAAAATATTGTAAGTGCAAAAGATAATCTTAAATTTACGTTGCTGAGTATGACAGTTTTTTAATGTATGCCATTGCAAATGGTACTATTTGATCTACTCATATGTTTCAACTCTTTTAAAATAATATACATTTTATGAATTTACCAATCATATCGGAAAACATAACAATAACTTAATAACTAAAAAAATTGCAATAGATATGCTGAAATTAAGGTGGTTATAAAAATATGAGTATTTTAAACGAAGCAATTAAATTGTATAAGAATGGTGAATATCATAAATCATTGCTATTATTTGAAAAAGCAAGCGAAATATATGATGCTAGTTGGGTTAAGGTAAATATAATTTTATGTAAAAAAGCATTGCAAGATTTGGGTGATGTTCACACTATCTCAGCACAAAAAAATATAGAGTGGGACCCTGCAACACAGATCATGTATTCAAATTCTAATATTAAAAAATTGAGTGAAAAGGAGATTAGTGAATTAATAAAAAAATATAATAAAGCAACTTTAAGAAAGTCAGAAACAGCAGAAACGAAAACTATAAATCCTATTCCTTCTGATTGGCCAAAAGATTTAAATTTATCCAAATTGCCAGAGAGTACTAATGATTTTAAATGGCTTGCCAATAAAAAATTAGTGAAAGATGGGAGGCGTAAGAATAAAAACATTGATGGTCTCAGTATCGTCGTACCAACCTTCAATCGTTCAAAAATATTGGAAATAACGTTAGCATGTCTTTGTAACCAAAAAACAAAATTTAATTATGAAGTAATTGTTGCCGACGATGGAAGTAAAGAAAATATAGAACAAGTGATTAGAAAGTTTGAGCAGCTAATTGATATTAAGTATGTACGCCAGAAGGATAATGGCTATCAATTATGTGCAGTAAGAAATTTAGGACTTAGAACCGCACGATACAACTTCGTTGCTATACTTGATTGCGATATGGCTCCAAATCCTCTTTGGGTACAATCTTATATGGAGTTACTTGAATTAGATGATGATGTGGCTCTGATCGGTCCAAGAAAATACATTGACACTACCGAATATAATTATTTAGAGTTCCTTGAAGACGAAAGCTTGCTTGAGAAACTACCCGAAATTATTACAAATAACCAAGTTGCGGGAAAAATTGAACGAAGCAAATCAGTTGATTGGCGGTTAGAACATTTTGAGAAAACAGATAACTTAAGGCTCTGTAATACTCCATTTCGATATTTCAGCGGTGGTAATGTGGCATTTGCAAAAAAATGGCTTGAGCGTGCAAGTTGGTTTGATGAGGAATTCACACACTGGGGAGGGGAGGATAACGAGTTTGGATACCGTCTGTACAGGGAAGGATGTTATTTTCGTTCTGTAGATGGTGCAATGGCATATCATCAGGAACCGCCAGGTAAAGAAAATGAAACAGACCGAGAAACTGGAAAATCTATCACTATTCAATTAATACAAGAAAAAGTTCCATATTATTATAGAAAAATAGACAAAATTGAAAATTCAACACTCAAGAAGGTTCCTTTAGTATCAATTTATATTCCAGCCTATAACTGTGCAGACCATATTGTACGTTGTGTCGATAGTGCATTGAATCAAACAATCACTGACCTGGAAGTATGCATTTGTAATGACGGTTCTACGGATAACACGTTAAAAATTCTAGAAGAATATTATGGAAATCACCCGCGAGTACGTTTTATTACACAAAAAAATAAAGGTATTGGAGCTGCTTCCAATGCAGCGGTAAAATTGTGTCGTGGTTTTTATATTGGTCAACTTGACTCCGATGATTACCTGGAACCTGATGCTGTGGAACTTTGTTTAAATGAGTTTAAAAGAGATCTATCCTTGGCATGTGTTTACACAACGAACAGAAATGTTGATAGTCAAGGAAAGTTGATTGAAAATGGTTATAACTGGCCAGAATTCTCGCGAGAGAAACTTACCACGGCAATGATTTGTCATCATTTTAGAATGTTTACGGCCAGGGCATGGAATTTAACGGATGGATTTAATGAACAGATTAGCAATGCTGTTGATTATGATATTTATCTAAAACTTAGCGAGGTAGGTCCATTCAAACATATAAATAAAATATGCTATAACAGGGTATTGCATGGAGATAATACATCTATAAAAAAAATAGGCGTGCAGAAAAATAATCACTTTAAAGTGATAAATGAATCTTTGGCTCGTCAAGGTATAAAATCATATTGTTTTAAGCCTGTAAATAGTGATGATTCAAGCAGGAAATATTCAATTGTGAAAGTTAGCATGGCGGATAAGTTTGAATGAAAAATATAGGCGTTATAGGCTGCTTACCTGAACTTCCTGTCGATTTTCCACTTTTAATTCCAGAAAATTCTGGGAACATGATTCACGCTGAAGCACCATTAAGGATGTTTTCAAGGGCAGTACATTACAAAGATAGTAGTTTTATTTTATCAGGAGAAACAAATTTTAAAGATTTTGTAAATAAAACATGTTCTCATTTGATTATTACCCTTGCTAACTCTCTTTCATTAGAAGAACCAAGTCCAGATAAATATAAAAGGCTTCTTGACTCTCTTAAGCAGTATGATGTGCCTATTATTGTTTTTGGACTTGGTATTCAATCAAGTGTTCGAGATATAAATAAAGCAGAGCTTTGTAAGGAGGCTATTGAGTTACTGGATTTTTTGTCTTTCAAATCAATGTATCTGGGCGTAAGAGGTGAGTTTACAAAGCAAGTAATAGAAAAGTGCACCAATATAAAAAATGTGTTTGTTACTGGTTGTCCATCTTTATTTTCTGATCCAATAGCATTACGTGCTCTTTATGAAAAATATTCTAAAAGAGATTTTAATGTGGCATCTATAAATGTGACAAATTTGTCACGAGCATCAGAGAGACAACTTTTTGAAAGAGCAGTGCTAAGCAATGCATTTTTTATTGAGCCAGTAAATAAACGTACTCATCAATATTATATTGATCTCATTAAAGAGAAAGAAGACCTTGAGATACCATACTACTTTAAATCAATGATTAATAATGATGAATTTTTACTTAATAAAGAACAATTAAATATGTATATAAAAACAAGATATAGGTTATTTAGAAATACGAAAGCGTGGTATGAATTCAATCGAGAATGTGTAGATTATACATTCGGAACTAGATTTCACGTGAATATGGCCTCTGTTCTTAGTGGTGTTCCTGCATTATGGTTAACTCACGATGCTAGAACGCAAGAATTGACTGAGTTTTTTAATCTGCCCAGCATTGACTTAGAGGATATTTATTCCATGTCATTAAGTCAAATTAAGTCATATATGAATTATGACAGATTTTTTAAGAATATAAACAAATTATTTGATAATTTTAACGAATATCTTGAAGTCAATGGGTTGCCCAAAATTAAAACATTTGAAGAAGTTTAATGTAAGCCATAAAATTTTATGATCTTTACCTTGGTAAAATTGACTTAATTTATTCTATTATTTGCCCTTATCATAAATTTTCGCTTGGTATTAATGTCAGTAAAGACAATATAAATAATATAAATTGTGAGTTAATTGTGAAAATTACAATCTCAGGTGTTGGTTATGTTGGCATGTCAATTGCAACATTGCTTTCACAAAAACACGATATTATTGCTCTGGATATAGATCTTGAGAAAGTTCAGTTAATTAATAAAAGGCTATCACCAATATGTGATCCTGAAATACAAGATTTTTTATCAAATAGAAAGTTGAATCTATATGCTACAACAGAAAAATATGAAGCTTATAGAGATGCTGATTATGTTATTATTTCGACACCAACCAATTATGACCCTATTAATAATAACTTCGATACACACTCTGTCAAATCAGTGGCATGTGACGTACTAAGTATAAATCCTGATGCAACTATCATAATCAAATCTACAGTCCCCGTCGGCTTTACTGAACGACTAAAACGCGATCTAAACACGAATAACATTATCTTTTCCCCTGAATTTTTACGTGAAGGTAAGGCTCTTTATGACAATCTATATCCATCTCGCATAGTTGTCGGAGAGCGTAGTGAACGAGCAAGAAAGTTCGCAGAGCTTCTCTGTGAAGGCGCTATAAAAAAAGATATTCCAATATTGTTAACGGATAGCACTGAAGCTGAAGCCATTAAACTTTTTGCAAATACTTATCTTGCAATGCGGATAGCTTATTTTAATGAGCTGGATACTTATGCTGCAGTTCATGGCTTAGATACAAAACAAATCATAGAGGGCGTTGGTTTAGATCCCAGAATTGGTCAACATTATAATAATCCTTCTTTTGGCTATGGAGGTTATTGTCTACCAAAGGACACTAAACAATTACTTGCAAATTATCGTGATGTTCCGCAGAACTTAATCCAGGCAATTGTCGATGCCAATACTACTCGAAAAGACTTTGTTGCGGAGGATATATTAAGTCGTAAACCAAAAGTTGTAGGAATCTATCGCCTCATAATGAAAGCAGGTAGTGATAACTTTAGAGCAAGTAGTATTCAAGGTGTAATGAAACGACTCAAAGCCAAAGGAATTGAGATAGTTGTGTATGAACCTGTACTAAAAGAATCGTATTTCTTTGGTTCTTATGTTGAGCGCGACATTAATGCGTTTAAAGAACGTGTTGATGTTATAGTAGCAAACCGTCGTACACAAGAATTAGAAGATGTAGGCGAGAAAATTTATACCCGTGATTTATTTGGTGTCGATTCTTAATTATGTTCAGGAATTTAAAATTCTTATGGCACTTAAAAAATAAACGATATGTTTATGCCTTAGCAGCAATACACGATGACTGCCAGTTTTGGCAGTCAAAACGTATCTTAGCAATGTATGATCTTAATATGTATTGGTCATTGCGTAATATCAACGATACACCGCCAGAATGGCGGTGTAAGTTAGCAGTTAAAGTGGCTAAAGTTGCTTGTGGTGACATAAGTCTAACTCCGGATTTATTAGCGAAATTTAAAAATGAATTCGCGGAAATATATCAAAGAGTTGAGTTGGCAAAAAACTTAGCATCATACTCTCCTGCGTTTTCTTTATCATTGTTAGATGATGTGGATAATTATCCTTTAGATTTATATGCAGCTCTTCAATTAAGAGTTGGCTTATCTAAAAGAGCCATATCAACACTTGCTCAGATTGATTCCAGTAGTATTGTTTCTTCTCCTGATATATTACTCTTGCAAAATAATGCTTTCAGGGAAGCACCAGAAATCTCTTTAAATAGACTTAACGCATACTATACTCATTTTGGTTTATCTCCGGTCGCGCTTGCAGACAATGCATCTCCCTTATCGCCTTGTAATGTTATTACATCGATTCCTTCTTCTACCCATACAGGCCCTTTGATTTCTATTTTAATGACAACATACAATACTGGCAGACGGGTGGAGAATGCAGTAATATCATTGCTTAATCAAACATATCGGTCATTTGAGCTAATTATTGTGGATGATGCCAGTACTGATGATACGTCATTACGCCTTAAAAGATTAGCATTCAAAGATAGTCGAATAAAAATTATTAAATTGCCTCAAAATGTTGGGACCTATGTTGCAAAACGAATAGGCTTGAAACAAGCAAGAGGAGAATTTGTGACATGCCATGATTCAGATGACTGGTCCCATCCTGAAAAATTATTTAGACAGATTTCACCTTTATTGTTAAACCCTAAACTAATTTGTTCGATCTCCGATTGGGTAAGGTTACAAGATAATGGGATTTTTTATGCGCGTGCGGTCTATCCACTAAAAAGACTGAATCCTTCTTCTTTGCTGTTTAGAAGGGCGGAGGTATTGCAAAGAGCGGGCGTTTGGGACTGCGTTAAAACTGGAGCTGATAGTGAATTCATTGCTCGGCTTAAGATAATTTTTGGCGCTTCCTCTATACATCGTATTAAATTGCCTTTGACACTAGGAAGTCATCGTACCGACTCGTTAATGAATTCACCTACCACAGGATATACATCTCAGGGCATTTCACTGGAACGCCAAAAATATTGGGATTCCTGGTCGCGATGGCACATTCAGGCGTTAAGAAATAAAGAAAGTCTTTACATCGGAAATTCTGATTTTACTAATAAAAATCGACCATTTTCTGCACCAGACTCAATATTAGTTGAAACTAATGCCATCAGAGCTGCATTACGAAGTGCTCATGTTAACTTTACTAGTATATAACTTATTACCAAATGTATAACCTATTCTATTTATTTTAATGTTTTTTTGTGTTTTCCAATTATAGCATATTGATTTTTATTTGATGGATGGGTACTAATGAATGATTATTTTAATGCCATTCATTGTAATGTTTTTTTTGATAGCATAATACAATCTTTTTTATCATTTTTTATCTTGTTAAAAACCATCTCCCCATAATAAACCCCATTAACCTGCGTCTTCACTAATAAATACCACCGAAACTTCTTAAACAGTTTCATATCCGGTTTAAAATCGGCCTGCCAGAACTGGTGCAAATGCCCTTGATACGTCAATCCCTTGATGTCGTACAGGGCATTGCCCATCACTTTGAGTGGTTTATTATGAATCAGCGCAGAGATCCCCGCCGTACTGTTAATCGTTACTACTGCTTTTGCGTGGCGTAATAATTCCGGCATCGGGAGATCGTGCACATAAATGACTCGCTCACCTAATCCATATTCCTTACTCAACCGTTTAATTAATGGTCGATAGAGTCTGTGACCACGATCCATCGGATGATGTTTGATCACCAAATAACTCTCTTTCGGCGCTTTACGCGAAAATGAGTACATGACTTCATTAATATAATCACGCACATCGTTATAATTGCTGTGGTTACGAATCTGGCTATCGTTATATACCTGCAAAACGGCAAGATAATAACGTTGATCCAGCTCATTCATTAACCTCGGCAATACCTTACGCTGTGTTACCTTGTAAAGTTGCTTGCGCCAGTATGCGCGAACCCAGCAACGAGCCTCATACCAGGGGGAAAACGATTTGTGGTGGCGGTAGCGAGGGAACTCATGACGGTAATGCCAGCCCATCAGGTAATACCACATCGCATGGCCTATACGTTTCATCGTTGAAGGTTTTAAGTTCTCAACGTGCGGCGCAGGCATATCTGGTAACTTACGATAAAAATCCGGATCGCGCGGTAGCGATGAATATGCGTTCACTCCGCCTTCTTCAACGGTAATAAATTGCGGGCGTAAATATCCTTCTTCAAATGCCATAAAGCGGATCCCTTTCGACTTTGCCCAGCGTTTTGCTTCTTTGTGCAATGGGCGGCAGTCACCAAAACAGAGAATGGTATCAAAGTCATATTGTCGGTGGAGATCTCGCAACCAACCAGGAAACTCTTTCGGCGTTTGGTAGTAAGCCAGGTATTGTCGATGGCGGCAGTAAAAACGATCACCGCCGTTGAATACGACATTCACAGCGCTACGACCTAATGACTCTAACCATTCGGCGACGTCATTGAAAAAAGGTCCCATCGGCCCCTGCAAAAGCAGATATTTTTTACCCGATAATAAAACGGTTAGTGCGTTGTCTGGCATAAATAATTTTTGTAATAGTCAATAATGAAATTGTTCAGCCAAATCTGACTTTGCAGAACATAATTAATTTGCGGTAATAGCGTATGACTCGCCCCGCTTTTTTTCGGGTAATAAACATCGGCTTGCGCGGCGTCTGGATCAAATATTCAGCCGCCTCTTCAACCGTAATAGGTTGTAGCCGTGTTGGGTGAATGTATGTTGGGTAAACAATCAACGCCTGATAGATCAAGTCTGCTAACGTTAATTCTCGCTCGCGGCGAGGGCAGTGATGTTCATCAATGGTTAAACCCCAACCGGCATAGAAGGGCAGGCCGTAACAATGAACTTGCTTGCCATGTAATAACGCTTCAAACCCCGACAGCGACGTCATGGTATGCACTTCATCTGCGCGCTGAATGCATTGAATAATATCTGCGTCCAGTGCCTGATAATCGGCAAGTTCAGCGATCAATTTAGCCGGAATATTGCCCTTGCGATTCCCCACTAATACATCCGGGTGCGGTTTATAAATGATGTAGGCGTGCGGGTTACGTTCACGTACGGTGCACAATAACTTAAGGTTGCTCTTAATCGAGACGGAGCCTGTTTTAATAGAGGCATCGTCCTCTACCTGCCCCGGCACCAGGATAACTTTTTTACCTTTGGCTTCGGCTGGCAGAGAGAAATCGGCTCCCAGGTTGTACTTGCTCAGTTTGCTTTCAACCAGTCGCTGGCGTAATTTTTCAGCTCGCATCTGCTGCGCCAGCGTTAACTGGCTGTGATTCAGCAGCACTTCCAGGTCGCTGGGGCGCGTGGCGTCATAGTAAATCCCGCGTTTATCCAGCACCAGCGATAGCGGCGGCAACAGGTCAGAGCCAAGTCCGGATGAACGCAGAAAACCATCTTCCATTCGCCATAACGGCAGTGATTTTCGCTGCGCTTCGGCCTGCCATTGCTGCTCTCCCTTTACACCCCATACCACGCAAGCGGTGGCCGCAGTACAGCGACGTGAATAACTCAGTCTGTTTGTCGCCGTTCGCAGAAAAGGTTTCAGGATCGCCGACTTCCACAGCGTTAAGCCTGGCGCCCATAAATAGCCATTACGCTGTTGCTGATGGTGGCGCTGTAATTGTAGCCATTGCAGCACGGTAAACAGATCGCTCGCGGCCCCCGTTTGCGGGTCGATATAGCGACAGTAACGCAGGTATGCTGCGGCAAAAAGTTCTTCCCGCGTGGCAGAACCGCGTCGGGCAGATAACAAAGCGGATTGCGGATGACGATCGTCGGTTAAGCCCCAGCCTGCATACCAGGGCTGACCGAAACATGTCACTGGTTTTCCTGCCAGCAAGGCTTCAAAGCCGTACTGGGAGGTCACGACGTAAACCCGGGAAACGTGCCGCAACAGCGATTGCGGGCTGACATTCTCGGCAATCAAACGTACTCGTTGCGTGGCGCGCAGGTCAGCGAAATAACCTGTTTTCTTTCCTTCCAGTACATCCGGATGCACCTTCACCCAAATTTCGGCTTGAGGATTTTCCGCCATTGCGGCTTCCAGCATGGCGGCAAACTCATGTGGGCCAGCATTGCCATAGGTCACGGACATATCATTAAATGTCTGATCGACAACCAGAACGATGTCTGCACGTTCCGGCTCATCAGCCACAAACGCAGGCGCCAGGTTATATTTCGACAAATCCCCGGTCACGATGGTGTGCATCGCTTCTCTGGCCTGGCTTATCAGCGCTGCATTTCCGGCTTTATCCTGTACCAGTTTCTCCAGCGCCGAAGGCTTGCTGGCATCGTAGTAAATGCCGCAATCGTCCACCACCAGGGAGAGCGGTGGCGCACCATTAACGCCAAGATCCAGCGAGCGCACAAATCCATCTTCCAGACGGATGACGGGTTTTCCCGCTGCTTTGGCGATTGCCACCGGTTTCGCCACGCTGGGGCGATGCCCCCACACGGCGATAGCATCGACGTTTTGCGGAACAGGGCGCAGCAGAGAAAGTTTCTGGCACGGCTGCGCCAGAAATTTCTCCAGATGTGGAATACGCCAGATGCCAGGCGAGTAAATGCCAATCATGCGTTTTCAGCCAGTTCCTGTGCCATCAGGGCGCGCACTTTTTCAAGGCATGCCAGTGTGTCGACGCCCGGCCCGGTTGCGGCAACCTCAAATGTGCGAATGTTGATCCCCGCGTTCATCAACCGTAGCTGCTCCAGTGACTCCGCCTGCTCCGGCATGGACTCCGGTAACTGACTGTAGTTTTGCAGCACTTCGCGACGATAAGCGTAAATACCAACGTGTTTCAGGTAGCGCGCTTTTTCAGCATTGCGCGGATAGGGAATCGGCGAACGGCTGAAATAAAGTGCATCATGGCGGGTATTTACCACCACTTTTACCGTGCTTGGCTCTGTCGCTTCTTCGGCAGAAATCGCGTGGCATAGCGTTGCCACTGGCAACGCGGGATCATCACGCATTCCTTGTAGCAACGTTTCTACATCCCGCGGGCGAATCATTGGTTCATCGCCCTGCAGGTTAATGTAGATATCTGCTTCCACCGTATGCATCACCTCGACCAGCCGATCGGTGCCGGAGTCATGATCGTTGCGCGTCATGATGGCTTTCCCGCCGAACGCCTGCACGGCCTGTTCAACGCGCGGGTCGTCTGTTGCCACCCAAACTTCCGCAACGCCCGCCACTTGTAACGCACGCTCGTAAACGTGCTGGATCATCGGTTTACCAACAATATCGAGCAGTGGCTTACCTGGCAGGCGCGAGGAGCCATAGCGAGCCGGAATGACAATAACTGCTTTGCTCATCTCAACTCCTTACAAAGACAGAATCACTTTTGCACCCACCGCCAGCTGATAGAGGATGGTGGAAATACCACGGGTAACTTCAATGTTTTTCGATTCATATTTCGGCAGAACCATAATCTCATCGCCCGGCTTGAGTGAATCCACATCTTCCGCGTTGACCGCAGCACCGTTCTGGCGAATGACGATAATTCTGGCGTTACCCGATTTCTGCGTCAGGCCACCGCATTTCTCGATGTAATCCTCGGTGGTCATACCCTTCTGCCAACTCACCGCGTTCGGGAACAGCACCTCGCCGTGAACCATAACCAGCGACGTTTTCTCCGGAATATTGATGACGTCGCCATCTTCCAGCAGAACAGAATCAATATTGGACTCGTTGAGGATCACTTCACCTTTCGGAACCACGGTGCGTGCTTTCGCCACAAAGCGGCTGATCAGTTGTGCTTCCTGCATACGCAGGCTGGCTTCTTCTTTGGTGGAGGACTGGGCAGAAAGTGACGCTTCCTCCAGCTTTTGCAGCGAGAGATTCAGCATCTCTTTCTGACGCTGAGCCACTGATGGGCGATAAAGCTGAACTGCGTTCATCTGCGACATGCTGTTCGGGCGGACTTTTTCCAGAACCGCACGCATGGTGGAGCCATAAGGCAGCACCATGGCATGTTCACCAGAGTGCGCGCCTTCAACCCGCACCTGAATGGTGCCGGCATAGCGGTCAGTGCTCACGATTAAGGTATCGCCGTTCTGCAACATGCGGCCTGGCGCAGAGCTTATCGGGTAGTATTCGCTACGTTTTTGCAGCCCCTGTTTACGCATAATCGTAATGTGCGTCGCACCAGGCTTAGGGCGCGCCCAGCTCAACGCTTCTGTTACAGGAATGCTGCTTTCGCGGAACTCAAAGTCGTAGCTGTTAAAGACATCGCCCTGAACGCTGAAAGTATGCTGACGCGGCCCAACGATGATGGTGTCACCATCGGCGAACTGCGAAAGCCCCAGTTTACCGTTCAGCAGGAAGTCATACAGGTTGACGTTGGAGCGCACGCGGTTGCCGCGCTTGACCACAATATCAACGTAACTTCCGCGCTCTGGATCAACGCCGCCAGCCTTGATCAGATAATTGAGTAACGAATCAGACGTCACACCGCCATACAGACCTGGATTACGCACAAAGCCGGTCACGTACACTTTTACTGGCTGCGCCTGTAATAAGGAGGCGTAGACGTTGACGTTGGACTGGTACACTTCCTTCACTTTGGATGTGACCAGAGTGTTCAACTGACTATTGCTTACCCCGGCAACTTTCACCGGACCGACGTTCGGCAGGAAAATATTACCTTTGGGATCAATCTGTAACGCACCATCAAAGGTGAACGCCCCCCACAAGCGAACCTGAATGCTATCGCCCGGATTCAGAATATAGTCAGGGTTGAATCCTACCGTCGCACCGCTATCCGCGCTGGTGCCATTAAATAGTTGGGCACCAAACATACGGCTCATCACCACCGGCGGCGCTGGCGGTGGGGTATTGTCGAAGCCGCTCATGTTTTGCGTATCCGACTTTTGTCCGCTCAGAATACCGGGCAGTGGCGCTGCTCCTGTCAGGTTTGGGTCAGCGTTAATATCAATGGCCGCGCTGGCCTGCGCCGCGTGACAGGCGGCAATCAGTAAAATTGATTTAAATAATTTCATCACAAACTCATTCAGCGACAGCGTTAATCTCGGTGATCTTCAATAACAGCCAGCAACAGTTTCAGGGTGCCGAACAGCAGGCAGCACACCAGTAACCAACAGGCGATCAAATAAGGGATGTTTGGAAAAGATGATTCCTGCGGCAACTGTGGCGAACTGATCACAGACAGCACCTTGAGCTTACGAGCCGCTTCTACACGGGTCTTTTCAATGGAGGTCAGGGTCAGTTTGTAGAGTTCGCTGTTGAACTCTACTTTTGATTTGATTTCTTCAAAATCCACCGCCATACGGTTTAATTTGTCACCTTGTGGCGCCGTGATTTTGCTTTTTTCTTCGTCGATTTGTGCCTGCAATGACTGAATCGCATTACGCGCACTTACCACTTGTGGCGCGTCTTCACGCAGATACGTCAGTAAGTTACGCAGGTCTGCTTCCATCTGGATCTTCTGACCCATCAGCGTATTGACTAACGTGCTCGCCGCCTCTGCCTGTGCCTGTGGATCCAGGACGTTGTTGCTATCCTGATAAGAGAGCAGCTCCGCTTTGCTGGCATCCAGACGCTGGCGTGCTTTTTCCATCTCGCTTTCTGCAAAGGCAAGCTGGTCACGCGCAATGCGATGTGACATCTCATTGATGAAGCGCTCTGACTCTTTCAGCACGGTCTGGTTAAACTTAAGCGCAAACTCCGGGCTAAAGCCCTGCGTCTGAATATTCAGCAATCCGGTTTTATCGTCATACGAAACGTTGATACGGTCCTTGTAGTACTTCAGGAAACCTTCTGCAGTTTCATCCTTGCTAAGATGATTAAGAAAATCGAGCCCGCTGTGGCTAAACGCTTCGCGAAAATTCAGTTGCTTATCTAACGCCGCCAGCATATCTGGAGAGTTGATGTACTCTTTCAGATACAGCGCATCTTCTGCGGAACTGGGGTTAGAGGCACCCAACAGCAGACCAAAATTTAAGCTGCCGCTGTTTAAATCATCTGAGCGTTTAATGGCAACTTTCGATTCGCTCATATAGCGAGGCTGGCTGAAGATAGCCAGATAGATCAGCAGCACTGCCATCGGTGCCAGAATGATGATTTTCGCCAGGTGTTTTTGGATATCTGCCAGGGAGATGGCAGACAAACGAGCACGCATCCAGGATACGGCAGACTTCACTTTTATCAACATGTAACGATTATCAGAGTTTCAGTGGGGCGCAAATTCAATGAGAGAGTTAACTCTCGCGCCCTGTTGCTTAATTAGTCGAAAATGCGCACAAGGCCAGTGACTTTGTTCGCCTTGTTGGTCACCAATAACGTCGAGACGCGGTGTTTTTGCATCTTTTCTTCCGCTTCGATGATCATGGTGTCTTCTGGCAACGTCAGCGGTTCACGCGTCATCATCTGCGCCGCCGTGGCGGATGTCAGAGAATCCTCTTTTTCCATAAAGCGACGCAGGTCACCGTCGGTGATAATGCCCGCCAGTTCGCCTTCTGCGTCTTCTACCATCACCATTCCCTGGCAACCGCTGGTGATACGTTGAATCACGGTTTTAAATGGCGCCTCCAGGTGAACCGAAGGGACATCATGCTGCATGACATCCGCAACGCGGGTCAGCAGGCGACGACCTAATGAACCGCCCGGGTGATAGCGCGCAAAATCATTCGGCATAAATTTGCGTTGGTGGATCATGGCAATCGCCAATGCATCGCCGATCGCCATGGTCAGCGTGGTCGACGTTGTTGGTGCAAGATTATTCGGGCAGGTTTCATTCGCCATGTGAAGTTCCAGCACGGCATCAGCATTTTTCGCCAGGGTAGAATTCCCATTATTGGTAATGGCGATAATCCGGTTGCCGAAATTCTTCAGTGACGGGACAAGCTTGAGGATTTCATCTGTTTCACCGCTGGCGGAAATAAGGATCAGAAGATCGTAGGGCGTAATCATGCCCAGATCGCCATGGAAAGCTTCTGCGGGATGAATAAAGAAACTCGGCGTACCTGTAGAGGCCAGCGTGGCAGACATTTTTCGACCAACATGCCCGGATTTACCCATCCCCGAAAGAATAACGTGTCCTTTACAATTAATGATCAATTCAAGAGCACGCTGGTACTGAGCGGAATCCAACTGTTTGGACAAGTTTTGTAATGCGGCACCTTGTTCTGCCAGAGTCTGGCAAATCGAAGTAATTAAATATGGATCGATAGTACTGCTCTGGTCATCAGGTAAATGTCTTTCAGACATATCAACTCCTTTGCTCGGAAATAATGCCATAGTCACAACAAACCCGAACCCACAATAAATTATTGATATTAAATCAATTAGTTATAACGAAGTCTTTTAATGAATATAAAACCATGGTCAGCCCATGCGCTTATGTAGGGCTTATCACCTTCTTATTAAGTCGCAATGTCTCGTGGAAGTGCGAAGATGCTGCAATATTACAGGCGAGAAGGGGGAACCAAATTTTGCCCACCTATTTAACACACCCCTACATTATGAACAAGGAATTTAGGATTTTTATCAATCCTTAAAATGTTTCGCGATTAACTATTGAGTCGAAAAACAATTTAGCGATTGATTGTTTGCTTGTAAAAAAAAGAACGTATGTCACTGTTATCAATAAATAAAACACGTCAGTAATGGCGATGATATTTAGTGATTAACTATTTAAGTTGGACATAATAAACATGTTGACAATCCCCTGGTAAAGCAGAAGAAAATAATAAAATTCTTGCGGTGAATATTGATCAATATGATAGTTTTGCGCTTGACTATTTATGGCGATAAATATGTTTTTAAATCCAGGTCACATTTATCACTGCGTATATTTTCTATGGAAACTATTTTTAAATTAAAAAATAATGGCGGGGATTATCACGCGTTAACCAATAGCTGCGCGCACTGGTAAGGAAGTGCCTCACATTAAGGCACTTCCGACAACCAACGAGGCCACTTTAGATTCAGAGTGGTTTGTTAATCGCGTCATAAAGATGGTTCAAGGTTGTTAAGCGCTTTCTGTATATTTCTCTCAGGCAGGGTTTGTCACTGCCACAATGGCGTCGTTCAGCCAGCCACTGTGCCTGTGATTCTTTTAGTTCCCCGGCGGCACCCATTGCGTAAAGTCCATGGAGGAATTTGTATTTAACGCTCATCTCCACATCCATGTCATTCAGGGTACGCGATGCACAAATCGCTTTTTCATCCGCACTGCGGGACTGGCGATAGTCAAAACTGGCTGCCGTGACAGAGAAAACAGGCAACGTAATGATGAGAAATGCCGTAAGTATATTTTTCACTGGCTGACTCCTTCAGATCGAAAAACTGGCCCTGGAGCCATGGTCAGGACTCTGTTTCTCGTCAACCTGAATCCTGTTGCTTCCCCGGTTTTTACTGACAGTTCACATTCGAAGTGAAACGTCGTCCAGTTAATACCCCTACGGTACTGGCCATTGCCTGTCAGTAGTGCAGGTGAAAGCAGCCTCTGCATATTATGTTTTCCCTGATCGAAAATAACCTTATCTACGTCGGGGTACTGCTTCTGCAGCTCTTTTAGGGCGAGCGGTCGGCAAATAAATTCGGCTACGCGTTGAGCTTCAGTCCAGTTGGTATCGACAAAATTACGGTCATTCTTCCCTTTTACCTCACGATTGATAACACTATTCAGATGTTCTACCTGGACAGAATTCAATGCGACGTTCGTTGCAAATGCAAATCCGGTATACATACAGGATATCGCAGTAATAACAACCAAATACTTACTAATCCGAAATACTCCATTACGCATAAGTACCTACTTTTACTGTGCAATTACAATGTCTATTTGAATATATGTGGTGAAAATAAATAATATGCTGCGCTGCGTCAATGTTTATGCGTAATCAAAGTATTCCTGAAGCAGTTTGCGGATGCAAAAAATGTAAAATTCCGATTTCCTGAAATAAAAGTACTAATAAATAAACTTTCTTTCTACGGTCTTTAACCTAATAGAAACTGGTTTGACTTTGAGCTGGGGGGCGAAAAGAGGAAATGCCAGAGAACGGTGAATATTCACGGTTTACTATAGTGATGGATTTTATATACAAACGAATTACTTTGATATTACATCGCAAAAACATTCAGGGCTGCTGCATGAGTATCATGAGGAGCGTTGTTATCTAATAAATAGGCATTTCGCACTTTGTACAATCTGGATTAGGGTATAAAAATAATTTAGTTACGTAATGAAAATATAATTAAGAACATATATAAATGCGTTTTTAATTAGTTGATATGTATGGGATTGTTCTTGTTGTTTGATAGCTTTCTTACTGTTTTTTAAATTCAATTTATTGATCTGTATTGTTTTTTTTGAACTTAATATTAGCCTGGTATTCGGTTAGGGAAATATTGTTGTTAATTTGACTTTAACTGAATTACGTGAGGGAAATATGAGTGACAGCTTCCAGCGGGAGATCCCGAAGGCCCGTATTAATCTAAAATTAGATTTGCATACAGGGGGCGCAAGCAAAAAAATGGAATTACCCCTTAAGTTACTTATTACGGGTGATTTCAGTAATGGTCAGGAATCCGCGCCATTATCAGAGCGTAAAAAGGTTAATCTTAACAAAAATAACTTTGATGCAGTCCTTTTTGATTATTCACCAAAAGTAAATCTTATCGTTAAAAATACACTTGCTGATGACGATAGCGAAGACAGCATCAACCTGACATTCCGCAGTATAAAGGATTTCTCCCCGGAACAAGTCTCCCGGCAAATACCGCAGCTGAAGGCCATGCTTTCCATGCGTAATTTACTTCGTGATTTAAAAGCAAATCTTCTGGATAACCAGGCTTTCCGCAAAGAACTGGAAAATATTCTGCTGGACCCGGCATTAAGCGCAGAACTCAGAGCCGAACTCTCAGCCCTGGCACCAAAACAGCCATAACGATTTAACGGATTAATAAGGAATATGTTGATGTCTGTAAATAATGAGAATGCCACTGGTGGCGAGAGTGTGGTCCTTGAACGTCCTGTGGCAAGTGGAGTTTATGCGTCCCTGTTGGAAAAAATTAATCTGAGTCCAGTATCAGAGTTGAGTGCACTGGATATCTGGCAGGATGCACAGGCGATGTCCTGATGACATCCAACCTCGGTAGCGACCACCTGATGCAGTTGCTGAACGAACAGCCGGAAGCCACCGAGGCCGACCTGCACGAACTGCTGCGCCCGATACTGCGCGACCACTTCCAGCCTGCGCTGCTCGCCCGTTTCCAGACCGTGATTTACCGTCCGCTGGTGGAAGCAGCGATGCACACAATTGTGGAGATGAAACTCTCCCAGGTCAGCAAGCGCTTACATCGTCACTATGGTCTGACTACGCAGATTGATGAAAGCCTGTTCGACGCGCTGACCGCTGCCTGCCTGCTACCGGACACCGGGGCGCGTAATGTTGACAGCCTACTCAACCAACAAATTCTGCCGATGCTGAGTCAGCAATTGCTGGTTCATATGGCGGCGAAAAAGAAACCACACTCCCTGGTGCTCTGCTGGAATGATGAAGAAGGGATTGTGCTGGAGTTTAAATATGACTGAAGGAACCTTATGAGTCTGACAGATACGCTGAAGAACGCGTTGTCTGCATTAACTGAAGGCGGGCTGAACCGCTACCGTCTGGACATTCCGTCCTGCGGTGCATTGCTGGATGTGGAGACATTCAGCGGTAAAGCGTTGTTGAAACTGCGAAACTTCCGTCTGCCAGATTCCATCTTCAGCACGGCGAAAGTGGCAGTGACAGACCCGGTCGCCAGCACAAACAGTGATGCAGCTGAGGTTAATTTATGAGCACGTTAAATGCCCTGGTTAGCGCTTGTCAGACAGAGCCGACAACACGCCTTGATGCTAGCCGTGAACGTGTGGCGCAGTGGAGCAATTGGCTGCAGCCGTTAGCCTGTCCATATTAGGATTGAGATCCTCAGTAATCTGAGCCTGCGTTTGCAACAACGGATGCGCTCACTCCCGCTGAAATACAGCGACCTTAGCCAACTGTATCGAGCAGAGCAGCTGCTTACCCGTTTGGGGATGGTTTTACAGCGCCTGGAGCTCAGACATCTTAGTCAGCTGGATACATTGCGTACCCTGATGCATAACAACGCTGTCAGGCTGGAGAACAGCGATGACACAATCTGCACAGGGGCGACAATTCAGTCGGGTATCGTTTCGCATGATCCGGTCATGAATGACGTGGGTATAACAACAGCTTCCCATACTGGTCGTTCGTTTGAAGATATCCGGGCGCCAGACAGTGCAGTGCAGTGGGTATATGTTACGCAGCCGAACGTGGAGGTACTGCCGGCAATACCTGCGCCAGTAAAAAAATGGAAATCTTTTGTCGGCGGGATGTGTACCATGCTGGTGATAGGTGCAGCAACGGTATGGGCCTGGCAGTTTTTTCATCGCCTGGACCCGTTACAAACCCAGTTTACTGCCTCTCTGGCACCGTTACCCGCAGTACTCACGCCTGAACAATTGGATCTATTGCGTCAGCAATCTCCGTTGCCACAAACTTTAATTACGCAAACACTGCAGCAGCTTACGTTTCTGGACAAGCTACCGCCGGACTGGCTCATAACCCGGGAAAGGCAGCTTGTCGAACAGGCCCAGGCGATATGGCCGGAGCGCGCAAAGCCCCTGATACAGCAGTGGCAGCAACAATTTAATATTGCTGCATTGCCAACAGGAAATTTGAATGGCTGGCATCAGGGAATGGTTACTCTACAGAAACTGAGTGAACGACTGAACGGGCTGGATGAGCATAAGGGGAAATACATGACGGTCAGTGAGCTGAAGTCAGTGGTGTTTTCAACGATGCAGTTTTTTAATCAATCCATTCCGGCTGAAGAGCAGCTGCGGATACTGGAACAGTCGTCGGCAGGACAACCGCTTCCTCCTGCCGCAGGGGCTGAGGCAGAGATGCACCTGAAACAGCTCATCACCAGATATGCCGACATTAGACAGAATGCTTTGAAGATAAAAGGCGCGAATGTTTATGAGTGACTTTGCCCTTTATCGGAATAACCATGCCTTCCGGGATTGGCGGCTGACTGAATATCACTATGAACGCTCGTAATAATCATTGAGCAATCTGATGCGCAAGGAATGCCGTGTACAACATCATCTGATCGGGGGAACTAAAAGAAATCTACTACAGGCAGAAAAAGAAAAAGCCCCGCTTTGCAGCGAGGCCTTATAAATTTGGTGCCCGGACTCGGAATCGAACCAAGGACACGGGGATTTTCAATCCCCTGCTCTACCGACTGAGCTATCCGGGCAACGGGGCGCATTAAACCTGATTCGCCTCGTCTCGTCAATCAAATTTCTTCAATTTACTGCAGACTGCACAATCTATCATCACTTTGCCGCTATTGCACATATTGTCAGGCAAACCAGGCGCTCCAGGCGGCGGAAAGAGGCATTGCCAGTAGCAGAGCGGGTAGCATGTTGACCACCGGAAACATTTTGATGCCGCAGATACGCAAGCCGGTTGCTAACAACAGTAATCCCCCGACGGCGCTGAAGTCCGCCATCATCGACGGTGTGGTCATGGGGAGTATCAGTGTGGCGCAACTGGCGAGGGCTAACTGGATGATCAATAACGGGATGCTTATTACCGATACCGCAATGCCAAGCGAGCAGGCGAAAATCATTGCAGTAAAGAAATCGAGAAACGACTTGGCGATTAAAATACTCGGATCGCCCGTCATTCCTTCGTTCATCGCGCCGAAAATACCCGTACCGCTGGCGCAGAACAGAACAATGATCGCCACAAAATTCTGAATAAACGATTCATGCGCTGTGTTTTTATGTGAGGAGCGAAACAGACTTTGCGCTCGGCTCACTGCGTTATTGATTCCCTTCTCCAGCAAACACAACTCGCCAACCAAGGCCCCCAGCAGTGTTGCTAATACCATGACGGGAAGGTTGGCGCATTTCACCACCAGTAAAATACCAATTCCCAGCGATGCCAGCCCAAAAATGGACGTCATCGAGACGCGGATCCGCTCCGGTAAGCGTTGGCTAAGTAGAGCGCCAAGTACGCCGCCAATGAGTACTGCACTTGCGTTGATAAAAGGACCGATGACCACAAGAGTTCCTGTTAACTGTATTATCAGATTTCTCTATTATGAACGTATTCGCCGTCAGGTGGCTTGTCTGGTCGCAAAGTCCTGGCTTGCACACGCTGGTGAAAGGTGCAATGATTGCGCGAATTTTCTCCTTCCTGTACGGAGTTTGCCTGATGCACGCCGCCTCCTTACATCCTTTCGCTTATCGCCGTTTCGCGCGAAATGTCTCCTGTTCTGCGACGCTGCTTTTTATGCGGTGACGTTAACGCACGCTCACTGCAGGACAACAGTAAAATCAGAGCGTTTCTGCTTTTACTGATGTCTGGCGGTCGGAGCTGGTGACCAGTTTGACCCACATCTCATGGGGCAGGGTTTTCCACCTTGCCCGGTATTTTTATTTCCCCGAAACGGGTTTTG
This sequence comes from Escherichia sp. B1147, assembly GCF_001660175.1. NCBI lineage: Bacteria > Pseudomonadati > Pseudomonadota > Gammaproteobacteria > Enterobacterales > Enterobacteriaceae > Escherichia > Escherichia sp. B1147. The sequence goes on from NZ_LFHY01000015.1 coordinate 347,914, forward strand.
CGCTTATGAAATCAATGAGTATTGCCGCCAGTGGTGAACTGGTTTCCCGACTTTCTACCCATCGCCGCGTGGTGGCGCTGGAAGATACTGATTTTACGGACGTCGCGGCAGTCGTCATTACCGCTGCGGATAGTCGCAGTGGCATTCTTGCGTTACTTAAGCGCACCGGTTTTCATCTGCCGGTGTTTTTGTATTCCGAAGATGCTGTTGAACTACCCTTGGGTGTTACGGCGATTATCAACGGCAACGAGCAGCAGTGGCTGGAGCTGGAATCCGCAGCCTGTCAGTATGAAGAGAATTTGCTGCCGCCATTTTATGACACACTGACCCAGTACGTTGAGATGGGCAATAGCACTTTCGCTTGTCCAGGGCATCAACATGGCGCGTTCTTTAAAAAGCATCCTGCAGGACGTCATTTTTACGATTTCTTTGGCGAGAATGTCTTTCGCGCCGATATGTGTAATGCCGATGTGAAACTGGGTGATTTGCTTATTCATGAAGGTTCCGCGAAGGATGCGCAGAAATTCGCAGCCAAAGTTTTTCATGCCGATAAAACCTATTTTGTCCTTAATGGCACCTCGGCGGCGAATAAGGTTGTGACAAATGCACTGTTAACGCGTGGCGATCTGGTGCTATTCGATCGTAACAATCATAAGTCGAATCATCACGGTGCGCTGATTCAGGCCGGGGCGACGCCGGTGTATCTGGAAGCCTCACGCAACCCATTCGGTTTTATCGGCGGGATTGATGCGCACTGTTTTAATGAAGAGTATCTGCGCCAGCAAGTTCGCGACGTTGCGCCAGAAAAAGCCGAACTGCCGCGCCCGTTCCGCCTGGCGATTATTCAGCTGGGAACCTATGACGGCACTATCTACAACGCCCGCCAGGTGATCGATACCATTGGGCATCTGTGTGATTACATTCTATTTGATTCTGCATGGGGCGGGTACGAGCAGTTTATCCCGATGATGGCAGATAGCTCGCCACTGCTGTTAGAACTTAACCAAAACGATCCGGGGATCTTTGTTACCCAGTCGGTGCATAAACAGCAGGCGGGATTCTCGCAGACGTCGCAGATCCATAAAAAAGATAACCATATTCGCGGGCAGGCGCGTTTTTGCCCGCATAAGCGGTTGAACAATGCCTTTATGCTACACGCCTCAACCAGCCCGTTTTACCCGCTGTTTGCTGCGCTGGACGTGAATGCCAAAATCCATGAAGGGGAGAGCGGGCGTCGGCTGTGGGCAGAGTGTGTTGATATGGGGATTGAAGCGCGGAAGGCGATTCTTGCGCGCTGTAAGCTGTTCCGCCCGTTTATTCCACCTGTTGTTGATGGCAAATTGTGGCAGGATTATCCGACATCAGTGTTGGCCAGTGACCGCCGTTTCTTCAGCTTTGAGCCAGGGGCGAAGTGGCACGGCTTTGAGGGATATGCCGCAGACCAGTATTTTGTTGATCCGTGCAAGCTGTTACTGACCACGCCGGGAATCGATGCCGAAACCGGCGAATATAGCGATTTTGGCGTTCCGGCGACGATTCTGGCGCATTATCTGCGTGAGAACGGCATTGTGCCGGAAAAATGCGATCTCAACTCCATTCTGTTCTTATTAACTCCGGCGGAAAGTCATGAGAAGCTGGCGCAACTGGTGGCGATGCTGGCTCAGTTTGAACAGCATATTGAGGATGACTCGCCGCTGTCTGAGGTGCTGCCGAGTGTTTATAACAAATATCCGGTGCGCTATCGCGACTACACTCTGCGCCAGCTGTGTCAGGAGATGCATGATCTTTATGTCAGTTTTGGCGTCAAAGACCTGCAAAAAGCGATGTTCCGCCAGCAGAGTTTCCCACCAGTGGTGATGAATCCCCAGGATGCGCATAACGCCTATATTCGTGGTGAAGTGGAGTTGGTGCGCATCCGTGATGCCGAAGGGCGAATTGCGGCGGAAGGCGCGCTGCCGTATCCACCTGGCGTGCTTTGCGTGGTGCCTGGAGAAATGTGGGGCGGAGCGGTCCAGCGTTATTTCCTCGCGCTTGAAGAAGGCGTGAATTTGCTGCCGGGGTTTTCGCCGGAGCTACAAGGTGTCTATAGCGAAACCGATGCGGATGGAATGAAACGGTTGTACGGTTATGTGTTGAAGTAAGAATAAAAAAACGGGGCACCTTCTGGCGCCCCGTTTTTCTTTGCGTAATTAGTGGCTAACAGTTTGTGTGCCGGCAGGGACACGAACGTGTTTGTATTTAAACATCGCCATGAACGCGAAGGCCAGAATCACGGAGTAACCTGCGAAAATCAGCCATACGGTCTGCCAGTCGGTAATGCCGTTTTGGGTGTACATCTCAACCACTTTACCGCTCACGATGCCGCCGAGAATACAGCCGAAGCCGTTGGTCATCATCAGGAACATCCCCTGCGCACTGGCGCGAATTGCCGGGCTAACTTCTTTTTCGACAAACACTGAACCAGAGATGTTGAAGAAGTCGAATGCGCAGCCGTAGACAATCATCGACAGCACCAGCAGTACGGTGCCAAACGGAGTCGGGTCGCCGTAAGCAAACAGCGCAAAACGCAGGATCCACGCCACAATACTGATCATCATTACGTTCTTAATGCCATAGCGGCTTAAGAAGAACGGGATGGTCAGAATGAACAGAGTTTCAGAGATCTGCGAAATCGACATGATGATTGACGCATGTTGCACGATAAAGCTGCTGGCAAACATCGGGTCTTTGTCGAAGCTGTGCAGGAAGGTATTACCGAACATGTTGGTAATCTGCAGTTCCGCGCCCAGCAACATCGAGAAGATGAAGAAAATCGCCATACGCTTGTTTTTAAACAACGCGAAAGCATCAAGCCCCAGCAACGTCGTCCAGCTCTGATTCGCTTGCTGTTTAGCAACCGGAATATACGGCAGCGTAAAGGTAAACAGCACCAGAACGGCGGAAAGGGCTGCGCCAATATACAGCTGCATGTGGCTTAATTCGAAGCCAGACAGGCTCACCACCCACATCGCCATAATAAAGCCGATGGTGCCCCAGATACGGATTGGTGGGAAATCAGTCACAATATCCAGCCCGGCATTTTGCAGGCGATAGTAGGAGATAGTGTTGATTAACCCAAGCGTTGGCATATAGGCAAACGAGTTAATCAGGATAACGAGGAACATCGCCTCCGGCGTGGTGACTTGCGCCGCCATGAAGAGGGTGATTGCGCCGATGGTGTGACAAATAGCATACACCCATTTCGCACTTAACCATTTGTCGGCCACAATCCCCAGCAACGCAGGCATAAAGACCGCAGCAATACCCAGTGAGCTATAAACTGCGCCAATGGAAGCACCGTCGAACTTCAGGGTAACAAACATATATGAGCCGAGGGTCGTCAGCCAACTTCCCCACAGACAGAACTGCAGAAAAGAGAGGATTTTCAGCTGCAGCTTAAGATTCATGTTAATTTCCTCACATCATAATGCGGATGAGTGTTTTAAAAAGCACATTTGACCGTGCAAGATGATGCGATTCTATCAACTTCACTGACTGTTTTTTTGTTACCCGTGGCAAATAATTGCAAATAATCTCAATTTGCAGGGCAAAATTGTGATGTGTATAACACTTTGCCTCGGAGTATTGTCAGAGGCAAAGGTGAAATTATCGACGGCGGTAAGATTTTTGCGCCATGTTCACTTTATAAAGATAGCGGCGAGATTCCGCAGACGGATGGCGGGTCGTCAGCGTCTGATAAACATCGCCCGGCGTCATGGTGTTAATAATATTGGCAGCCTGAATCTTATCATTCGAAAAGACTCGCAGCACGCTGCCTGCGCCGCCGTTATAGGCGGTGATGACGGCATAACGCCGCGATGTTGGGTTATCAATTCCGCCGAGATAAACATTGTTCAGCATCGCCAGATACGCGGTGCCGGTATCAATATTGCTGGCAGGATCAAACAAGAAACTGCGGCTCGGCGTGCCGGATTTCCCCTGCGAGCGGAACACATCTTTCCCGGCAGTATGTTGTACCACCTGCATTAATCCCAGCGCATCGGAACGGCTGACCGCATACGGGTTAAAGGAGGATTCGGTCTGCATAATCGCCAGAATCAATGACTCATCGACGCCATATTTCCGTGATGCCTGGCGGACCATGCCGAGATATTTGTGCGCACGTTTATCAAGGTGATTCGGCACCATATTAATGGTGACGCTGTAGATGATACGCAGCCCGTTGCTGCGGCTTTTCAGACGGTTCTTCAGCAGATAATCCGCGAAGTTACTCGCACGACCTTCCCAGCGAATAGGCTGCCCGGTGTTGTCCACTACCTGACCGTAAAGGAAAGGTTCTTTCGAAATCGTTATATCATCAACGTCGGAATAGAGATCGACCGAACTCGGATCATCCCCCATCAATAACGTTTTGATTATTGCCCGGCGCAAGTGCGCAGCAGGTTCTGTCCCGGCGATGGTTTCGATAGTGATCGTACCGTCATCAAAGTTGATGTGGCTGCGGGTTTGATATTGATCGGTGTATTTCACGTAGTCCTTAGGACCGGCGATCACCACCTCTTTGAAGCCCCAAATGTTCTCAATATTGTGGGCAAACTGCCCCATCAGAATATCAAAACCGTTGGTATCTTTGACCCAGGCTTCGTTATAAGTATCGCCTTTTTTGGTCGTGGAACAGGAGATGAGCAACGGCGCAATCAAAGCCAGCGCGAGATATTTTTTCATCATTCCGGGTGCGTGTTGTGTTTGTTTTTATGCAAGTTGCCGGAGGCGTGCTCCGGCACTGTTTTTATTTTTTATCTTCCGGCGTATAGCCCTCGATATGCACCTCTTTACCTTCGAACAGGAAGTTGACCATCTCCTGCTCCAGCAGCTTGCGGTGCTCGGCATTCATCATGTTGAGTTTCTTTTCGTTAATCAGCATGGTTTGTTTGTGCTGCCACTGTGCCCAGGCTTCTTTGGAGATCTCGTTATAGATGCGTTTTCCCAGTTCGCCGGGGTACAGCTGAAAATCCTGACCTTCTGCTTCACGCTGCAGGAAAGTACAAAAAATCGTTCTGCTCATAAATTATCCTCTTATCGACTCACGCGCTAAACCGGCGCGCCAGTGCGTAACTGCTGTAACAAACGCTCCACGGGTGCCGCCAGGCCAACTGACGGCGGCTGCGCTAAGTTATACCAGAGCGCATTGCCTTCATCCATGCAGCCGGTGAATGACGACACGGGAAGCCACATAGGCACAATATCTAAATGGAAATGGCTGAAGGTATGCCGAAACGCGGTGAGTTGCGTCAGGTTATCGGCATTGATCTGCCGTTGCACCAGCCATTGTCGCAAACTTTCTTCATCAGCAAACTGCGGGAAACAGTATAAGCCACCCCACAATCCGCTTGGCGGACGCTGCGCCAGCAACACTTCATCTTCGTGCTGTAACAGCAGAAAGTAGCCCGTGCGCTCTGGCAGAGTCTGTTTCGGCTTTTTGCCCGGATAAAGCGACCAGCTATTGTTGGCGGCGGCAATACAACCATTTTGTAGCGGGCAGAGCGAACATTTCGGCTTCGAGCGTGTACAAATCATCGCGCCCAAATCCATCATCGCCTGATTAAACCGCTCCACGCCGACGGCGGGCGTAACCTGCTCGCTCAGATTCCACAGTTTATTCTCGACCTCTTTTTTCCCTGGCCAGCCGCTTACAGCATAGCAGCGTGCTAACACGCGTTTAACGTTACCGTCGAGAATCGGAAAGTGCTTACCCAGAGAAAGCGAGAGGATCGCGCCTGCGGTGGAGCGTCCGACGCCAGGCAGCGCCGCGACTTCCTCAAAGGTTTCCGGGAATTTACCACCGTGTAAGGTGGCAACGTGCTGTGCCGCTTTATGCAGATTGCGCGCGCGGGCGTAATAGCCAAGCCCGGTCCATAAGTGCAGAACCTCGTCCAGCGGTGCGTTGGCGAGATCGGTCACCGCCGGGAAGCGCGCCATAAAGCGTTCAAAATAGGGGATTACGGTCGCAACCTGAGTTTGTTGCAACATCACTTCTGAGAGCCATACTTTGTAGGGCGTCTTGTCAATTTGCCAGGGCAGCGTTTTCCGCCCGTATTTATCGTACCAGTCCAGAACCTGGGCTGAAAATTGCGACGCTTGCATGGTCACCGAATTCACTGTTGTTGGGGGCAAGATTGCAGCACAGCAGCGGCGGGGTGTAAACCGGAACTTTCCGCAGCCACGGCCTTATCATGCTTGCATCCGGCAACTAACTTTGGATAATGCCCGTTTTCAGACCACTTTCACAAGCGACTAAACCTTTATGAAAAACGACGTCATCTCACCGGAATTTGATGAAAACGGCCGCCCGCTGCGCCGTATCCGTAGTTTTGTGCGCCGCCAGGGGCGACTGACCAAAGGCCAGGAACATGCGCTGGAAAACTACTGGCCGGTGATGGGCGTTGAGTTCAGCGAAGATATGCTGGATTTCCCTGCGCTTTTTGGCCGTGAAGCGCCGGTGACGCTTGAGATTGGTTTCGGCATGGGCGCGTCGCTGGTGGCAATGGCCAAAGATCGCCCCGAGCAGGACTTCCTCGGCATTGAAGTGCATTCACCGGGCGTTGGTGCGTGCCTGGCTTCTGCGCATGAAGAGGGCTTAACCAACCTGCGCGTGATGTGTCACGATGCGGTTGAAGTGCTGCATAAAATGATTCCTGACAATTCATTGCGTATGGTGCAGCTCTTTTTCCCTGACCCGTGGCACAAAGCGCGCCATAATAAACGCCGTATCGTTCAGGTACCGTTTGCTGAACTGGTAAAAAGCAAACTGCAGCTGGGTGGCGTATTCCATATGGCGACCGACTGGGAACCTTATGCGGAACATATGCTTGAAGTTATGTCTTCCATTGACGGTTATAAAAACCTGTCTGAGAGCAATGATTACGTACCGCGCCCGGCATCTCGTCCGGTAACGAAATTTGAACAACGTGGTCATCGTCTTGGTCACGGAGTATGGGACTTAATGTTCGAGAGGGTGAAATAATGGCAAAGAACCGTAGCCGTCGTCTGCGTAAAAAAATGCACATCGACGAATTCCAGGAATTAGGATTTTCGGTGGCATGGCGATTCCCGGAAGGTACATCGGAAGAACAGATTGATAAAACCGTTGATGACTTTATTAACGAGGTTATCGAACCGAACAAACTGGCCTTTGACGGCAGCGGTTATCTGGCCTGGGAAGGTCTGATCTGCATGCAGGAAATCGGCAAATGCACCGAAGAACATCAGGCTGTCGTGCGTAAGTGGCTGGAAGAGCGTAACCTGGATGAAGTACGCACCAGCGAACTTTTCGACGTTTGGTGGGACTAAGAAAGCATACGGGCGATGACAAATGCAAAACTGCCTGATGCGCTACGCTTATCAGGCCTACAAAGATGCACGATCGAGTAGGCCGCATAAGGTGTTTACACCGCATCCGGCATCAACAACGCGCACTTTGTTATCAATCTGGGGCCAGCAAATGCTGGCCTGATTTGTTCTTGAGGGAAGACTATGATGCGCAAAATGCTGCTGGCGGCAGCACTTTCAGTGACGGCAATGACCGCTCACGCCGACTACCAGTGCAGCGTTACGCCGCGTGACGATGTGATTGTCAGCCCGCAAACCGTGCAGGTGAAGGGCGAAAATGGCAACCTGGTGATCACGCCAGACGGCAATGTGATGTACAACGGCAAGCAATATTCTCTGAGCGCCGCCCAGCGCGAACAAGCGAAGGATTATCAGGCGGAACTGCGCAGCACGCTGCCGTGGATTGATGAAGGCGCGAAAAGCCGCGTAGAGAAAGCGCGCGTGGCGCTGGATAAAATTATCGTTCAGGAGATGGGCGAAAGCAGCAAAATGCGCAGCCGTCTGACCAAACTTGATGCGCAGCTGAAAGAACAGATGAATCGCATTATCGAAACGCGCAGCGATGGCCTGACGTTCCACTATAAAGCCATTGATCAGGTTCGCGCCGAAGGCCAGCAGTTAGTGAATCAGGCGATGGGCGGAATTTTGCAGGACAGCATTAATGAAATGGGCGCGAAAGCGGTGCTGAAAAGCGGCGGTAACCCGTTACAGAATGTGCTGGGAAGCCTGGGGGGACTGCAATACTCAATCCAAACCGAGTGGAAAAAGCAGGAAAAAGATTTCCAGCAATTTGGCAAAGATGTCTGTAGCCGTGTTGTGACTCTGGAAGACAGCCGTAAAGCCCTGGTCGGGAATTTGAAATAATCCTCTAGTTTAAGACGGCATAAAGCTTTTTTATGCCGCTTAATTCTTCATTTTGTTACCTGCCTCTAACTTTATAGAACTCCAAAAATCATTCACGTTGTAAATTGTTTAACGTCAAATTTCCCATGCAATGCTAAGGGATAATACGTAGCGTTCACGTAACTGGAGGAATGAAATGGAGTTTTTCAAAAAGACGGCACTTGCCGCACTGGTTATGGGTTTTAGTGGTGCAGCATTAGCATTACCGAATATCACCATTTTAGCGACCGGCGGGACGATTGCCGGTGGTGGTGACTCCGCAACCAAATCTAACTACACAGCGGGTAAAGTTGGCGTAGAAAATCTGGTCAATGCGGTGCCGCAACTGAAGGACATTGCGAACGTTAAAGGCGAGCAGGTTGTTAATATCGGCTCCCAGGACATGAACGATAATGTCTGGCTGACACTGGCGAAAAAAATTAACACCGACTGCGATAAGACTGACGGCTTCGTTATTACCCACGGTACTGACACGATGGAAGAAACCGCTTACTTCCTCGACCTGACCGTGAAATGCGACAAGCCGGTGGTGATGGTTGGCGCAATGCGCCCGTCCACCTCCATGAGCGCAGATGGTCCATTCAACCTGTATAACGCGGTAGTAACTGCGGCAGATAAAGCCTCTGCTAATCGTGGTGTGCTGGTGGTGATGAACGACACCGTGCTGGATGGTCGTGACGTCACCAAAACCAATACCACCGACGTAGCGACCTTTAAGTCTGTTAACTACGGTCCGCTGGGATACATTCACAACGGTAAGATTGACTACCAACGTACTCCGGCACGTAAGCACACCAGCGACACGCCGTTCGATGTCTCTAAGCTAAATGAACTGCCGAAAGTCGGTATTGTTTATAACTACGCCAACGCATCCGATCTTCCGGCAAAAGCACTGGTAGATGCAGGCTACGACGGTATCGTTAGCGCCGGTGTGGGTAACGGCAATCTGTATAAAACCGTATTTGACACCCTCGCAACCGCCGCGAAAAACGGCACTGCAGTAGTGCGTTCTTCCCGCGTACCGACGGGCGCTACCACTCAGGATGCCGAAGTGGATGATGCGAAATACGGTTTCGTTGCCTCTGGCACGTTGAACCCGCAAAAAGCGCGCGTTCTGCTGCAACTGGCTCTGACACAAACCAAAGATCCGCAGCAGATCCAGCAGATCTTCAATCAGTACTAATTACCTCGCCCCGGTATCGTGCCGGGGCTTTTTCACTTCAGACTCACGTCCATTGCCAATTTTTATTACCCTAATGATAATCACTGGAATTAATTATTCCGCGTGAGGGTGTTCCGGTGAAAAAGCAATGGATTGTAGGCACGGCGTTGCTCGTGTTGACGTCAGGTTACAGCTGGGCCGATGGCGAACCGCCAACTGAAAATGTCTTAAAAGCTCAATTCAAAAAGCAGTATCACGGTATTCTCAAGCTTGATGCCATCACCTTAAAAAATCTTGATGCAAAGGGCAATCAGGCCACCTGGTCAGCGGAAGGCGATGTCTCTTCCAATGACGATCTCTATACCTGGGTCGGTCAGTTGACAGATTATGAACTGCTGGAACAGACCTAGACGAAAGATAAACCGGTAAAATTCTCTGCGATGTTAACCAGTAAAGGAACGCCCGCGTCTGGCTGGACAGTGAACTTTTACTCTTTTCAGGCGGCAGCCAGCGATAGTGGGCGGGTGGTCGACGATATCAAAACGAATAATAAGTACCTGATTGTGAATAGCGAAGATTTCAACTATCGCTTTAGTCAGCTTGAGTCAGCGTTGAATACCCAGAAGAACTCGATTCCAGCGCTGGAAAAGGATGTAAAAGAACTTGATAAGCAAATGGTGGCGGCGCAGAAAGCAGCAGATGCTTATTGGGGAAAAGACGTAAATGGCAAACAAATGACCCGCGAAGACGCCTTTAAAAAAATACACCAACAGCGGGATGATTTTAATAAACAGAATGATAGCGAGGCGTTCGCAGTTAAATATGACAGAGAGGTTTATCAACCGGCGATTGCGGCATGTCATAAACAGAGTGAAGAGTGTTATGAAGTGCCGATTCAGCAGAAACGGGATTTTGATATCAACGAACAGCGGCGACAGACTTTTCTACAATCAGAAAAACTCAGCCGTAAATTGCAGGATGACTGGATAAAGCTCGAGAAAGGGCAATATCCATTAACGATGAAAGTTTCAGAAATAAACAGTAAAAAAGTCACGATATTAATGAAGATTGACGATATCAACCAGGCTTGCGGACAGTGGAAAAAAGACACCGACCAATTGCGGCGCAATGGGGTGATTAAATAATTATTGAAATGACGCATGACTTGTAGCCGGATGCGGCGTTCACACCGCATCCGGCTACACAACTTTATTCCGCCAGAAAAAGCTCCAGCAGTGAATTTAAAAACAACTTCCCGTGTTCCGTTATTTGCCAGCAATCCGCACATTCTGTGATATAGCCCTGAGCGACAGCCTCGTCTAACTGTGGGCGAATAACTTCTTCAGAAAGGCCAGTATACTGGCTAAACTCCACGCGCGGCGCAGGTTCCAGCAAACGGAAGCGATTCATAAAGAATTCGAACGGTTTATCTGCGGTTTCAACATCGCGCTGGCTTTCCAGATACCGCCCCTGCATAAAACCACGCGGGTGCCGCGTTTTGGTGGTACGCAGAATGCGACCATCAGGGAAGGTCACTTTGCCATGCGCGCCGCAGCCAATACCGATGTAGTCGCCAAATCGCCAGTAGTTGAGATTGTGCTGGCACTGATAACCGGGTTTGGCGTAAGCGGAAGTTTCATACTGCTGATAGCCCGCTGCGGTTAAAAGCTGATGCCCCTGTTCGAAAATATCCCATAACGCGTCGTCGTCCGGCAGTACAGGAGGGCGCGAGCCAAACAGCGTATTGGGTTCGATGGTCAGTTGATACCAGGAAAGATGCGGCGGATTCAGTTCAATGGCCTGGCGCAGATCGCCCAGCGCCTCTTCCAGTGATTGATCTGGCAGCCCATGCATCAAATCGAGGTTAAAACTACGCAGCCCCAGCCCGCTTGCCAGATTCGCAGCCCGTTTCGCTTCTTGCGGGCCATGAATGCGCCCAAGTCGTTTCAGCTTTTCTTCGCTAAAACTCTGAACGCCAATGGAGATGCGATTCACACCAGCACGCTGATAATCGACAAAGCGATCGGCTTCTACCGTTCCAGGATTCGCTTCCATTGTAATTTCTGCATCCGCTGCCAGCGGCAAACGCGCACGCACGCCGTCCAGCAGCGTTTGCATCGCCGGGCCAGAAAGCAGGCTCGGCGTACCGCCGCCAATAAAGATTGTCTGCACTTCACGGCCCTGGGCGTAAGCCACATCGTTGTCCAGATCGCAAAGCAGATGCTGAACATAATCGTCGTGCGGCACTTCCCCTTTCAACGCGTGAGAGTTGAAATCGCAGTACGGACATTTCTGCACGCACCATGGGATGTGAATGTAGAGACTCAGCGGCGGTAATTTAACCATTACGTAAAGCGTCCAGCAGCAGTTTCAACGCCCGGCCACGGTGAGAAATGGCGCTCTTTTCTTCACGGGTCAGTTCGGCAGCGGTTTTACCTTCGGAAGGCACGAAGAAGATTGGATCATAACCAAAGCCGCCAGTACCCGCCGGTTCACGAGTAATCACGCCCGGCCAGCTGCCGTGGCACACCAGCGGAGTCGGATCTTCTGCGTGGCGCATATATACCAGCACGCAGTGGAAGCGCGCCTGACGTTGGTCGTCCGGTACGTCTTTCAGGGTTTCCAGCAGTTTTTGCAGATTCTTTTGATCGGTCGCGTCTTCACCGGAATAACGCGCGGAGTAAATGCCCGGTGCGCCACCAAGCACATCAACTGCCAGACCAGAGTCGTCGGCAATTGCTGGTAAACCGGTCACTTTTGCCGCGTGGCGTGCTTTCAGAATCGCGTTTTCGATAAAGGTCAGGCCAGTTTCTTCAGCTGAATCTACGCCGAGTTCTGTTTGGGCCACAATATCAAGACCGAAGTCGCTGAGTAGCGACGCCAGCTCACGCACTTTACCGGCATTGCCGGTTGCGAGGACAACTTTTTGCATAGGATACCTAATTAATTAACGCCGCGATTTCTGGCGGGATTTGTTGCGGATTAATGATTTTAATTTGTTTATGGCGGCCAAGTTCGCCTTTCTCAATCACCACCTGGCTTTTCGCGACCCGGAACTGCTTGCCGAGAAACTTTACCAGATGGCTGTTGGCCTGGCCGTCAACCGGCGGCGCGGTAATGGCGACTTTTACTTCGTCGCCATGTAAACCGACAATAGAATCACGGCTGGCTTTCGGCTGAATATAAAGCCGTAAAACCAGACCATCATCGTTTACTGTTACGGCACTCATAACGCCATCCACAGCCCCGGCAGCAGCATGTTTCCGGTCGCCTGCAGCACTTCTGCGACGCCCATATTAATGACATACAGCAGCAGAACGAGGATCATCGGCGAGAAATCAATCCCACCCATAGCCGGCAGCAGGCGGCGAATCGGACGCAGCAGTGGATCGGCAAGTTGAATCAGCACATATTCAATCGGGCTACGACCCTGGCTTACCCAGCTCATAATCGCCATCACCAGCAGGACCCAGAAAATCAGCAGGCCGATGGTTTTCAGCAGAATCAGTAAACCTGCAATCCAGATGATTGGCAGGAAGGTCACCACTTTGAACAGCACGATGGCTTTGATAAAACTCAAAATGTACGCGACCAGCAGTGAGGCGCTATCAATCGGCCCCATTGCCGGAATAACGCGGCGCAGTGGCCCGATAATCGGCTGTGTTACTTTCACCACAAACTGTGAGAAAGGGTTATAAAAATCACAATGAGCCCACTGCATCCAGATGCGTAATAACAGCACCATGGTATACAGCTCAATGACCGTTGAAAGCAGGAAAGTCAACGTATTCATGGCGTTCTTAAGATTCCTTATTTTTTAGAGTAATCACGTGCACCAAAGATGGCAGTGCCGATGCGAACCATCGTGCTACCTGCCGCAATAGCGGCTTCCATATCGTCCGACATTCCCAGAGAGAGCGTGTCGATATGCGGGTAGCGCGTTTTCAGTCCGGCAAATGCTACAGCCATTTGGCGTGCAACTTCAAACTGCCTTACATATTCTGACTCAGGCGCCGGGATAGCCATCAGTCCACGCAGGCGCAGACGCGGTAATTCTGCGACCGCTGCCGCCAGTTCGTCCAGTTCCGCCAGTTGAATGCCTGACTTACTGTTTTCATCGCTGATATTTATTTGAATCAGTACGTTAAGAGGCAGAAGTTCTGCCGGACGCTGATCATTAAGGCGGGTGGCGATACGCAGGCGGTCAATGGTATGACACCAGTCGAAATGCTCTGCTACCAGGCGGCTTTTGTTGGACTGCAACGGACCAATAAAATGCCATTCTAATCCTGTTACGCCCTGCTCCTGAAAGTGGCGAATTTTATCTACCCCTTCCTGAACGTAGTTTTCACCAAATTGACGCTGCCCGGCATCAATGGCTTCTGCGATGGCGCTCGCAGGCTTTGTTTTGCTGACTGCAAGCAGCGTAATTTCTTCTGGAGAACGGCCGCAACGCGTTGCAGCCGTTGAGATTTTGTCCCGGACCTGTGCCAGGTTATGCGCAATATCGTTCATTTTCCGAGGATCTTAGTATGAATATGGAAGAAATTGTGGCCCTTAGTGTAAAGCATAACGTCTCTGATCTACACCTGTGCAGCGCCTGGCCCGCACGATGGCGCATTCATGGGAGAATGGAGGCCGCGCCATTTGACGCGCCGGACGTCGAAGAGTTGCTACGGGAGTGGCTGGATGACGATCAGCGGGCGATGTTGCTTGAGAATGGTCAGCTTGATTTTGCCGTGTCGTTGGCCGAAAAACAGCGGTTGCGTGGCAGCGCATTCGCGCAGCGGCAAGGCATTTCGCTGGCATTACGGCTATTGCCTTCGCATTGCCCACAACTCGAACAGCTTGGCGCACCACCGATATTGCCGGAATTACTCAAGAGTGAAAATGGCCTGATTCTGGTGACGGGAGCGACGGGGAATGGCAAATCCACTACGCTGGCGGCAATGGTTGGCTATCTTAATCAACATGCCGATGCGCATATCCTGACGCTGGAAGATCCTGTCGAATATCTCTATGCCAGCCAGCGGTGTTTGATCCAGCAGCGGGAGATTGGTTTGCACTGTATATCGTTTGCAGCGGGGCTTCGCGCGGCATTGCGGGAAGATCCTGATGTGATTTTGCTAGGAGAGTTGCGCGACAGCGAAACGATACGTCTGGCGCTGACGGCGGCAGAAACCGGGCATCTGGTGCTGGCGACATTACACACGCGCGGCGCAGCGCAAGCGATTGAGCGACTGGTAGATTCGTTTCCGGCGCAGGAAAAAGATCCCGTGCGTAATCAACTGGCCGGTAGTTTACGGGCGGTGTTGTCACAAAAGCTGGAAGTGGATAAACAGCAAGGACGTGTGGCGCTGTTTGAATTGCTGATTAACACACCAGCGGTGGGGAATTTGATTCGCGAAGGGAAAACCCACCAGTTGCCACACGTTATTCAAACCGGGCAGCAGGTGGGGATGTTAACTTTTCAGCAGAGTTATCAGCAGCGGGTGAAAGAAGGGCGCTTGTGAGGCTAAAGTGGTTGATTAGCATCGTAAATATGCCAGATGCGCTACGCTTATCAGGCCTACAAACGTAGTTATTTACGCCGCATCCGGCAATGAATGTCTGATGCGACGCTGACGCGTCTTATCAGACCTACGTTCGTTGTCACATGTAGGCCGGATAAGGCGTTCACGCCGCATCCGGCAAGACGGAACGATGACGTTAACTACAATCCACCAGGTTTGTGAATCGCCTTAATATTCCTGTTCGAAATAACTTTCGAGAATGATAACCGCAGAGGCAGAGTCGACTTTACCTTTGTTGAGCGCCCGATAGCCGCCCTGTTCAAACAGACCGGAACGCGCTTCCACGGTGCTAAGACGCTCGTCATGTAGCTTCACTTCAACACCGAAACGGCCATGAATACGGTTGGCGAATTTACGCGCCCGGGCGGTTAATGGTTGCTCGGTGCCGTCCATATTCAGCGGCAAACCGACAATGATTTCGTCTGGCTGCCACTCTTTTAGTAAACGCTCAATAAGGTTCCAGTCCGGCGTACCGTCCTGTGCTTTAATTGCAGGCAAAGGGCGAGCGGTGCCGGTAATGCGTTGACCGACCGCCACGCCAATGCTTTTAGTGCCAAAATCGAAGGCGAGTAAGGTTCCGCTCATCAGGCATGCCCTGCCACACCAGGCATGGTGAGAATATCAACACCAATCAATCTTGCCGCATCGCGCCAGCGGTCGGCTATCGGCGTTTTGAACAGAATATTCAGATCTGCCGGGGCGGTTAGCCAGGCATTATCGAGAATTTCTTGTTCCAGTTGACCTTTATCCCAGGAGGAGTAACCAAGAGCTACTATCACGTCAGCAGGTTGTTTATCGGTGCCGAGTGTTTCCAGCACGTCGCGGGAAGTGGTCATCACCGTGTTGTCTGAAATACGAATGCTGGACGCAAAATTGGAGGGCGGAGTATGCAAAATAAACCCGCGATCTTCAGCCAGCGGGCCGCCAAGCATAACCGGTTTGTCCAGGCGGATAGATTCATCACGCGGCTCCGGCGTGATCTTCAGCTTTTCCAGAATCCCTTCAATTTTGAGATTTTCCAGTGGCTTGTTAATGATGATCCCCATTGCTCCATTGGTATTATGTTCGCAAATGTAGACCACGGAACGACGGAAAATCGGATCCTGGAGAGCAGGCATGGCAATAAGAAAGTGATGCTGTAAATTCATTGTCAGAGGTTCTGTTTCCTGGTTCAAAAAAGCAACAGCGCCCAGTATGCGTGGAAAGAAGGGCGCTGTCACTCATAGTCTCAACGAGATCCCTCTCGCTAAACAGGGTTATCGCTGCTGTAATCGTGCTTCAATAGCATCCATTAACATTCCGGTGATAGACACCGGAAACTCTGCTTCAATCTCACGAATACAGGTTGGGCTGGTGACATTAATTTCAGTCAGTCGGTCACCGATAATATCCAGACCAACAAAAATCAGCCCTTTTTCTTTCAGCGTCGGTCCTACCTGACGGGCGATTTTCCAGTCGCTTTCAGTAAGCGGACGAGGTTCGCCACGACCACCGGCAGCCAGATTACCACGGGTTTCACCGCCCTGCGGAATACGCGCCAGGCAGTACGGTACTGGTTCGCCATCCACCACCAGCACTCGCTTGTCACCATCTTTAATAGCTGGCAGATAATTTTGTGCCATGCAGTAGCGAGTGCCGTGTTCGGTCAAGGTTTCGGCAATGACACCAAGGTTCGGATCGCCTTCTTTCACGCGGAAAATAGATGCACCACCCATACCATCCAGCGGCTTAAGAATGATGTCGCTGTGTTTTTCCCAGAACGCTTTCAACTGCGCTTTATTACGCGTGACCAGCGTTTCTGGCGTTAAGTCTGAGAACCAGGCGGTAAACAGTTTTTCGTTACAATCGCGCAGGCTCTGCGGCTTGTTAACGATCAGCGTCCCTTTCTCTTCGGCGCGTTCCAGAATATAGGTCGCGTAGATAAACTCGGTATCAAACGGCGGATCTTTACGCATCAGAATCACGTCGAG
Organism: Escherichia sp. B1147; assembly: GCF_001660175.1. Taxonomy (NCBI): domain Bacteria; kingdom Pseudomonadati; phylum Pseudomonadota; class Gammaproteobacteria; order Enterobacterales; family Enterobacteriaceae; genus Escherichia; species Escherichia sp. B1147. The sequence continues at coordinate 364,911 of NZ_LFHY01000015.1, forward strand.
ATCGGCCAGTTGCAGATCCTGCTCACCCGTGAACTCGTACCATTTGTCGTAGTTCTGTTCGACGCTCAAAGTACGCGTACGAGCGCGAGCCTCACCATTGATCAAATAGAGATCGGCCATCTCCATATAGTGAAGTTCGTAACCACGACGCTGTGCTTCCAGCAACATAGCGAAACTGGAATCTTTCTTGATGTTGATGCTTGCGATGGGGTCCATCACGATGCCGAGCTTGATCATTATTCTTCTCCGTTAGCCCAGATCGCCAAAACGCACTTGTAGCGCGGTAATGGCGGTGAGCGCTGTTGTCTCAGTACGCAGAACGCGAGGTCCCAACAGGATATCAGTAAATTGATAGCTGGCAGTCATGGCAATTTCATCTGCCGACAAACCGCCTTCCGGGCCAATCAGCAGGCGGACACGTTCGACCGGCAACGGCAACGTGTTGATGCTGTTACTGGCGCGCGGGTGAAGATTGAGTTTCAAGCCTTCATCTTGCTCTGCACACCAGGCTTCCAGATCCATTGCCGGACGGATTTCAGGTACCCGATTACGACCACACTGCTCGCAGGCGGCAATTGCAATTTTCTGCCACTGCTGGAGCTTCTTGTTCAGACGTTCACTATCCAGTTTAACGCCGCAGCGTTCAGAAAAAAGTGGCGTAATGAGGCTTACACCAAGTTCTATCGATTTCTGGATAGTGAATTCCATTTTTTCTCCGCGCGACATCACCTGACCGAGGTGAATATGCAAGGGGGATTCACGATCGTCTACCTGGCCCTCCAGCACTTTAACTTCCACGCTTTTTTTGCTGGCGCTGGTGATTTCTGCATCAAAGACCTGGTTGCTGCCGTCAAATAACTGTAATGCCTGACCCGGCCCCATACGCAGGACGCGCCCGATATGGTTAGCGGCATCTTCACAAAGCGCGATCTGCGAATTGCTGGTGAGTGGTTCAGGATGATAAATGCGGGGGATACGCATGGTTAAAAATCCGCGTCGTCTCCCCACGCGGTTGCGCGCGTGGGGTAGGGTTAACAAAAAGAATTTCGCTAGTGTAGGTTAGCTCTTTCGCGCCTGGCAAGCGCGTTGCACATACGGGTTGTGATTGCCTTGCACCTTCGCGATGCGTTCGTCACGCTCACACTCCCAGTCGGTGACCGGATACATCTTGTTCCAGGCGTTAAACAGCTGCGTTTGCTGGCGTGAGAGTGTCAGGTTGTATTGGTCGCGCATATAGAAGTAGGTGCGCGCAATGGCACCGCGTGCACGCGCTGGTGGTTCGGCAGCTTTTTCTTTGAAATCGACCTTCATGGCGCATTGACCGTACTGGCCTTCACCGCCATTCCACTGGCTGTACATAAAGTTGCCGCGATCGCCATTCACCTCGCCGACTGACGGTTGCAGGTTATGCATATCGCTTTCCATCTTGCGATAGACCGGATCTTTAGCGCAGTTTTTACGTCCACCGTCCTGCCAGCACTGGCGCTGGTGACCGAATTGCCAGGCGGGAACGACGTGTTCCCACTCTACGCGGCTGGCGCGGTTTTCATTTTTGCGCACCTGATAGCCGCACGATTGCAGATCAACAACGCCCTTTTTGCCCTGCCAGTTAATTTTACATCCGCAATAAAACGTACCGGGCGCGTCAGCGTGGACTTTTACCGCCGCGGCTTTCGCCTGAGAAAAACTATTGATACCTTCGGCCAACGCCGGGCCGGAAAATGCTGCGCTCAGTACCACCGCAGCAATAGACAAATAACGGTACATCACTTACTCCGTGTTAAAACGAGCCAGCAACGTAGCGAAAGTTGTTTTGGTATGCAATCAGCCAGATCAGGAAAGTTCCTGATAGTTCAGGTGGTTATTTCGCAACCAGCTGTTCACCGCAGTGAACACAGCGATAGACGGCCTCGCCACGAACTACGCGATTATGGCGGCGTACGGTAAGCTGATGTTCCTGGCACTTACAGCGGTAGGGGAAGGTGTTGCGACGCACGGATTGCAGTTCGAACTGATGCGTACGACGGGCGGGAACGCCCAGCACGCTTTCCATCATCCACTTCCACTCTTTGCCATGTGGCGCCACGCGCCCGAAATGTTTCCATACCAGCAAATGTGCCAGTTCGTGCGGCACCACTTCTTCTATAAAAGCCTCGCTGTTTTCCAACAGCAAAACGGGATTGAGGCGAATTTCATAGCTTTCCAGCCAGGCTGTTCCGGCAGAGGTTCCGCGCTGGGTGTAAGAGAGTTTTGGCTCCGGATAGTTACGCCCCAGCCTCAGGTTGGCCTGGGCGAGTTTTTCCCGCAGGCGACGCATAACGGCCTGTTGGATGGCGATAGGGAGACGGGATGTTTTCATAGCGGCAGAGGATAGAGCGAAGAAAAGATGACTGCAAGAGGTGGCTTCCTCCATGACGGGAGGAAGCCTGAGGAGATTAATCGTGAGCGCCGATTTCGCGCAGTTTACGACCTTTCATCAGATTACGTTCAATATGTTCCAGCGAAACGTGTTTGGTTTCCGGTACCAGCCACAATGTCAGCAGGATAAACAGTACGTTCAGAGCAGCATACACCCAGAAGGTGTTGGCGTTACCCAGCGTGTTGAGCATGGTCAGGAACGTTGCGCCAACGATCATGTTGGCAATCCAGTTGGTGGCAGTGGAGCAGGTGATGCCAAAATCGCGGCCTTTCAGCGGCTGAATTTCGGAGCACAGTACCCAAATCAGCGGACCGGCACTCATGGCAAAACCGACAATAAACATCAGCAGCATGGCGATGGCGAAATACTGCGCCGACGGTGAGTGAATACCGATGTGCATCATTGTACCCAGTACGCCCATGCCCACTGCCATTACCAGGAAGCCCAGCGTCAATGTTGGTTTACGTCCCCAGCGGTCAACAAGGCCGATAGCGATGAAGGTGGCGAGTACGTTGGTCAGGCCGACGATCACGGTCCCCCACATTTGTTCAGTTGTGTTGGTATATCCTGCCAGTTCGAAGATTTTCGGCGCGTAATACATGATGACGTTCATCCCGGTGAATTGCTGCATCACCTGCAACAGTACGCCAAGGAACACCGCGCGGCGGAAGTTGCTGTTCTCTTTGAACAGCGCCCAACCGCTCTGTTTAACTTGCAAACTTTCACGGATTTCATCCAGTTCGCGTTTGGCTTCCGCGCTGGTGTCGCGCAGGCGCATCAGCACGCGTTCGGCATCAACAAAGCGGCGTTTGGCAGCAAACCAACGTGGACTGTCTGGCAGGAAGAAGACGCCAATCAGTAGCAAAATTGCCGGGATGATAATCACACCCAGCATCCAGCGCCATGCGCCGGTGTAGCTGAAGGCGGTATCAGAAAGATAAGCACCGAGGATCCCGATAGTGATCATCAACTGATACATCGAGATCATACTGCCGCGAATTTTCTCTGGCGCAATCTCGGAGAGGTAAAGCGGCGCGGTATAGGAGGCCACACCCACCGCCAGTCCCAGCAGCACGCGGGAAAGAATCAGCACTTCAACGTTCGGCGCAGCGGCAGAAAACAGCGAACCGGCAACAAACAGGATTGCGCCGATCATCAGGCTCTTTTTGCGCCCGAGTTTAAAGGAGAGCCAGCCGCTGCCTACCGCACCGACCGCCGCACCAAACATCATGGAGCTTACGACCCATTCTTGCGTGTGCGAGGTAATCTGGAATTCATCTGCAATAAACGGCAGTGCGCCAGCAATTACACCGATATCCAGGCCAAAGAGTAATCCCGCCAGAGCAGCAAGGAAGCAGACGAAAAACGTCATTGCCTTGTTTGACCGCCCCTGTTTTTTAGCGTCAGGCATGATGCCCTCCAATATGGTTATTTTTTATTGTGAATTAAGATAGGTGAGTACGACGTAAAAAGATGTGAAGCAAATCACATCAGTGTAATCGATTACACTAACATTCATTATTGTTATAATTTAAGTGCATGAAAATAATTGAGTTATATCATCATAGATTAAGTGATGTTATCTGCAATTAAGACTTTGCTGAAAAGAAATGTAACAACTGTGAAAACTTAATAATACGATGAAAATAGTAGGAATGATTGGCTGGTATCGTTGATGTAATCGGTTTCAGTGGTGGTGATAATTTACGGGTAAAGGTGTTCAGGAAGAATGAAGTTATATTGCGGGCGGCTTTTTTGCCGGATGCGGCGTGAACGCCTATCCACCGCGGTGAGGTAAAAGAAAAGGCCAGCGCGAGGCTGGCCTTTGAAAGCGGGTAATGAAAGATTATTTCAGACCGGCAGCATCGCGCAGCAGTTGCGCTTTGTCGGTTTTTTCCCACGGGAAATGTTCGCGGCCAAAGTGACCGTATGCTGCAGTCTCTTTGTAGATCGGGTGCAGCAGATCCAGCATCTTAATCAGACCGTATGGACGCAGGTCGAAGAACTCGCGCACCAGCAGGGTCAGCTGTTCAGAAGGCACTTTCTCAGTACCGAAAGTTTCCACCATGATGGAAGTCGGCTCTGCCACGCCGATTGCGTAGGAAACCTGGATTTCGCAACGGTCAGCCAGGCCCGCAGCCACGATGTTTTTCGCTACATAACGTGCTGCGTAGGCTGCAGAACGGTCCACTTTTGATGGATCTTTACCAGAGAACGCGCCGCCACCGTGACGTGCCATGCCGCCGTAGGTATCAACGATAATTTTACGACCAGTCAGGCCGCAGTCGCCCATCGGGCCGCCGATAACAAAACGTCCGGTCGGGTTGATGAAGAATTTGGTAGCGGGAGTCAGCCATTCAGCCGGCAGAATCGGCTTGATGATCTCTTCCATCACCGCTTCTTGCAGAGATTTCTGGTCGATATCTTCAGAGTGCTGAGTGGAAAGCACGACAGCATCGATGCCGACGATTTTGCCGTCGTCATACTGGAAGGTCACCTGGCTTTTCGCGTCCGGGCGCAGCCACGGCAGAGTGCCGTTTTTACGCACTTCGGCCTGACGCTGTACCAGACGGTGTGCATAGGTGATTGGGGCTGGCATCAGCACGTCGGTTTCATTGGTTGCGTAACCAAACATCAGACCCTGGTCACCCGCGCCCTGTTCCAGCGGATCGGCACGGTCAACGCCCTGGTTGATGTCAGGAGACTGTTTGCCGATGGCGCTCAGGACCGCACAAGAGTTAGCGTCAAAGCCCATGTCGGAATGCACATAGCCAATTTCGCGAACGGTGTTACGGGTGATCTCTTCGATGTCTACCCAGGCGCTGGTGGTGATTTCACCGCCAACTAAAACCATGCCGGTTTTTACGTAGGTTTCGCAAGCAACGCGTGCTTTCGGATCCTGTTCGAGGATCGCGTCTAAAACGGCATCAGAGATTTGGTCAGCAATTTTGTCAGGATGCCCTTCAGAGACGGACTCGGACGTAAAAAGGTGTTTTGCCATATTTAATATCACCTAAAGAGAATTTGGTTAGCTCAAACTGTTGTGTGGATTTTCTGTGGTAGCGGATCCTACCACGACTCGACAGGTTAAAAACACTGGCAGTCTGAGTGTTAATCAGTATGGATGGATTAACATCTGGATGGCTATTTTAGGTCAATCCTTCACCCGATTTCCACTTTTTTTTGAATCGTGTCTCATTCTGTTAAAAACGTGGCTGGAAATTTTTCCTGACAATGCTGGCATTCTGCGTATTTATCTTTTGCAATTTTCTGCCATTGTGGGGTATAAAACGCGGCGCGCGGCTTAAATAAAAAGCACACGACGATTCTTTCGTGTTGCCACTTCCAGCCGGGTTGAAATCAGAGTTTTGGCTTGTTGGTTCGTCTTAACAGGCGGCCGTGGAGGTGATACGAAATAATGAACCGTTGTCTGCTGCTTAATCAGTCTCACCGTTCTGGTGAAGATTCGTTCCCCGCACTCTGCATCCCTGCTTTGCATACCTGCCGATGTTATACCCATCTCGGCGCTTCTCAGGATTCAAGAGCTGGCAACAGTTATTGAGGACTGAACAAGGGCGCTCTTGTAAAAACAAGAGTTTTCTCGTGGTTTCGCCGAACTGTCACACTTACGTTCGGTTATGTGCTTAATAATGTTATGAAAAAGAAACCGATTGCGCAGTCGGAGCGTCAGCATACGCTGCTGGAAAATCCGTGTGCTTATGGGTTGTTATCGCAGTTTGAGGCTGCGATAGTGGTTAACTGTTTTACACTTAATAAAATAATTTGAGGTTCGCTATGTCTGACGACATGTCTATGAGTTTGCCTTCGTCAGCGGGCGAACACGGTGTACTACGCTCCATGCAGGAGGTTGCAATGAGCTCCCAGGAAGCCAGCAAGATGCTGCGTACTTACAATATTGCCTGGTGGGGCAATAACTACTATGACGTTAACGAGTTGGGCCACATCAGCGTGTGCCCGGACCCGGACGTCCCGGAAGCTCGCGTTGATCTCGCGCAGTTGGTGAAAACCCGCGAAGCGCAGGGCCAGCGTCTGCCTGCACTGTTCTGTTTCCCGCAGATCCTGCAGCACCGTTTGCGTTCCATTAACGCCGCGTTTAAACGTGCGCGTGAATCTTACGGCTATAACGGCGACTACTTCCTCGTTTATCCAATTAAAGTTAACCAGCATCGCCGCGTGATTGAGTCCCTGATTCATTCTGGCGAACCGCTGGGACTGGAAGCAGGCTCGAAAGCAGAGTTGATGGCGGTGCTTGCGCATGCAGGCATGACCCGCAGCGTCATCGTCTGTAATGGTTATAAAGACCGCGAATATATCCGTCTGGCGCTGATTGGCGAGAAGATGGGTCACAAGGTCTATCTGGTCATTGAGAAGATGTCAGAAATCGCTATTGTGCTGGATGAAGCAGAACGTCTGAATGTCGTTCCTCGTCTGGGCGTGCGTGCGCGTCTGGCTTCACAGGGCTCGGGCAAATGGCAGTCCTCCGGCGGGGAAAAATCGAAGTTCGGCCTGGCTGCGACTCAGGTACTGCAACTGGTTGAAACGCTGCGTGAAGCAGGGCGTCTCGACAGCCTGCAATTGTTGCACTTCCACCTTGGTTCGCAGATGGCGAATATTCGCGATATCGCCACCGGCGTTCGTGAATCCGCGCGCTTCTATGTTGAGCTGCACAAGCTCGGCGTTAATATTCAGTGCTTTGACGTCGGCGGCGGTCTGGGCGTGGATTATGAAGGTACTCGTTCGCAGTCCGATTGTTCGGTGAACTACGGCCTCAATGAATACGCCAACAATATCATTTGGGCGATTGGCGATGCCTGTGAAGAAAATGGTCTGCCGCATCCGACGGTGATCACCGAATCGGGTCGTGCGGTGACTGCTCACCATACCGTGCTGGTGTCTAATATCATCGGCGTGGAACGTAACGAATACACGGTGCCGACCGCGCCCGCAGATGACGCGCCGCGCGCACTGCAAAGCATGTGGGAAACCTGGCAGGAAATGCACGAACCGGGGACTCGCCGCTCTCTTCGTGAGTGGCTGCATGACAGCCAGATGGACTTGCACGATATCCACATCGGATACTCTTCCGGCACCTTTAGCCTGCAAGAGCGCGCATGGGCGGAACAGCTCTATCTGAGTATGTGTCACGAAGTGCAGAAGCAACTGGATCCGCAAAACCGTGCGCATCGTCCGATTATCGACGAATTGCAGGAACGTATGGCGGACAAGATGTACGTCAACTTCTCGTTGTTCCAGTCGATGCCGGATGCATGGGGGATCGACCAGCTATTCCCGGTTCTGCCGCTGGAAGGGCTGGATCAAGTGCCGGAACGCCGCGCTGTGCTGCTGGATATTACCTGTGATTCTGACGGTGCTATCGATCACTATATCGATGGTGACGGTATTGCCACGACAATGCCAATGCCGGAATACGATCCGGAGAATCCGCCGATGCTCGGTTTCTTTATGGTCGGCGCATATCAGGAGATCCTCGGCAACATGCACAACCTGTTTGGTGATACCGAAGCGGTTGATGTGTTTGTCTTCCCTGACGGTAGCGTAGAAGTGGAACTGTCTGATGAAGGTGATACCGTGGCGGATATGCTGCAATATGTGCAGCTCGATCCGAAAACACTGTTAACCCAGTTCCGTGATCAAGTGAAGAACACCGATCTTGATGCTGAACTGCAACAACAGTTCCTGGAAGAGTTCGAGGCAGGTTTGTACGGTTATACCTATCTTGAAGATGAATAATTAAGATTATTCCACTGGCGGGCCGATTTAAATGATTAAATCGGCCCGTTTTCTTTTTATATATTCTTAAAAATAAATTGGCTGCTTTTCTTCTTAAATAATCTCCCTACAATCGCTGCATTAATTAAATGCAGAGGGAACGGTTATGAAAAAATGGAAACTACGCGGTGCATTGATAGGATTAATTGTGCTGCTGGCGGGGTGCGCCAGTAATGCGCAGTATAATAGCAGCGCATCTGGCAATGTCGGCACCGCCTGGGGTGGGGATGTGCACTCAACGGTTCAGGGCGTATCTGCTGAACGCGCCTGGCGCGATCCGGCAGAGATGATCGTTATTAGTTATTCGACTAATGTTCCTTCCGGCTACGACCGCGTTTATAGCATTCGGATTAACGAACTGGAATATGCTATTCGCGATGCTAATTTTAATTCGTTACCTATTACGCGAGTGTATGATTCATCAAATAATGAACCGCGATATATTGTTCATGCCAGGGTAGGAATGAATTATCAATTATATGTCCGTAATTACAGTCGTAACACCAACTACGAGATTGTTGCTACGGTTGATGGCCTGGATGTTCTGAATGGTAAACAAGGTTCGCTGAATAACAATGGCTATATTGTGAATGCCGGTGAGTCGTTAGCGATTAAAGGTTTCCGTAAAGATAAACATACCGAAGCAGCCTTTCAGTTCGCCAACGTTGCTGATTCCTACGCCGCTAATTCAGCGCAAGGCGATGTGCGTAATACCGGGGTAATCGGCTTTGCCGCCTTTGAATTGCAAGGCCCGGCGAAAAACTCGCTGCCGCCGTGCTCTGCGCAAGCCTTTCCGGCAGACAACAATGGCTATGCGCCGCCACCGTGTCGTAAATAGCAACCTCGCTTGATGCCTCGCCCATTTAAGGCGATAATTAGCACAAACTTGTGTTTCGCAAATCCAACCCTTCCTCGTCGGGCCTAACGACGCGGAAGGGTTTTTTTATATCGACTTTGTAATAGGAGTCCATCCATGAGCACCTTAGGTCATCAATACGATAACTCACTGGTTTCCAACGCCTTTGGTTTTTTACGCCTGCCGATGAACTTCCAGCCGTACGACAGTGACGCTGACTGGGTGATTACCGGCGTGCCGTTCGATATGGCCACCTCTGGTCGTGCGGGTGGACGCCACGGTCCGGCGGCGATCCGTCAGGTTTCAACTAATCTGGCCTGGGAACACAACCGCTTCCCGTGGAATTTCGACATGCGTGAGCGTCTGAACGTCGTGGACTGCGGCGATCTGGTGTATGCCTTCGGCGATGCCCGTGAAATGAGCGAGAAACTGCAGGCGCACGCAGAAAAACTGCTGGCTGCTGGTAAACGTATGCTCTCCTTCGGTGGTGACCACTTTGTTACGCTGCCGCTGCTGCGCGCCCATGCGAAACATTTCGGCAAAATGGCGCTGGTGCACTTTGACGCCCACACCGATACCTACGCTAACGGTTGTGAATTTGACCACGGCACCATGTTCTATACCGCGCCGAAAGAAGGTCTGATCGACCCGAATCATTCCGTACAGATTGGTATTCGTACCGAGTTCGATAAAGACAACGGCTTTACCGTGCTGGACGCCTGCCAGGTGAACGATCGCAGCGTGGATGACGTTATCGCTCAGGTGAAGCAGATTGTAGGTGATATGCCGGTTTACCTGACCTTTGATATCGACTGCCTGGATCCTGCATTTGCGCCGGGAACTGGTACGCCGGTGATTGGCGGCCTGACCTCCGATCGCGCCATTAAACTGGTACGTGGTCTGAAAGATCTCAACATCGTTGGGATGGACGTAGTGGAAGTGGCTCCGGCATACGATCAGTCAGAAATCACCGCTCTGGCTGCGGCGACGCTGGCGCTGGAGATGCTGTATATTCAGGCGGCGAAAAAGGGCGAGTAAGCGTCGGATAAGATGCGCACGGCTAACGTGCTATTAATGTTGGATGCGGCGTGAACGCCTTATCCGCCCTACGCTCGGTACCCGTAGGCCGGATAAGATGCACCAGGCATCGCATCCGGCAATGCGCACAGGGTAACAAATGTGCCATTAATGTCGGATGCGGCGTGAACGCCTTATCCGACCTACGCTCGGCACCCGTAGGCCGGATAAGATGCACCAGGCACCGCATCCGGCGTAATAAAACGCTTACTTAATCCCATCCGCGCTCATACGGTCGCGAATATGCTGGGCGCGTTCGGCGGAGGCCGGATGGTCGTCAAACATTGAGCTTTGGCGGCCGTCTTCCAGCTTCGCCAGTTTTTCAAAGCTGGTGGCAAGGCCTGCCGGGCTGATGCCACGCTGGCGAAGAAGATCATAAGAGTAATCATCCGCTTCTGCTTCCTGGCGCTGGGAGAATTGCGAATTGACTAATTTCTCGCCCAGGTCACCGAGTTGTGACTGTGACAAACTGCCGACAATTCCACCCGCCGATGCCGCCGCAACTCGCACAGCGTTGGTACCAAGTGCTACCTGCATCCCTTTCTTCACATGGCCTAACGCCACGTGCCCCATTTCGTGACCGATCACCGCTTCGACTTCGTTATCCGTCATCATATCCATTAAGCCGCTATAGACGCGGATGCAGCCGTTGGCCATTGCAAAGGCGTTCACATCCTTCGCCATATACACTTTGTAATTTACTGGCTGACCGTTGATGTTATTCCCCAGCGCAGTAGCAATGGTGGTCAGACGTTTAGCATATTCACTACCGTCTGGCGCAATCGTCGCCTTGCTGTCCATCTCCTGGCATGCCTGATCGCTCAGGGCTTTCACCTGCGCATCGCTCAAACTGTAAGCCTGAAAAGCTTCCGCTCCTGATGAGAGCAGTCCACTGGAGTCCATATTCTGGCAACCGGTCAACACCGTTGCCACACTCATTGCTACCAATAAGGCGCGAATTTTCATGTTTTCTCTTCCGCACAAGGTCAGGATTATTCTAAAAATGCGCCGTTTGCAGGTGAATCGACGCTCATCCTGAGTATAAGGAAAAGCGCAGCGGACGAGCGAGCAGATTGCGCAACATGCGAGCATGATCCAGAGATTTCTGAAACGGCAAAAGGATGTTCCATGTACATGACGCGCGGCTTGCGGTAAATTGTTGGCAAATTTTCCGGCGTAGCCCAAAACGCGCTGTCGTCAAGTCGTTAAGGGCGTGCCCTTCATCATCCGATCTGGAGTCAAAATGTCCTCACGTAAAGAGCTTGCCAATGCTATTCGTGCGCTGAGCATGGACGCAGTACAGAAAGCCAAATCCGGTCACCCGGGCGCCCCGATGGGTATGGCTGACATTGCCGAAGTCCTGTGGCGTGATTTCCTGAAACACAACCCGCAGAATCCGTCCTGGGCTGACCGTGACCGCTTCGTGCTGTCCAACGGCCACGGCTCCATGCTGATCTACAGCCTGCTGCACCTCACTGGTTACGATCTGCCGATATCCGAGCTGAAAAACTTCCGTCAGCTGCATTCCAAAACGCCGGGCCACCCGGAAGTGGGTTACACCGCTGGTGTAGAAACCACCACTGGTCCGCTGGGTCAGGGTATTGCCAACGCAGTCGGTATGGCGATTGCAGAAAAAACGCTGGCGGCGCAGTTTAACCGTCCGGGTCACGACATTGTCGACCACTACACCTACGCCTTCATGGGCGACGGCTGCATGATGGAAGGCATTTCCCACGAAGTTTGCTCTCTGGCAGGTACGCTGAAGCTGGGTAAACTGATTGCGTTCTACGATGACAACGGCATCTCTATTGATGGTCACGTTGAAGGCTGGTTCACCGACGATACCGCAATGCGTTTCGAAGCCTACGGCTGGCACGTTATTCGCGACATCGACGGTCATGATGCAGCATCCATTAAACGCGCCGTAGAAGAAGCGCGCGCAGTGACTGACAAACCGTCCCTGCTGATGTGTAAAACCATCATCGGTTTCGGTTCACCGAACAAAGCCGGTACTCATGACTCCCACGGCGCGCCGCTGGGCGACGCTGAAATTGCACTGACCCGCGAACAGCTGGGTTGGAAATACGCGCCGTTCGAAATCCCGTCTGAAATCTATGCTCAGTGGGATGCGAAAGAAGCAGGCCAGGCGAAAGAATCCGCATGGAACGAGAAGTTTGCGGCTTACGCGAAAGCTTATCCGCAGGAAGCTGCTGAATTCACTCGTCGTATGAAAGGCGAAATGCCGTCTGACTTCGACGCGAAAGCGAAAGAGTTCATCGCTAAATTGCAGGCTAACCCGGCGAAAATCGCCAGCCGTAAAGCGTCTCAGAATGCTATCGAAGCGTTCGGCCCGCTGTTGCCGGAATTCCTCGGCGGTTCCGCTGACCTGGCGCCATCCAACCTGACTCTGTGGTCTGGTTCTAAAGCAATCAACGAAGATGCTGCGGGCAACTACATCCACTACGGTGTTCGCGAGTTCGGTATGACCGCGATTGCCAACGGTATCTCCCTGCACGGTGGCTTCCTGCCGTATACCTCCACCTTCCTGATGTTCGTGGAATACGCACGTAACGCCGTACGTATGGCTGCGCTGATGAAACAGCGTCAGGTGATGGTTTACACCCACGACTCCATCGGTCTGGGCGAAGATGGCCCGACTCACCAGCCGGTTGAACAGGTGGCTTCTCTGCGCGTGACCCCGAACATGTCTACATGGCGTCCGTGCGACCAGGTTGAATCCGCAGTAGCGTGGAAATACGGCGTTGAGCGTCAGGACGGCCCGACTGCGCTTATCCTCTCCCGTCAGAACCTGGCGCAGCAGGAACGTACAGAAGAGCAGCTGGCAAACATCGCGCGCGGTGGCTATGTGCTGAAAGACTGCGCTGGTCAGCCAGAACTGATCTTCATCGCTACCGGTTCTGAAGTTGAACTGGCTGTCGCTGCCTACGAAAAACTGACTGCCGAAGGCGTCAAAGCGCGCGTGGTTTCCATGCCGTCTACCGACGCATTCGACAAGCAGGATGCGGCTTACCGTGAATCCGTACTGCCGAAAGCAGTTACCGCTCGTGTTGCAGTGGAAGCAGGCATTGCTGACTACTGGTACAAGTATGTTGGCCTGAATGGCGCTATCGTCGGTATGACTACCTTCGGTGAATCTGCTCCGGCAGAGCTGCTGTTTGAAGAGTTCGGCTTCACCGTTGACAACGTTGTTGCGAAAGCAAAAGAACTGCTGTAATCGGTAAGATGCTTTGTGAGAAGGGCCGCAAATGCGGCCCTTCATATTGTTGGCAAAGTGCGCGTTGTTCATGTCGGATGCGGCGTGAACGCCTTATCCGGCCTACGAAATCATGCAAATTCAATATATTGCAGGGACTGTGTAGGCCTGATAAGCGTAGCGCATCAGGCAATTTAGCCTTTGCCATCAGTCTCAAGAGCCGCAAACGCGGCTCTTTTTACTTGGTGGAGATAAACGGAACGGTACTGCCGGGGATCATAGTATCGGGTAATTTGCCGTCCCAGCGTTCGGCAGTGGTGAGGGCCACAAGACCCGGATTGTCCCGCAGGGCTTCACCGCGCAGGCGGATAGCTTCTGCTTCTGCCGCACTTTTTAAACGAATAGTTTCAGCTTCAGCCGCGCCTCTTACGCGAATAGTCTCCGCTTCCGCTTTAGCTGCGGCCAGTTTACTGTCAGCTTCTGCCTGAGCCTGAGTTACCGCAATTTGCGCCTGGATTTTCTCCGTTTCCAGATTTTGTTTACGTGTGGCAATGGCGACTTCCGCTTTCATTCGATCTTCAATCGACTTCTCATAAGCGTCAGAAAAATCGATATTTTCAATTTGTACCCCGTCAATCACCACCGGCCCAACAACGGCTTTACGCATGGCATTTTGCAGATCCTGAACCAGCTTTGTACGATCCTGCACGGCGCTGATGGCCGTATATTGGCCGAAAACGTTCTCCAGTTGAGTTGGCAACTGACGGACAATCAGGCGATCTTTTAATGCTTCAATGGTGTTATAGGTGGTATATACCGCGCCAGCTTCTGAAGGTTTAATGTGGAAGCTGACTGATACTGTCATTTGTGCCGGTTGCTGGTCGCGGCTGTAGGCCTGTAATCCCTGATAGACCACGGCCTGATTACGCGTGGAAATTTTCTCCACGCTTTCCATAAACGGGATCTTAAAACCCAGACCCGGCTCGGCGACTTTTACTATTTTTCCGTAGCGCAGCAAAATGCCGCGTTCGCCTTCATTAACGGTGTAATATGAGAGAAATGGCAGCACAACCACGGCAAGAACGCCAATGGCGATAGCAATAGATTTTTGTGGGCGAAATGCGGTTATTGAAACAGGCGCTTTCATGTGAATCTTCCTTGAGTAAAGTGTGGGAATATGTCACATAAGGTGAAGAGAAAACAGCCAACAGGTGAGAATTCAGAATCTATAAAGAGGGCGAACGAAAAAACATTGGGTTAAATAAGTACGTTTTCGAACATTCAATAAACAAATAGTGATATTTATCACAAATATGGCAACGCATAAAATGTTAATTATGTGATGTATATAACAAATACAAAGTTGACTTTAAAAATATCAATTCCATCTAATTGTTATTTAACGTTTTATTATTTTGGTTTGTGGGATTTTTATTCTCACGCACCCAATTGCTTTCATTAAATCTCACGCGTATTTTATTTTTACCGCTGGACGGTACCCTAAAAATAAAATAAGGATGATTTATGCGGCTTATTGATTATTTTCCAGAGTCATCAATCTCAGTTATACATTCAGCAAAAGACTGGCAGGAAGCTATCGATTTTTCGATGGCATCATTGCTGGATAAAAACTATATCAGCGAGAATTACATTCAGGCCATTAAAGATTCCACTATTAACAATGGCCCTTATTATATTCTCGCCCCAGGTGTAGCAATGCCTCATGCGCGACCGGAATGTGGGGCGCTTAAAACCGGGATGTCGCTGACATTACTCGAACAGCCTGTGTATTTTCCTGAGAATGACGAACCGATTAAATTACTCATCGGGCTTTCGGCTGCCGATGCCGATTCACACATTGACGCTATTCAGGCGTTAAGTGAATTACTGTGCGAAGAAGAAATACTCGAACAACTATTAACAGCAACATCAGAAAAACAATTAGCGGACATTATCAACCGCGGATAATGACTCTCTCCTCTACAGGATAATATTATGGAAAACAAGTCTGCTCGTGCAAAGGTCCAGGCTTTTGGGGGATTTTTGACTGCAATGGTCATCCCCAATATTGGTGCTTTTATTGCCTGGGGTTTTATTACTGCATTATTTATTCCTACTGGTTGGCTGCCTAACGAACATTTCGCCAAAATTGTCGGCCCGATGATTACCTATTTATTGCCCGTGATGATTGGTTCTACCGGTGGTCATCTGGTCGGCGGTAAACGCGGCGCGGTCATGGGCGGAATCGGTACTATCGGTGTTATTGTCGGTGCTGAAATTCCGATGTTCCTGGGCTCGATGATTATGGGACCGTTAGGTGGTCTGGTCATCAAATATGTCGATAAGGCACTGGAAAAACGTATACCTGCTGGTTTTGAGATGGTTATCAATAACTTCTCATTAGGTATCGCGGGGATGATCCTCTGTCTGTTGGGTTTTGAAGTTATCGGCCCGGCGGTGTTAATTGCCAATACTTTCGTCAAAGAGTGTATTGAGGCGCTGGTACATGCGGGCTATCTGCCTCTGCTGTCTGTTATCAATGAACCGGCGAAAGTGCTTTTCCTCAATAACGCGATCGATCAAGGCGTCTATTACCCGTTGGGGATGCAACAGGCTTCGGTTAACGGTAAATCCATCTTCTTTATGGTGGCGTCCAACCCGGGGCCTGGCTTAGGGCTGCTGCTGGCATTCACTCTGTTTGGTAAAGGGATGAGTAAGCGCTCTGCACCTGGTGCGATGATTATTCACTTCCTCGGTGGGATACACGAACTGTATTTCCCGTATGTGCTGATGAAGCCGCTGACCATTATCGCCATGATTGCGGGCGGTATGTCTGGCACCTGGATGTTTAATTTGCTGGACGGTGGTCTGGTTGCTGGCCCAAGCCCGGGGTCTATCTTTG
Organism: Escherichia sp. B1147; assembly: GCF_001660175.1. Classification (NCBI taxonomy): domain Bacteria; kingdom Pseudomonadati; phylum Pseudomonadota; class Gammaproteobacteria; order Enterobacterales; family Enterobacteriaceae; genus Escherichia; species Escherichia sp. B1147. The sequence continues at coordinate 381,190 of NZ_LFHY01000015.1, forward strand.
CCTACCTGGCGCTGACGCCGAAAGGCTCGTTCCTGGCGACGATTGCCGGAGTTACGGTAGGCACGCTGGTGTCTTTTGTCATCACTTCCCTGATACTGAAGATGGAAAAAACAGTGGAAACTGAGAGTGAAGATGAATTTACCGAGTCTGCCAATGCGGTTAAAGCAATGAAGCAGGAAGGTGCATTCTCGTTAAGCCGTATTAAGCGTATTGCCTTTGTTTGCGATGCGGGGATGGGCTCTAGCGCGATGGGCGCAACCACCTTCCGTAAGCGTCTGGAAAAAGCAGGGCTGGCAATTGAAGTAAAACATTACGCCATCGAAAACGTACCTGCGGATGCTGATATCGTCGTCACTCACGCCAGTCTGGAAGGGCGAGTGAAGCGCGTGACGGATAAGCCGCTGATATTGATTAATAACTATATTGGCGATCCAAAACTCGACACTTTATTTAGTCAATTAACCGCTGAACATAAAAACTGATTGCCGAGGTAAAAATGAAAACTAAAGTTGCTGCTATTTATGGCAAGCGGGATGTCCGTCTGCGCGAATTTGAGTTGCCCGAAATTACTGATAACGAACTTTTGGTCAGTGTTATTTCCGACAGCGTCTGTTTATCGACATGGAAAGCGGCGTTGCTCGGCAGCGAACATAAACGAGTACCCGACGATTTAGAAAATCATCCGGTCATTACCGGGCATGAATGCGCTGGCGTGATTGTTGAGGTGGGTAAAAATCTCACCGACAAATATAAAAAAGGTCAGCGATTTGTATTGCAACCGGCAATGGGGCTACCAAGCGGATATTCAGCGGGCTACAGCTACGAATATTTTGGCGGTAACGCCACCTATATGATTATTCCCGAAATCGCGATTAATTTGGGCTGCGTATTACCGTATCACGGCTCTTATTTTGCTGCGGCGTCGCTGGCGGAGCCGATGTGCTGCATTATTGGCGCTTATCATGCCAATTATCACACTACGCAATATGTTTATGAACATCGCATGGGCGTCAAACCTGGCGGCAATATTGCTCTGCTGGCGTGTGCTGGCCCGATGGGGATTGGCGCTATCGATTATGCTATTAACGGCGATATACAACCGTCGCGGGTGGTGGTGGTCGATATCGACGAAAAACGACTGGCGCAGGTGCAGAAGCTGCTACCGGTGGAGCTGGCGGCCAGTAAAGGCATTGAGCTGGTATATGTGAATACCAAAGGGATGAGCGATCCTGTCCAGATGCTGCGGGCGCTTACAGGAGATGTCGGGTTCGATGACATTTTTGTTTATGCGGCGGTGCCTGCTGTCGTTGAGATGGCTGACGAATTACTGGCGGAAGATGGCTGCCTGAACTTCTTTGCCGGGCCGACGGATAAAAACTTCAAAGTGCCGTTTAATTTCTACAACGTCCATTACAACAGCACGCACGTCGTCGGTACATCCGGCGGTTCAACGGACGACATGAAAGAGGCGATTGCCCTTAGCGCCACGGGGCAGTTGCAGCCGTCGTTTATGGTGACCCATATCGGTGGGCTGGATGCGGTGCCAGAAACCGTGCTCAATCTGCCGGATATCCCTGGCGGTAAAAAACTCATTTATAACGGCGTGACCATGCCGCTCACCGCCATTGCCGATTTTGCCGAAAAAGGGAAAACCGATCCGCTGTTTAAAGAACTGGCGCGGCTGGTTGAGGAAACGCACGGCATCTGGAATGAACAGGCCGAGAAATATCTGCTGGCGCAATTTGGCGTTGATATTGGGGAGGCCGCGCAATGATGTCCCTGGCGTGGCCATTATTTCGCGTTACGGAACAGGCAGCGTTGGCTGCCTGGCCGCAAACCGGATGTGGCGACAAAAATAAAATTGATGGTCTGGCGGTTACTGCGATGCGTCAGGCGTTGAACGACGTTGCTTTTCGTGGGCGAGTAGTTATCGGCGAGGGGGAAATTGACCATGCGCCGATGCTGTGGATTGGCGAAGAGGTGGGTAAGGGTGATGGGCCAGAAGTCGATATCGCGGTTGATCCGATTGAAGGCACGCGGATGGTGGCGATGGGGCAGAGCAATGCGCTGGCGGTCATGGCCTTTGCCCCACGAGGCAGCCTGTTACACGCGCCCGATATGTATATGAAAAAGCTGGTTGTTAATCGACTGGCTGCGGGCGCGATTGATCTGTCTTTGCCTCTGACGGACAACCTGCGCAACGTGGCAAACGTGTTGGGTAAACCACTGGACCAGCTTCGCATGGTTACGCTGGATAAACCCCGTCTTCGGGCCGCAATTGAGGAAGCGGCACAACTGGGCGTGAAGGTTTTTGCTCTGCCAGATGGCGATGTCGCCGCCAGCGTGCTGACCTGCTGGCAGGATAATCCTTACGATGTGATGTACACCATCGGCGGCGCACCGGAAGGCGTTATTTCTGCCTGTGCTGTTAAAGCGTTAGGCGGGGATATGCAGGCGGAATTAATCGATGTTTGCCAGGCCAAAGGCGACTACACCGAAAATAGGCAAATTGCAGAACAAGAGCGCCAGCGTTGCAGGGAAATGGGTGTTGAAGTGAACCGTGTGTACTCGCTCGACGAACTGGTGAAGGGTAACGATATCCTCTTTAGCGCCACGGGTGTAACGGGCGGAGAGCTGGTGAACGGTATCCAACAGACGGCGAATGGGGTGCGGACGCAGACATTACTAATCGGCGGCGCGGACCAAACGTGTAATATAATAGACTCCCTGCATTGATGGTGATCTATCGGAAGACCAATGGCGACGCTGACAGAAGATGATGTGCTTGAGCAACTGGATGCACAGGACAATTTATTTTCATTTATGAAAACTGCGCATGCCATTTTGCTCCAGGGGATACGCCAGTTTCTGCCGTCGCTGTTTGTCGATAACGATGAAGAGATCGTCGAATATGCAGTGAAGCCGTTGCTCGCCCAAAGCGGCCCGCTTGACGATATTGATGTTGCGCTGCGTTTGATTTATGCGCTGGGGAAAATGGATAAATGGCTGTACGCCGATATCACGCATTTTTCCCAGTTCTGGCATTACCTGAACGAACAGGATGAAATGCCCGGATTTAACGATGACATTACCTGGGATTTTATCAGCAACCTCAATAGCATAACCCGCAATGCGACGCTCTATGACGCGTTAAAAGCGATGAAGTTCGCCGATTTCGCCGTCTGGTCAGAGGCACGTTTTAGCGGGATGGTCAAAACGGCGCTGACGCTGGCAGTAACGACAACTTTAAAGGAATTCACGCCGTGAAAATCGAACTGACGGTGAATGGACTAAAGGTACAGGCGCAGTACTCTGATGATGAAATTGAAAATGTACATAAACCGCTACTGCGTATGCTGGCGGCCTTACAGACGGTAAATCCGCAGCGGCGTACGGTGGTATTTCTGTGTGCTCCACCGGGGACGGGTAAGTCCACCTTAACTACCTTCTGGGAATATCTCGCGCAACAAGACCCCGAACTACCCGCTATTCAGACACTACCGATGGATGGCTTTCACCATTACAACACCTGGCTGGATGAACATCAGCTACGCCCTTACAAAGGTGCGCCGCAGACGTTCGATGTGGCAAAACTGGCGGAGAATCTACGTCAGGCCGCGCAGGGTAACTGTACGTGGCCGCAGTATGATCGACAAAAACATGATCCTGTTGAAGATGCGTTGCACGTTACCGCGCCGCTCGTCATCGTCGAAGGAAACTGGCTATTACTGGATGACGAGCAGTGGCGCACGTTAGCGCAATTTTGTGATTTCTCGATATTTATCAAAGCGCCCGCATCTGCATTGCGGGAGCGTCTGGTGGGGCGCAAGCTGGCGGGCGGATTATCGCAGGCAGACGCAGAAGCCTTTTATGAACGTACCGACGGGCCGAATGTTCGTCGGGTGCTTGAACAGAGTCAGCCCGCAAATTTAACCTTAATGATGACCGCTACGGGTGAATATCGCCTGGTGGATTAACGTCTCTTATTACACCGCCTTCCAGTCGCACAACGCGAGAGAAATGACGCCGGGTAAATGCGGCGTCATGACTGATTGCTACGACGCTCGTGCCTCGCTGGCGGCACTTTTCCAGCCAGCTTTCAAACGCGCTCAACCAATTTTCGTCAAAATCCCGACTCGGCTCGTCCAGTAGTAATAGTGGCGGAGAGAGTGCTTCCAGGCAGGCGACGGCGACCATCCGTCGCTGCGCACTATGCAGATCTAACGGGTGCACGCAGGCAACGTCTGCTAACTGACAGCATTGCAGGGCAGCATTGGTGCGTTGAGCGATTTCATCCGCCGGGCATTTTTGCAGTTTCAAGCCAAATGCGATTTCCTCGGCGACGGTACTGTGAAACAACTGGTTTTCCGCTTCCTGAAACAATACGCCAATGTTTGCCGCACGTTGGCGGTTCTTCAGGTTTTTCATCGCCTGTTGTTGCAGCATAACCGTACCGGCTGTGGGCGTAAGAAGACCGGCCATTACTCGCAACAGTGTCGATTTTCCCGCGCCATTGTCGCCAGTCAGCGCCAGCCATTCACCTTGTTTGAGTTGCAGAGAAATATCGCAAAGACAATCCGTTGCCGCGCCAGGCCAGCGATAAGTTACCTGATTTAACGTTAACATAATGGCTGGATCGCTCCGTTTTGCAGTTGCCACGCTTGTTGGCAATAGTTCAGGAAAGGTGTGCGATGACGTTCAAAAAGAATAACCAGCGAACCGCGTTCCAGCGCCCAGTGTTGCAAACGCTGCAACAACATTTCGCTGGCCTGCGGCGTCAGGCGGCTAAAGGCTTCATCAAGAATTAATAGCTTTGGTTGCATGGCGATGGCGCAGGCAATCACCACGCGTTGGGTTTCCCCACCGGAGAGTGTTGCAGGGTGGCGATGGCGCAACGGCAGGCACTCAGCCAGGGTCAGGGCAGCGTCAATTCGCGCCATAATCTCTGCTTCAGCAAGACACAGGTTTTCTGGCCCAAACGCGATCTCTTCCTCCACGCTAAAGGTGCAACCGGAGAGCTGTAAATAGGGCGATTGCTGGACGAGCTGGATAGTGGCGGATTGTTCATTAAGCGGGAGCTGCCCAATGGGTGTACCGAGAAGCGTTCCCGTGCCTGCAATTTCTCCGGGCAGAAAATCCGGATACCAGCCCGCCATCAGTTGCGCCAGCGTACTTTTGCCACAGCCGTTGTTACCAAAGATGGCGATCATCCCCGGTTTGGCATAGTGAAAGTCATAAATGAACGGAGGATTTGTTGAGTGTGCAGGGAAATAGCAAAACTGTTCTAACGTAACCATAGCCACACTCCGGGTTCTGCCAGCATCAGCAAGATCATGATGTAACGCGCCATTTTTTCCAGGTTACTATCAGGCGGCGCCCACAACGTTGTACGTCGGTTGTGGATTCGAAATGCCCGCATATCCAGCGCCGCACCGCGGACTGCCAGATCGTTAAGCGCATTATGAGTCAGCGGAATAATTAACGCGGGCATCGCGCGTAAACGCTGATACCAGCTCTCATCCAGCGGCACGCCGCGAGCGCGCTGCGCTTCATGAATAATCGCTAATTGCCGTTTTAATTGCTCCACGACCAACAACGGCCCGGCAAAAAGATAAGCGACGCCCGGCGGCAGGCGAGAAGCAAACAAAGCGCGGATAAAACGTTGCACGGGGACGTATTGCATCCACAACTGCGAGGTTGAAACGATAGCCAGAATCCGCAGCCAGAGCGTAATTGCATGCGCCCACTGTTCTGCAGAGCGCGGTGTGCCACTTAGCCATTCAGTCAGCCAGCCACCGTGCACCAGCCATAGCCCGGCCCCCAGCGAGAACATCAGCCAGGCGACATATTTTGCTCGCCGCCGCGTGGCCTTTAGCGCAATAAGACAGAAAAAAGTCGCCGCGCTATAGACCGGCAATATTGTCTGTGCGGGCAGGATAAGCGTAGTGCAGGCCGCCAGCGCCCACAGCGTTAAGGAAGTAAACGGATGCATTTAGCGCACGGCAGCCATTGCCGGAAAATGGCGAGTGGTGCGAATCGGCAGTTGTCGGAGTAAAAGCCAGACAATCACCGCCGTGAGAATTTTGTCGACCAGGTTCGCGCCCATTACCGTAATTGCCACCGACTCCACCAGGTTTTGCCCCATCGAGTGCATCCAGGCGACGAACAAATCGGCTCCGCTTCCTGTCACGCCGCCGAACAGCGCAGTACGGAGTGGCACAGCAACGACGGTGACCGCCAGGGTAATCATCACGCCGCTGACAATGACTTTCGGCAGAGTGCGAAACCAACCCGCCCGCGCCAGCCAACCTGCAACCAGACCAATAACCATTGCCACAGGAGCAAACGCCGCGGCGATTGGGTCAGTCAGTAATCCCCAGAGTAAATTGGTTAGTAAGCCGGTCAACATTCCAATAACCGGGCCAAGTAGTACCGCGCTAATAAGTGTACCGATTGAGTCGAGAAAAATAGGTAATTTAACCATGCTGGCAAGTTGACCGCCGATCATGTTGATGGCGATAGAGATAACGATCAGCACCAGAGCCTGACTGGAAAAGTGGCGACGCGCCATAAGAAAACCTCTCTGAAAATAGTTATTTAATGGGGGAAATATGCAACTCGTCGTAACCAGAAAGCGCGCAAGGCTGGCGGCTAAACGCCAGTTCCTCAAGGCTGCCGATCACCAGTTCAAGCGTGGTACGAACGGTACAGCCAGGCATCATGTGGCCGCCAAGCATCGCGCCGTGTGGGTCCGAAACGCAGAGATGAAGATGCTCGCCAGTGTGTTCCAGCGTGCCGTTCAGTGCGATCACTTCAAATTTTCCACTGAGGAGAGTGGTGTTTTCTTGCCCGGCATAGCGCAAGGCGACGTCAGTTAGACTGCCGGTACAACCGGCAATCCATGCGGCGTGGAGCTGTTGCTGTTGCGCGAAGGAATGTAATAGGGAGAGAACTTCCTGCCCGGGGAGCAGGCGCAGCGTGTAAAAGCGTGCGGAGGAAGAATAAGGGTAGGGCAATGTCATCATTGGAGTACTCCGAAACTCGGACGTATTGCGGATGATATCGACGCTGTATCAGTCATATTCTGATATAAATCAGGGTTTGTGACGGCACAACGAAAAGATTTTGCTACGCTTATTCGTGATTCTGCAAAAGTGGAATAAATTCCAACGCATCAGGCCTGAAAATGTGACGTAAGTCAGATAATTGTCTTCTTTGACTGGACAATCATTCCTTTTATTCCATGTTTCGCTTATCCTAGCTGAAGCGTTTCAGTCGATTAAATGTTCGACAATTAACCAATCAGTCGCAGTTTGCGACAGGTAAGGTTTCCCCGAACGATTTGCTGGATTACTCTGTCTGGCAAATTTGCTCAGGGAAAGCCTTGCAGGAGATCTATGACCGTACGCGTAGCGATAAATGGCTTCGGTCGCATCGGGCGTAATGTGGTTCGTGCTTTGTATGAATCAGGACGTCGGGCGGAAATTACCGTGGTGGCAATCAACGAATTGGCGGATGCTGCGGGCATGGCGCATTTGTTGAAATATGACACCAGCCATGGCCGTTTTGCATGGGAAGTCCGTGAGGAACGCGACCAACTTTTTGTTGGTGACGATGCCATCCGCGTATTGCATGAACGCTCACTGCAATCGCTTCCCTGGCGTGAACTCGGTGTTGATGTGGTTCTCGACTGCACCGGCGTATATGGCACCCGCGAGCATGGCGAAGCGCACATTGCCGCCGGGGCCAAAAAAGTGCTCTTTTCACATCCTGGCAGTAACGATCTTGACGCTACGGTTGTTTATGGCGTCAATCAGGATCAACTTCGTGCGGAACACCGCATCGTTTCTAACGCTTCCTGTACCACGAATTGCATAATTCCCGTCATCAAATTGTTAGATGATGCGTACGGTATTGAGTCCGGCACTGTGACCACAATTCACTCCGCCATGCACGATCAACAGGTTATTGATGCGTACCATCCTGACCTGCGCCGCACCCGGGCAGCCAGTCAGTCGATCATTCCGGTCGATACCAAACTGGCCGCGGGTATCACACGATTTTTTCCGCAGTTTAACGATCGTTTTGAAGCGATTGCGGTGCGTGTGCCAACCATTAATGTGACGGCAATCGATTTAAGCGTGACGGTGAAGAAACCTGTAAAAGCCAATGAAGTCAACCAGTTGCTGCAAAAAGCAGCACAAGGTGCATTTCATGGTATAGTTGACTATACGGAATTGCCGTTAGTCTCGATAGATTTTAACCACGATCCGCACAGTGCCATTGTCGATGGCACTCAAACCCGGGTCAGTGGCGCACACCTGATCAAAACGTTGGTCTGGTGCGATAACGAATGGGGCTTTGCTAACCGAATGCTAGACACAACGTTAGCCATGGCCGCTGTTGCTTTCAGGTAAGACGCGTGCGCGTCTGCAAAACTTTTAGAATCAACGAGAGGATTCACCATGTCTGTAATTAAGATGACCGATCTGGATCTTGCTGGGAAACGTGTATTTATCCGTGCGGATCTGAACGTACCAGTAAAAGACGGGAAAGTAACCAGCGACGCGCGTATCCGTGCTTCTCTGCCAACCATCGAACTGGCCCTGAAACAAGGCGCAAAAGTGATGGTCACTTCCCACCTGGGTCGTCCTACCGAAGGCGAGTACAACGAAGAATTCTCTCTGCTGCCGGTTGTTAACTACCTGAAAGAAAAACTGTCTAACCCGGTTCGCCTGGTTAAAGATTACCTCGACGGCGTTGACGTTGCTGAAGGTGAACTGGTTGTTCTGGAAAACGTTCGCTTCAACAAAGGCGAGAAGAAAGACGACGAAACCCTGTCCAAAAAATACGCTGCACTGTGCGACGTATTCGTAATGGACGCATTCGGTACTGCTCACCGTGCGCAGGCTTCTACTCACGGTATCGGTAAGTTCGCAGACGTTGCGTGCGCAGGTCCGCTGCTGGCAGCTGAACTGGACGCGTTGGGTAAAGCGCTGAAAGAACCGGCTCGTCCGATGGTGGCTATCGTTGGTGGTTCTAAAGTTTCTACCAAACTGACCGTTCTGGACTCCCTGTCTAAAATCGCTGACCAGCTGATCGTTGGTGGTGGTATCGCTAACACCTTTATCGCGGCACAAGGCCACGATGTGGGTAAATCCCTGTACGAAGCTGACCTGGTTGACGAAGCTAAACGTCTGCTGACTACCTGCAACATTCCGGTTCCGTCTGATGTTCGCGTAGCAACCGAGTTCTCTGAAACTGCTCCGGCTACTCTGAAATCTGTTAACGACGTGAAAGCTGACGAGCAGATCCTGGATATCGGCGACGCTTCCGCTCAGGAACTGGCTGAAATCCTGAAGAATGCGAAAACCATTCTGTGGAACGGCCCGGTTGGCGTGTTCGAATTCCCGAACTTCCGTAAAGGTACTGAAATCGTGGCTAACGCTATCGCAGACAGCGAAGCGTTCTCCATCGCTGGTGGCGGTGACACTCTGGCAGCAATCGACCTGTTCGGCATTGCTGACAAAATCTCCTACATCTCCACTGGCGGCGGCGCATTCCTCGAATTCGTGGAAGGTAAAGTACTGCCTGCAGTAGCGATGCTCGAAGAGCGCGCTAAGAAGTAAAAAATCACAGGGCAGGGAAACCTGCCCTTGTTTCAGCGCGCTCATGTAGCACGCACTTTTTCTACAGCCCGACGATACAGGACAAGAGACATGTCTAAGATTTTTGATTTCGTAAAACCTGGCGTAATCACTGGTGATGACGTACAGAAAGTTTTCCAGGTAGCAAAAGAAAACAACTTCGCACTGCCAGCAGTAAACTGCGTCGGTACTGACTCCATCAACGCCGTACTGGAAACCGCTGCTAAAGTTAAAGCGCCGGTTATCGTTCAGTTCTCCAACGGTGGTGCTTCCTTTATCGCTGGTAAAGGCGTGAAATCTGACGTTCCGCAGGGCGCTGCTATCCTGGGGGCGATCTCTGGTGCGCATCACGTTCACCAGATGGCTGAACACTATGGTGTTCCGGTTATCCTGCATACCGACCACTGCGCGAAGAAACTGCTGCCGTGGATCGACGGTCTGCTGGACGCGGGTGAAAAACACTTCGCTGCTACTGGTAAGCCGCTGTTCTCTTCTCACATGATCGACCTGTCTGAAGAATCTCTGCAAGAGAACATCGAAATCTGCTCTAAATACCTGGAGCGCATGTCCAAAATCGGCATGACTCTGGAAATCGAACTGGGTTGCACTGGTGGTGAAGAAGACGGCGTGGACAACAGCCACATGGACGCTTCTGCACTGTACACCCAGCCGGAAGACGTTGATTACGCATACACCGAGTTGAGCAAAATCAGCCCGCGCTTCACCATCGCAGCTTCCTTCGGTAACGTACACGGCGTATACAAGCCGGGTAACGTCGTTCTGACCCCGACCATCCTGCGCGACTCTCAGGAATATGTTTCCAAGAAACACAACCTGCCGCACAACAGCCTGAACTTCGTATTCCACGGCGGTTCCGGTTCTACTGCTCAGGAAATCAAAGACTCCGTAAGCTACGGTGTAGTTAAAATGAACATCGATACCGACACCCAATGGGCGACCTGGGAAGGTGTTCTGAACTACTACAAAGCGAACGAAGCTTACCTGCAGGGCCAGCTGGGCAACCCGAAAGGCGAAGATCAGCCGAACAAGAAATACTACGATCCGCGCGTATGGCTGCGTGCCGGTCAGACTTCAATGATCGCTCGTCTGGAAAAAGCATTCCAGGAACTGAACGCGATCGACGTTCTGTAAGATATTCCTTTCTGCTTTTCTCAAGGCCCGCTCTGCGGGTCTTTTTTTCGCCAAAAGCAAAATTGCCTGATGCGCTGCGCTTATCAGGCCTACGTGATCTCTGCAATATATTGAATTTGCATGCTTGCGTAGGCTGGATAAGGCGTTCACGCCGCATCCGGCATGAACAAAGCGCACTTTGTCAACAATCTGAGGCCGCCAGGATAGAGGGGATTTTTTCGCCAAAAGCAAGGTGATGCACCTAAGAAATCTGTGATCTATTTGGCAAAATTATGCTTTATTGTTTACCCTTGTCAGACAGCCCGTCATAAGGCGGCGGAGTGTATTTCTCCATTTTGAGTCAGTTGAAAAGGAATATTGAATGGAAGATTTGAATGTTGTCGATAGCATACACGGTGCAGGTTCCTGGTTGGTGAACAACCAGGCGCTGTTGCTGAGTTATGCTGTAAACATCGTGGCGGCTCTCGCGATCATCATCATTGGTTTGATTATCGCGCGGATGATCTCCAACGCGGTGAATCGCCTGATGATCTCCCGTAACATAGATGCCACCGTTGCTGATTTTATCTCTGCATTAGCCCGATATGCGATTATTGCCTTTACGCTGATCGCAGCGTTAGGTCGCGTGGGCGTTCAAACCGCATCGGTTATCGCCGTGCTGGGTGCCGCAGGTTTGGCTGTAGGTTTGGCGTTGCAGGGTTCTCTGTCTAACCTGGCCGCTGGCGTGTTGCTGGTGCTGTTCCGCCCGTTCCGTGCCGGTGAATATGTCGACCTCGGCGGTGTTGCCGGTACAGTGCAGAGCGTACAGATTTTCTCCACCACCATGCGTACTGCAGACGGTAAAATAATTGTTATTCCGAACGGAAAAATTATTGCCGGAAATATTATTAACTTCTCCCGTGAGCCTGCACGCCGCAACGAATTTATTATTGGCGTGGCGTATGATTCCGATATCGATCAGGTTAAGCAAATCCTGACCGATATTATTCAGTCTGACGATCGTATTCTGAAAGATCGCGAAATGACCGTACGCCTGAACGAACTTGGTGCATCGTCGATTAATTTCGTCGTCCGTGTCTGGAGCAACAGCGGCGATCTGCAAAACGTTTACTGGGATGTGCTGGAACGTATTAAACGCGAGTTTGATGCCGCAGGTATCAGCTTCCCGTATCCGCAAATGGATGTGAACTTCAAGCGAGTGAAAGAAAATAAAGAGCGCGAAGCGGTAACACGTTAATCATGTAAAGCGCCCATAGAAGTTATGGGCGCATTACCCAATTAACGCATTGTTTCATCAAGTATATTGGCAACTTTTTGTATGACTTCCCCGGCATTGTCCACGCCTTCAGTCTTTTGCTTTTCTACCCACTGAGTTTGCTCTTGCTGATAATCAATCGCTTTCTGCCAGGCGTCCAGTTCTGATTTTTTCAGATAGCGAACATGTACACCTTCCTGCTCGAGCGTTTTTACCATGTTGATCAGATTGTTATCTAATGCCTGGCCTAGCGCCTTCTGGGTTGTAATGGCTGCTCGTTGAATCGCCTCGCGATCTTGAGTACTGAGGCTTTCCCAGGTGTGTTTATTCATCGTCAAAAGATAAACATGGCCGAGCCAGAGCGAAGGAGATAGCAACACATTCGGCGCAGCACGTTCAGCATGGATGTCATATCCGCTATCGAGATTGACCATTAAGCCATCGAGTTGCCCGTCACGGAGGGCTGTTGTGATTTGCTCATTCCACGGTAAGGTTACGGTTTTTGCTCCCGTATGACTTAAATAAGCCCGATGCCAGAAACTGGCTGTGCGCCAGGTGGTTCCCTGAAGATCGGTTAATGTCTGAATGGGTTTGGTGGAAAAAAAGCCTACCGGGTAGCCAAGGAAAAATTGTAAGTTCACGACATTGTTACGCTCAAGTTCAGCGTTAAATTCGGGAATTTCCGCATATACGCGACGAAAGAATTCAACCTGACTGGCTCCATGATCCGGGCCAATAGCAAAGCTCTTGAAGATTTGATGAAGCGGTAATTGTTTCGCTGTGTATTCCGGCACCACTATACCCATATCAGCTTTGCCGCCATCGCTTATCGTCGCCAGTGCATCATAGCTGATGGCGGTTTCACCGTTCCAGTGTGGTTCAATTTTCAAACGTCCCTGCGACTCTTTTTCAATTTCTGCAAAAAATGTCTCTTGAATCAGTTGGGTACGCATTCCACCAAAGGGTTCATGATCGGTATAGCGCAGGATTTTTTCTGTGGCAAAATTGGGGGGAGATATCAGAAGTAATCCTGATAAAAGAAAGGGGAGTAATTGTCGGTAGTGCATATCTGTTCCCTCAGTTTATTAATTAAACTTATACTATATTAATATTATCAATTATCCCTAATGTTATTCCCGCGCTATAGTCTGCGCATCAGATAATTAGCCCGGAATAAATTACGTGATATCTTATTACTTTCAAGGCCTTGCACTTGGTGCGGCTATGATCCTGCCGCTCGGCCCACAAAATGCTTTTGTGATGAATCAGGGCATTCGCCGCCAGTACCACATTATGATTGCCTTGCTCTGCGCGATGAGCGATTTGGTCCTGATTTGCGCCGGGATTTTTGGTGGTAGCGCGTTATTGATGCAGTCACCGTGGTTGCTGGCGCTGGTGACCTGGGGCGGTGTGGCTTTCTTGCTGTGGTATGGCTTTGGTGCTTTTAAAACGGCGATGAGCAGTAATATTGAGCTGGTCAGTGCTGAAGTGAGGAAGCAGGGACGTTGGAAAATTATTGCCACTATGCTGGCGGTAACCTGGCTGAATCCGCATGTTTACCTGGATACCTTTGTGGTATTGGGCAGCCTGGGCGGGCAGCTTGATGTCGAGCCAAAACGTTGGTTTGCGCTCGGGACGATTAGCGCCTCTTTCCTGTGGTTTTTTGGCCTGGCGTTATTAGCGGCCTGCCTGGCACCGCGTCTGCGCACGGCAAAAGCACAGCGCATCATCAATTTTGTGGTGGGCTGCGTTATGTGGTTTATTGCTCTGCAACTGGCGAAAGATGGTATTGCTCATGCACAAGCCTTGTTCAGTTAGGCGCTATCTGATGGAAAAATAAAACAGAGACGCTAAGCTTGCCTCCAGAGGTCCTGAATTTTGGGCAAGTCAATTAACACGGAGAGACTAACGTGAAGTTCAAAGTTATCGCCCTGGCGGCATTGATGGGTTTCAGCGGGATGGCAGTACAGGCCAATGAACTACCGGATGGTCCGCACATTGTCACTTCAGGAACGGCAAGCGTTGATGCGGTGCCTGATATCGCTATTCTTGCTATTGAAGTTAACGTGACGGCGAAGGATGCCGCGTCTGCCAAGAAGCAGGCGGATGAGCGCGTCGCGCAATATATCTCTTTCCTTGAACTCAATCAGATCGCGAAAAAAGATATCAGTTCCGCGAATTTGCGTACCCAGCCAGACTACGATTACCAGGATGGTAAAAGTATCCTGAAAGGCTACCGTGCCGTGAGAACGGTGGAAGTCACGCTTCGTCAGTTAGACAAACTGAATTCCTTGCTGGATGGCGCGTTGAAGGCCGGACTCAACGAAATTCGTTCTGTGTCGTTGGGCGTGGCGCAGCCGGATGCCTATAAAGACAAAGCGCGTAAGGCAGCGATTGATAACGCGATTCATCAGGCTCAGGAGCTGGCGAACGGCTTTAATCGCAAACTGGGGCCGGTATATAGCGTGCGCTACCATGTTTCCAATTATCAGCCCAGCCCAATGGTACGCATGATGAAAGCCGATGCCGCGCCGGTTTCCGCCCAGGAAACTTACGAGCAGGCCGCTATTCAGTTTGATGATCAGGTCGATGTGGTCTTCCAGTTAGAACCAGTGGATCAACAGCCCGCTAAAACACCTGCCGCACAATAATACTTGTAGCCCGACTTATTTGTCGGGCTAATGTCTTTATCTGATATCGCCTCTTTTTTCTGTAATTTTCTGTAAAACCATGACGTAAGCACCTATTTTTGCTTGCGATTTCATTAAGGATGAACTGACTGAAACGGTTAAGCGGACAGGGATGTTTGGAGGAAGCGGCGATGGATATTTTTATTTCGAAAAAGATGCGCAATTTTATTTTATTAGCGCAAACCAATAATATTGCCCGGGCGGCAGAAAAGTTACATATGACTGCTTCACCGTTCGGCAAAAGTATTTCCGCCCTGGAGGAACAAATTGGTTATACATTATTTACCCGTAAAGATAATAATATCAGTCTTAATAAAGCCGGGCAGGAGCTTTATCAAAAACTCTTCCCGGTTTACCAACGGCTTTCTGCTATCGATAATGAAATTCATAATTCCGGACGTCGTTCTCGTGAAATTGTGATTGGTATCGATAATACTTATCCGACGATTATTTTTGATCAGTTAATTAGCCTGGGGGATAAGTATGAAGGTGTGACGGCCCAGCCGGTTGAGTTCAGCGAAAATGAGGTTATCGACAATCTGTTCTATCGTCAGCTTGATTTTATTATCTCTCCGCAGCATGTTTCCGCTCGTGTACAGGGGTTGGATAATCTAACAATGAGTGAACTACCGCCGCTACGACTGGGGTTTCTCGTTTCTCGCCGTTATGAAGAGCGTCAGGAGCAGGAGTTATTACAGGAGCTGCCCTGGTTACAGATGCGCTTTCAAAACCGTGCTAATTATGAAGCGATGATTGATGCGAACATGCGCCCTTGTGGGATCAATCCAACAATTATTTATCGCCCATACAGTTTTATGGCCAAAATCAGCGCCGTTGAGCATGGACATTTTCTTACGGTGATCCCACATTTTGCATGGCGGCTGGTGAACCCAGCTACGTTGAAATATTTTGATGCACCGCATACGCCAATGTATATGCAGGAATATCTTTATTCACTGAAAAATCATCGCTATACCGCCACGCTGCTACAGCAAATTGCTGAAGATCGTGACGGTACGAGCGATTAACCCAGCATTGAGCCAGTTTCGAGATAATTACGATGCAGATCGAAAACGTGGCTAAGATCGTGGTGAATATGCCCGCCGGGCGCATTCTCCAGATAGCGATGCAGATAGTCACGGTACATAGGATGCGCGCAGTTATCGATGATTGTGCGCGCGCGCTGAAGTGGAGAGAGGCCACGCAAGTCGGCGATCCCTTGTTCTGTGATGATCACTTTCACGCTGTGTTCGCTGTGATCAACATGGCTGCACATAGGCACGATGGTTGAGATTTTACCTTCCCTGGCGATAGATGGCGCCATAAAGATCGACAAGTAAGCATTGCGTTCAAAATCGCCGCTACCACCGATACCATTCATTAAATTAACGCCGACTACGTGCGTTGAGTTGGCGTGTCCGTAAATATCAAACTCGAGGCCGACATTCAGAGCGATAACACCAAGGCGGCGGATAATTTCTGGGTTATTGGAAATCTCCTGCGGACGTAACACAATGCGGCTGGCGAAGTAATCCATATTGGCGTAAATCTTGCGCAGTGAGTCGGCAGAAATTGTCAGACTGGAGGCGCTGGCGCCGGTAATTTTACCGGTTTCCAGAAGATGAACCACAGACTCCTGTAGCACTTCCGAATACATCATAAACGGAGGAATATCCTGGTTTTCACCCAGGCGCGCCATTACCGCATTATTGATGTTGCCTACCCCACTTTGCAGTGGCAGAAATTCCCGCGGAATGCGCCCCTGCGCCATTTCACGCAACAAAAAGGTGATCACATTGTCGGCGATTTGCTGGCACATGGGATTTTGTTTATCCAGCGAGTTACCTGCATCAGGTAAGTTGGTTTCCACGACGGCGACAATTTTTTTCGGATCGATTTGTACATAACGTGTACCGACGCGATCCATCGCATGGAAGATCGAAACGCTATTGCGCCGCGGTGGTGCACCAGGAGTCACAATATCCGCCAGTTCTGCGACGCGAGGGTCGTGATAATGATTGAGCTCAATGATCACTTTCTTTGCACGCAGCAACCAGGTCGGGGCATTACCGATCCCACTGGTTAACCAGACGCGACCATCCGGAGCGAGGGCTGAGGCTTCAATTACCGCAACATCAATGTCGCCGAAAAAGCCGTAGTTGACCATTTGCGCCACTTCGCTCAAATGCAGATCAACAAAACTAACCGCCCCCTGATTGATCTTTTTACGTAATCCCGATGATGTCTGATATGGCGCGCGCCATGAAACGGCGTCAGCTTCAGAGAGAATGTCATCGGCGGCGGCACTAATCGACGCTCCGGTCAGCAGGCGAATTTGATACGGTTTTTTCGCCTCATGTTGTTCATTGGCGCGACGGGCAATGGCGACAGGAAGAGCCTTGGGCGAACCCGCAGGGGTAAAACCACTGAATGCCACCATATCGTTGTGCTGGATAATTTCCGCCGCTTCATCGGCGGTCATCCTTGTCCGGGTAATATTCATCCTTTGCTCCTTAGTTCGTGGATCATTAATGACCGACGAAATTAGGTTTACGTTTTTCCAGGAAGGCGTTCATACCTTCCTGATAATCTTCGCTGTCATAAACCGCCCGACGCATCCCTTGAATACGCTCAAATTCATCTGAATTCATGGTGTGTGCTTCACCCAGTACGCGCAGCTCTTCCTTGATTACTGCAATGGCTAACGGTGCTTTTTCGGAAATGTGGTGAGCCATTTGTAAGGTGAAATCTTCCAGTTCGTCGGCCTCAACAACGTGGTTGAGAATGCCAACAGCCAGCGCGCGTTGGGCGGTGATTGGCGAAGCGGTAAAAATCAGCTCTTTGACAATGTGGAAACCCGCGTCGCGAGTCAGGTTGTGGATCCCCACCAGGTTATACGGTACGCCCAGGTTGACTGGCGTCATTGAGAAGGTAGAAGTACTGGCGGCGATGATCAGATCAGAACTCATGATCATTTCAAATGCGCCACCCCAGACGCTACCTTCGACCATCGAAATTACCGGTTTAGGGCATTTTTGGATCACGCGGGTAATTTGACGTAGTGGATCATCGTAAGAGAGCGGATCGCGACCTCCTGATGGCAACTCATGAATGTCGTGACCTGCGGAAAAGACTTTGGAACCACTTGGGGCGCGCAGAATGATGCAGCGGATTTCTGGACGGTTGAGATCGTTTAATGCCTGAATCAAATCATCAATAAAGACTTTACTTAACGCATTGAGTTTGCGGGTATAGTTAAACTCAATGACCGCCACTTTGCTGATGATGGTTACATTAACATACTGATAAGACATAAAAATTCCCTTAATTAAAATACTGAGTCTGGATAAAATCACTGAGCTGCCGTAAACCTGTGCGCGGCGAGAGCATATTATTTTTGACCGCTAATAGCGTTTGGCTGTAATAGCGATCGAAATCTTCATTAGTGAACAGGTGGTGCAGCACCTCTTCTTCGGTCTGTTTACGCAACCATTCCATCGATTGTTGTTGCCGCACCTGTTGTAAACGACCGCTGGTGGTCAGTGCGGTTTTGAAATCGATAATTGCGCGCCAAATCTCATCGATGCCGCATTTTTCCAGTGCACTACAGGTGAGGACCTGGGGCTGCCATTCGTCATATTTTCGACGCAGAATATGCAGAACGCTTTCGTACATATGGCGGGCAATGGCGACATTCGTGTGGTTATCACCATCATCTTTGTTGATGACAATCAGATCTGCCATCTCCATCAAACCCTTTTTAATGCCCTGGAGATCATCGCCGCCACCGGCAATCTGTAGCGAGATAAAGCAGTCCACCATGCGGGCGACTTCCGTTTCTGACTGCCCGACGCCGACGGTTTCAACGATCACCACGTCATAACCCGCCGCTTCACATAACAGCATTAACTCCCGCGCCCGCTGACTGGCGCCGCCAAGGTGACCAGATGACGGAACCGGGCGAATAAACGCTGCATCGGCACGCGCCAGTTCGGTCATACGAGTTTTATCCCCAAGGATGCTGCCACCGGTTACAGGGCTGCTGGGATCGACGGCAATCACTGCGACCTTAAGCCCCTGGTGAATCAGTAACATGCCGAAGGCTTCAAGAAAGGTACTTTTTCCTGCTCCTGGCGTGCCGGTAACGCCCAGTCGCAGGGCGTTACCACAAAACGGCATGATGGCATCAAGCAGTTGAGTGCTGAGTGCCTGATGGCGAGAGTGGCGGCTTTCAACCAGCGTCATGGCCTGGGCGAGCGTAGCACGCTCACCCAGACGTAGGCGCCGAATGCTGTCTGTCAGCGTGGCTTCGTTAATCATGATGTTGGCTAATCCGGTTTAGCACATCACGCACGCTGTCGAGCATGGGAGTACCAGGGCCGTAAATCGCCGCCACGCCACGCTCTTGCAGGAAGGCATAATCTTGCGGCGGAATAACGCCACCGGCGACCACGCAAATATCTTCGCGCCCCCATTTTTTCAGGGCTTCAACCAGTTCCGGGATCAGCGTTTTATGTCCAGCTGCAAGCGAGGACGCGCCCACCACATGAACATCGTTTTCCACTGCCAGGCGGGCGATCTCTTCCGGCGTGGAGAACATAGGACTTAAATCAACGTCGAAACCAAGATCGGAATAGGCGCTGGCAATGACTTTCGCCCCGCGATCGTGTCCATCTTGTCCCATTTTGGCGATCAGAATGCGTGGGCGACGGCCATTATTCGCGAGGAACTGCTCCGTTTGCGCAACAATTGCATCAAACTCGAAGGCTGATTTTTCCGACTGATGATAGCTTTGCGCAATGACGCCAGTAACACACTGGCTCGGTACCAGATAACGATCAAAAGCGGCTTCCAGCGCATCGGATATTTCACCCAGCGTCGCGCGAACGCGAGCCGCATTAACAGCGGCAGCCAGCAGGTTTTCGTTATGCTGTGCAGCGTGAGTCAAGGCGTTCAGCGCGGTAGTTACGGCGGCATCATCACGGGAGGCGCGAATGCGTTCCAGCGAAGCAATTTGCTCGTTACGTACCATCACGTTGTCGATTTCAAGGACATCAGTTTCATCTTCGTGATCCAGCTTGTACTTGTTGACGCCGACGATCACGCGTTTACCCTGGTCGATCAACGACTGTTCACGGGCAGACGCTTCTTCGATCATCCGTTTTGGCAGACCTGCTTCGATCGCCTTCGCCATGCCTCCGGCTTCGTCGATCTGATCAATGATGGCTCTGGCCTGTTTCACGATCTGATCGGTTAGCGACTCAACGTAATAAGAACCGGCCAGTGGATCGACGGTGCGACAGAGTTCAGACTCTTCCTGAATAATGATCTGGGTGTTACGGGCAATACGTGCCGAAAAATCGGTCGGCAGACCAAGCGCTTCGTCAAAGGCATTTGTATGCAGCGACTGAGTTCCGCCAAGGGTGGCTGCCAACGCTTCAATTGTGGTGCGGATAACGTTGTTATAGGGATCCTGTTCGGTGAGACTCCAGCCGGAGGTTTGACAGTGGGTGCGCAGCGCCAGCGATTTCGGATCTTTGGCGCCAAATCCGCTTACTGCTTCGCTCCAGAGATAACGTGCGGCGCGCAGCATGGCGACGTTCATAAACAGGTCCATGCCGATACCAAAGAAGAATGACAGGCGCGGGGCGAAGTCATCAATTTTTAAGCCAGCAGAGAGAGCGGCTTTGATGTACTCAATCCCATCGGCGAGAGTAAACGCCACCTGTTGCACGCAGTTCGCACCAGCTTCGCCCATGTGGTAGCCGCTGATACTAATGGTATTGAAGCGCGGCATATTGCCGGAACACCAGGCGATAATGTCAGCGATAATGCGCATAGAAGGTTTCGGTGGGTAAATATAGGTATTGCGGCAGAGGTACTCTTTGAGGATATCGTTCTGAATTGTACCCGTCAGTTTATCAGGGGGAACGCCTTGCTCTTCTGCCGCCACGATATAAAAGGCCAGCACTGGCAGGACTGCACCGTTCATGGTCATCGAAACCGACATTTTATCCAGCGGGATTTGGTCGAATAGCACCTTCATATCTTCTACGGTGTCGATAGCGACGCCCGCTTTGCCAACATCGCCCGCCACGCGCGGGTTATCGGAGTCATAGCCACGGTGAGTGGCAAGGTCAAATGCTACGGAAAGACCTTTTTGCCCGGCAGCCAGGTTACGGCGATAAAAAGCGTTGGACTCTTTTGCTGTCGAGAAACCGGCATACTGACGGATGGTCCACGGTTGGGCGGTATACATAGTGGCGCGGGGACCACGAACGTAGGGCGGCAAGCCAGGAAGGGTACCGGTCACTTCCAGATTGTCGAGATCGGCTTCGGTATACAGTGGCTTGATGGCGATCCCTTCCGCCGTTTGCTGAACCAGCGAGTCGACGGTTTTCTCCCGACGGCTCAACTCCTTGTTGGCAAGCTGTTGCCACTCTTGCACGTTTGACATTATTTGCTCCATAAAACGCAATAAAAATTAGGGGGTTTGCGCTTACGGTGAGCTTTTTATACGGGTTTGTCGCCAGCAAAAAAAATGTAATGGGGCGTCTTTTTTTGCCGTGTGAGATTTGTCTGTTTTGTGACGTTATTCAAAGAATAAAAAAGGAAAAAAGAAAAACGCCTGATATGTGCTACCAGACGTTAACTGATTGATTAATCCTGACGAAGCACTTTGTGACCATAGTCGAGCAAAGCATCAGTGACTTTACGCATCATGCGGCTTTCTGGGGCAAAGCGATGCCAGTAGAGCATTCGCCGTTGGAATAGCCCGGGCGTCAGGTCAATCAACTCTCCGCTGGCCAATTCTTTTTCAATTTGCAGGTGTGGGATCATACAGCAGGTTGTACCCTGACGAGCGAGTTGCACGAAGGCTTCGGACGAGTTAACGATATGGCACGGTACGCTACCTGGCGGCAGATCGAAGTTTTGCTGCAAAAATGCCTGATGCATATCGTCAAGATGGTCAAAGGCGACTACCGGTGCTTTGAGCAGCGCAGAGCGGCTTACTCCGTTGGGGAAGTATTTCTCGGCAAACGGTTTGGAGCTGACGAACAGATAGTCGAGCGCGCCAAGTTTATCAACCAGGCAACTAGGCAGCGCCTGATGTTGAATACTCACCGCGCCGACCACTTCACCACGACGCAGGCGTTCCTGGGTGCGAGTTTCATCTTCCACCTGTAAGTTCAGGCGAATGGGCGAATCAGCCAGTACAGGAGCCAGTGCCGGAAGCAACCAGGTTGCCAGACTGTCGGCGTTGACTGCCAGCGAGAGCAGTAGTGGGGTGGAACCCGTTTGTTCATCGCCCAGCCACTCTTCTTCCAGCAGCTCGACCTGGCGAAGCAGTGCCAGTAATTTTTGCCCTTGTTCTGTCGGGCGTGGGGGAACAGTACGCACCAACAGCGGCTGCCCGAACATATTTTCCAGCTGCTTAATGCGTTGTGAGACGGCTGATTGCGTAATGCACAACTTTTGTGCCGCGCGCTCAAATCCTCGTTCACGTATCACCGCATCCAGTGCCTGTAATGTCCTGTAGTCCGGGCGTTTCATTTCTCTAACCTGCTCCTCAAATATTCTCATGCCGAACTATGACATAATTTTGCTTTGGGTACAGAGTATTTAACGCATACAAAAGCGGTCATAGTGGAAATTTTGGTTGGCAATACCATTTTCACGTAATCCTTTGCCGAGCGCTTTGGCAACACTCTGTGGGCCGCAAAACCAGAAATGGGTATCGCATCTATCTGCTATTTTATCAGTCAGATTTTGCACCTGTAGGTACTCACCTTTATGCGCATCAAGCAGATGCAGTGTGACACCAGCAAGGATACAAAGTGAGGTAAGTTTATCAACATACCAGGCATCCTCGCCTCGGCTGATGCAATACCAGAGATCTACAGGAACAGGGGACGCACCATGCTGGCTCAGATACTCAAGCTGGGCTATAAAGAGGGTAATGCCGATGCCCGGCACCTTGTTAAGCCATGATGAACGCAACGATAAACACATCGTCAGCGTCATCAAACACCATGCAATGGTCCCCGTAAAAAAGAACATATTTTGCCGTAAGAACCATACTGGCGTGATTGGCTTTTCACGAAAAATAGCCACGGACGAAAAAAAATAAGGCATGCGACAAAGCAAATCAACGTACCTGTAAGATTAGCTTTTTCATTTTTGATTTCGTTTTGGTAGCGGGGCATAGAATAATTCTATGCTCCCGTTAAATAGGGTGATTATTTATAGAAAATCACAGTGGCGTGGATATAATTTTTACCGGAGAAAGAACTGATGTAATAATTGCTGGCTTGTAACTCTTCCGCCTTTTCTTTGATTTGACTTTCAACACCCGCTGGATTGCTATTGTGTGTAGACATGCTCACTTTTGATAGCTGTTCAAGGTTATTGTCCGGTTTTTGTATCTCGGTTGCTGCAAATGCGTGTCCAGTGAGAGTGCAAAGAAACAGCGCAGCAAATAAATTTTGCTTAATAGACATAATAACTCCTTTTATATTAAAGATGATTAAATACTTGTGTAATGAGATCAGGGATTTGCGCTAATGCATTTCTCTCAGCAAGTTCGCGCCCCGGCTGGGTTTTGTCGACGCCTTCGGCGCGCAAAATAGACGTGCTGCTAATTCCCATTAATTTCAGCGTGGTTTGCAGATAGCTTTCCTGATGATCCAGTGCCAGATGTGCCTCGTCGCAATAGATACCGCCGCGCGTCGAGACAATAAATGTGGGTTTATCCGTCAGTAACCCAACGGCGCCTGCCGGGGTAAAACGAAACGTTAAACCAGCCTGACAGACCTGATCTATCCAGGTTTTGAGGCCGGATGAAACGCTGTGATTAATCATCGGCGCGCCAATAATGAGCACATCGCACGATGCCAGCTCTTCAATAGCGGCGTGAATATCATTCACCTCTTGCTGAATTTGTGTGTTCCTGCACTCTGCTTTACCGCAAAGCGCCAGAAAGGTTTCTTCACGCAAATGGGGCGGCGGTGTCAGGCCAACGTCGCGATGAATAATTGAGGCTTGCGGGAAGCGTTGGGAAAGCGCTTCAACCAACGCCTGGCTTAATTTCCGCGAACTTGAATGTTTAAGCATTGGGCTGCTGTCGATATGGAGAATTTTCATGGGGTTGCTCTCATTTTTGCGATGAGAGAAGTTTAACTGTTGTTGATATGGTAATTAAATAGACAAAATTGAACTTCATTGTTGTGAAAATAGAACAATCATGATCGACTGGAATGATTACTACTACTTTGCCCTGATTGCCGATGAAGGCAGTTACAGCCAGGCAGCGCTGCGTGCGGGCGTGTCGAAATCGGTATTAAGTCGACGAATGACAGCGCTGGAAGAGCGCCTTGGCGTGCGGCTGATCCAGCGAACCACGCGGCGTCTGGCCCTGACTGCAGCAGGAGAACAGTTTGCCGTCGAGTGTCGGGCGCTGGTGGCGCAGGGGGAACGGGCCAGAGCGGTGGTGATGGCCGCCCAGGAAAGCCCACAGGGAATGCTGCGCGTCAGCGCACCGGTATTTATGGCTGAAACATGGTTTGGTGAGTTTGTCAGTGAGTTTATTGCCCGCTGGCCCCTGACGAAGGTGCAACTGCTGGCAATTAATCGCCCAGTGGATATGGTCGCTGAAGGCATTGATATCGCGCTGGTTACGGCTTCCGGCGCGCTTGCGGACTCGACGCTGCATTATAAAAAATTACATACCCAGACTGATATTTTAGTTGCCAGTTCGCAGTGGCTAGCCCGCCATCCGCAGGTGAAGGCCATTGACGATCTTAACCACGTCGACGGGATCCTTCGCCTGGCAAACAATGGCGGGAGCCAGTGGCAGTTAATTAATGGCGAACAGGAAATTACGCTGCATCCCGAGGCGCGTTTGCAGTCAAATAACCTTCGCGTCATGTTGCAGGCCGTGCTTGGCGGGAATGGCGTGGCGTTATTGCCTCAGTTTGCCTGTAAACAGGGGCTTGCGAACGGGGAGCTGGTGCGCCTGTTTGCACCGTGGAGCGGCATACCCAGACCGTTGTATGCTTTATTTGCGGGGCGAAAGGGGATGCCCGCCATTGCGCGATATTTTATGGATGAGTTAACCGCGCGACTTGCCAACGGGGTCTGATTGGCTTTTTTTGTATATAATGCGAGTGAAATTTCATACCACAGGCGAAACGATCATGACGCAGGATGAATTGAAAAAAGCAGTAGGATGGGCGGCACTTCAGTATGTTCAGCCCGGTACCATTGTGGGCGTAGGTACAGGTTCCACCGCCGCACACTTTATTGATGCGCTCGGCACAATGAAAGGCCAGATTGAGGGGGCGGTTTCCAGTTCTGATGCATCCACTGAAAAACTGAAAAGCCTCGGCATTCACGTTTTTGATCTCAACGAGGTAGACAGCCTCGGCATCTACGTTGATGGCGCAGATGAAATCAACGGCCACATGCAGATGATCAAAGGCGGCGGTGCGGCGCTGACCCGTGAAAAAATCATTGCCTCGGTCGCAGAAAAATTTATCTGCATCGCGGACGCCTCCAAGCAGGTCGATATTTTGGGTAAATTCCCGCTGCCAGTAGAAGTTATCCCGATGGCGCGTAGTGCGGTAGCTCGTCAACTGGTGAAACTGGGTGGCCGCCCTGAATACCGTCAGGGCGTTGTGACCGATAACGGCAACGTTATCCTCGACGTCCATGGAATGGAAATTCTTGACCCGGTAGCGATGGAAAACGCGATTAACGCCATTCCTGGCGTGGTTACTGTTGGTCTGTTTGCTAACCGTGGTGCGGATGTTGCGCTGATCGGCACGCCTGACGGCGTCAAAACTATTGTGAAATGATCTGACGGGGGAACCTCCCCCGTTAAAAAAATTCTCTTCGTTAAATTTGGTGACATGTGTCACGTTTTTGCCTGACCGTTGCCGAACTTGCTAAATAAAGTCTGATTTCCAGCATTTTGCTCTAATAATCATTGTCATCTGATATTTCGTCATCTTCGCGACGCAAACGTTCATATTGCCGCAATATTATTTTTTGATATGTTGAAAGGCGGATGCAAATCCGCACACAACATTTCAAAGACAGGATTGGGTAAATGGCAAAGGTATCGCTGGAGAAAGACAAGATTAAGTTTCTGTTGGTAGAAGGCGTGCATCAAAAGGCACTCGAAAGCCTTCGTGCAGCAGGTTACACCAACATCGAATTTCACAAAGGCGCGTTGGATGATGAACAATTAAAAGAATCCATCCGCGATGCCCACTTCATCGGCCTGCGATCCCGTACCCATCTGACCGAAGACGTGATCAACGCCGCAGAAAAACTGGTCGCTATTGGCTGTTTCTGCATCGGGACAAACCAGGTCGATTTAAATGCAGCGGCAAAACGCGGGATCCCGGTATTTAATGCCCCGTTCTCAAATACGCGTTCCGTTGCTGAGTTGGTGATTGGCGAACTTCTGCTGCTATTGCGCGGAGTACCGGAAGCCAACGCCAAAGCGCACCGTGGCGTGTGGAACAAACTGGCCGCAGGTTCTTTTGAAGCGCGCGGTAAAAAGCTGGGCATTATTGGTTATGGTCATATTGGTACGCAGTTGGGCATTCTGGCGGAATCGCTGGGGATGTATGTTTACTTCTATGATATTGAAAACAAACTGCCGCTGGGCAACGCCACTCAGGTGCAACATCTTTCCGACCTGCTGAATATGAGCGATGTAGTAAGTCTGCATGTGCCAGAGAATGCGTCTACCAAAAACATGATGGGCGCGAAAGAGATCTCGCTGATGAAGCCCGGCTCGCTGCTGATTAACGCTTCGCGCGGAACGGTGGTCGATATTCCGGCGCTGTGTGACGCCCTGGCGAGCAAACATCTGGCAGGGGCAGCAATTGACGTGTTCCCGACAGAACCGGCGACCAACAGCGATCCGTTTACCTCTCCGCTGTGCGAATTCGACAATGTTCTGCTGACGCCACATATTGGCGGTTCGACTCAGGAAGCGCAGGAGAATATCGGCCTGGAAGTTGCGGGTAAATTGATCAAGTACTCTGACAATGGCTCCACACTCTCTGCGGTGAACTTCCCGGAAGTCTCGCTGCCGCTACATGGTGGTCGCCGTCTGATGCACATTCACGAAAATCGTCCGGGCGTGCTGACTGCGCTGAACAAAATATTTGCCGAGCAGGGCGTCAACATTGCCGCGCAATATCTGCAAACTTCTGCCCAGATGGGTTACGTAGTTATTGATATTGAAGCTGACGAGGACGTTGCTGAAAAAGCGTTACAGGCCATGAAAGCTATTCCGGGTACTATTCGCGCCCGTCTACTGTACTAACTCCCCTTCTCTGACAATCAACGGGCAGGTCACTGACTTGCCCGTTTTTTATCCCTTTTACTGCGCTAATTACTGCATTTGCACCGCCGTGTAATCGCCTTTGCGAGCCTGCTCGAAGAAATAAATTAAAGCCAGATCAATACGTTGTGTTTATTCGAAGAGGATTTACGATGGCGGGGCAGCACAGGGCTGTAACGGTAAAGCCCTCACCGAAGCGAGGGCTTAAAGGAGAAGGGTTATGATGCGACTTGTCATCATACTGATTGTACTGTTACTGATAAGTTTGCCAGCTTATTAACAGTCAGTCTCAGGGGAGGAGTAATCCTCCCTTACCCTTACTCACTAAATTAGGTTAAAGAATCAACGATGTCAATCAGGGCGATGCAAGTGTGTCGCTCTGAACTAATCTTTTTGTACAGAAACCACATTCAAAATTTTATAAGTCATATTTCGTTCGCCAGCATATTATTCACATTATGAATGTAGCTGAAATTTCATATTCGTAAATATGTGATTTTAATCGCGCCTTTCATCACAATGATGCACAACGCGGTGCCGAAAATTTGTGATCAAATAATCTTGTGATTTTTGGGGGTGATTTTATTATCCAGTTATTAAGAACTGGTGGGGTATTATTATGAAGGTAATTAATAAGAGTTCGACAAATATCATAAAGTTTACCGAGGAGTTGGTTTTTTTGAATCAATACTTCACTGATTCTGATGATTTCTTTCTTAAAGCAAGCGAAAAATTTCTGACTGAGAATTTAGTAACGAGCAACTTTCCTCATAGCATTGCTTTGCGTGAGAGATAATATCCTACCGGGTTGGTGCTGAATCCATTTTCAATTGCTATACCTCATACTGATACTGAATTTGTAAAAGAACCATTTATCGCTTTTTATCAACTTGCCGATGAGATGTGCTGGAATGAAATGGGCGCAGACGAAAATAAAATAAAAGTAAAGTTTATTATATTGTTAGGTCTGGTAGATACTTCCAGTCATATTGATTTTCTGCAAAATCTGATCACATTATTTTCAACTGAAAATCATGCTTATTGGTTAAGCGAAACCCAAAGTAGCCATGATGCTACTAATTACCTTAATAAGTATATTTAATTAAACTATAAGGAATCATCATGAAAAAGATTGTCGTGGCCTGTGGCAGTGGCGTTGCAACGTCTCAAACAGTAGCAAGTAAAGTAGGACGCCTGTTAAAAGAAAAAGGCTTTGAAGATATTAGAATTGAGGTAGTCGATCTAAAATCACTGGATAGCCATCTGCGTGACTCGGTGGCTTATGTGGCGATTACAAAAATAGATAAAGAGTACCCTGTACCTGTTATAAATGGCATTGCATTTCTAACAGGGATAGGTATGGAACAAGAATTACAAAAAATTATTAATCTTTGCCAATAGATAATAATCCCATCTACAAGGAATCAATATTATGGATTTTCTTGCGCAAATTATTAATTACATCCTGAACCTGGGCGCGCCGGTTTTTGTACCATTTATCATGTTGTTGGCTGGGCTATGTGTGAAAATGCGTTTTAAAGAAGCCAGTTCAGCAGCAATAACACTTGGTGTGGCTTTTGTGGGCATGAGTATGCTCATTGGCTTTATGGTTGGGGCAATTGGCGTTGCTGCTGAAGCAATGATGAAGCGAACAGGAATTGAACTTAGCATCATTGATGGTGGCTGGACCACTATGGCAAATATCTCCTGGGCCTGGCCTTATGCTTTTTTAATGTTTCCATTGCAGATTGGTATTAATATTTTGATGTTGGTACTGAAAAAAACCGATACTTTCAATGCCGATTTATGGAATGTCTGGGGAAAAATATTTACCGCATTTATTGTTGTGGGTTCGGTAACACCATTATTTGGCTCAACATGGGCATTGGTGATGGCATTTATTATTTCCTCTTTGCAAATAATCCTCGAACTGAAGTCTGGTGACCTGCACCAGTATCGCATTGAAAAAATGACAGGGATCCCGGGAATTACCTGTACTCACAGGATGATGTTTCTTGGTGCCATTTACTATCCTTTTGATGTACTGCTACGTAAAATTTCTTTACTGAATAAACCGATGGATGCTGCAGCTCTACGTAAGAAAGTTGGGATCTTTGCTGAAAACCATGTTATTGGATTTATCCTTGGGATACTGTTTGGCATAGTCGCGGGTTACGATGTAGCAAAAACACTGATGTTGGGAATACAGGCGGCTACGGCGTTACATCTATTTCCTGTCATTTCTAAGTTTTTTATGCAGGCATTATCGCCACTCTCTGAAGCTATTAGCGATTACATGAATAAGCGATTTTCAGGGCGTAAGCTTTTTGTCGGTATTGACTGGCCATTTCTTGGCGGTGCTAGTGAAATTTGGTTCGTTATCATTGTTGCGATTCCTCTCACCTTGTTTTGGGCTATAGTTTTACCGGGTAATAAAATCCTGCCTTTTGCTGGCATTATCAATATAGTGTTAGTGGTTCCGGCTTATCTGTTAACGCAGGGTAACACTTTGCGCATGGTCATTCTTAGTTTTATTGGTATTCCGTTCTTTTTATTTGTAGGTACTGAGTTTGCACCAATAATTACTGAGTTAGGGAATGCGACCAAAGCAATAAGTATTCCCCCCGGTGAACTTATTTCCAATAGCAGTATTGATGCGCCTGTATTTACCTATTCGTTTTCTCATCTATTTCAATTTATGCAAGGAAATTTTGTTCCATTAGTGATGGCGATAATCTGGAGTATTTGTTTTTACTTTTATTGTCGAGAGCTATCACAGGACTCAAAACGTGTAGAGTGAAAATCCTGACTCGCAATGCTTATAATAAAGAGGTTACTACTATGATTGATAACCGTATTTATGCTGTGCTGAATGCCATAGTACGTGAACCTCTTATTACCAGTGGAGAGTTGTGTAAGAAATTTGAATTAACCAGAAAACAACTCAGTTATACATTACATAAACTAAATGACTATCTGGCGACGAAAGAACTTTTGCCTGTTTCTCGCCAGCGCCACGGTGGCTTCAGTGTTGATTCGAATGTATTATCACTTTTTTACAGCGATGTTGAATATCAGCTTAACGAGCGTTATGTCTATAGTGAAAAAGAAAGACATTATATTATATTGTTTTTACTATTGTGCCGTAGCGAGAAAATCAAACTTTTTCACTTCACTCAAACATTGCATGTAAGCCAGAATACTATTCTTAATGATATTAAGAAAGTTAATTCAATAACTGATCGCTATGATGTTCA
Organism: Escherichia sp. B1147; assembly: GCF_001660175.1. Taxonomy (NCBI): domain Bacteria; kingdom Pseudomonadati; phylum Pseudomonadota; class Gammaproteobacteria; order Enterobacterales; family Enterobacteriaceae; genus Escherichia; species Escherichia sp. B1147. The sequence goes on from NZ_LFHY01000015.1 coordinate 411,552, forward strand.
GGTCGTTTACGAAAGGAGGCAAGGTTATTTTATTGAAGGCAGTGAAATCCAAAAAAGATATCTATTACTGGAAGTCGTGACTTATTGCCTGTCTAGTCCATTTTTTGAGGACTTCACTGTGGAGACAACTAAAAATATTGAACAGCACCGGAAAGTGTTTGCTGATGCGCTGACCTTAATTGAGCGAGAATTCAAAATATTTCTGACTGATGAGAAAGTCCAGCAACTTACTTTATACATGAGTCTGGTTGCTCTAAGAATTAGTGCTGGAAAAATTCTCCATGTTTTGCCAGAACATATTCATGAAGTCTGTCGGACACGTGAATTTTTAATTATTGGTGATATTTTAAATAAGGCGGGTATTAATCAAGTTTCTGAACAATTATTTTTGACAGCAATAATCCGTAGTGCAAATATCCAGACAATTTCAGATCGTTATTTTAATCTGGAACCATTGTTGTTAGAAGGGATAGTGGCTGTTGTCAATAACTTTGAAAAATTATGTTGCATTGCCTTTCGTGACAAAGATGAGTTGATTAACAAAATTTATCAACACTGGAAGCCAGCTTATTATCGCATTATTTATAACTTCACTTATGATTCTGGGGTTTATGAATTAATTGCTCAGGAGTTTAACTATCTTCATCAGCTTGTCATTCGTTCCATTAGCCCGCTGGAGAGTTTGCTGCAGCAAGCACTACCGGAAGAGGAAGTTGCCTCATTGACAGTCATATTGGGGGGATGGTTAACACGTGAGGGATTGCTGTACAAGGTTAAAGTGAAAAAGTCTGGAGTTGTGGTGAGTTCAGGTAATGCCACTGTTTCTACATGGATTTTCTTAACGTTACAATCACTGCTGCCAGAAATCTACTTTCAGGATACCTTGTCATTTCGTGAGTATGAAAAATATACCAAAGAGCATGATGTTATTTTTAGCACCAGTCTTTTTTCTACTCATCGTCCTTTACTACTAATTAATTTACCTTTTGATAATGGACAAAAAAATACGCTGCGCTGTCAGACTCTTTCGTTATTGGGGTATCAGGATAATGACTCTGTGCAGGTTGAGAATGTCCTGGCAATTGTTGAACGGTATGGCTCTATCCAACAACGAAAGGATCTTCGGACTGCTCTGGAAGATTACCTCTATAGCCATTCAAGACCCGTTAGTAATTTAGTGACATCCCATCCTTTACCCTCTTTGGCCAGTTTGTTGCAGAAAGATTTTATCACTCTTGAGATGGATATCCCGGAGACATGGCAAGAAGTGATCCATCTGGCCGCGTCGCCATTACTGAAAAATAAAGTAATCGAGCCATGTTATATATCTGCGATTATAAATAAAATAATGAACGAGCGACCCTATATTATGTTAGGGGAAGGTGTGGTAATTGCTCATGCCGGAGTTGATGAAGGCGTAAATAAAATTGGTTTTTCATTGTGTCGGTTGCCGCATCCGGTGCTGATAAATGATTATATATATGCAGACATTATCATTACCTGCGCAACCCATAATACGCAAGGTCATTTGAAAGCTTTATCACAGTTAAATAATTACCTTGAAGAGTGCAATGGTGCAAAATCCATCCGTGACGCGGTAGATAAAGAAGAGATCGTACGTGCGTTACAGTACTATTCGTAATCAACAGAAGGAGCATTATTATGTTAGAAATATTAAAGCAGCAAGTTGTAGAAATGGCAAAAACAACCCAACTATGGGGAATGTGTAAACACAAAGCCGGGAATACTAGTGTCCGCGACCCAGAAACAGGACTTATTTGTGTTACACCGACCACTGTTGATAAAAATGAATTAACCGTTCGGGATATTGTTGTACTTTCTCCACAGGGTGATATTGTCGAAAACCTTTCCGGGCTTCGGCCCACCAGTGAATGTATGATGCACTTACAGGCTTACCGGACACGGCCGGACATCCACGCTATTTGTCATACGCATTCGCGCTTTGCTTCTATTTTCGCGGCACTGGAAAAAAGTATTCCGGCGGTTATTTATGAATGTGCAATTTTGAATCTACAGCAAGGGATTGTACCCGTTGCACCATTTGCACTACCAGGGACTCAAGAACTGGCATTAAGTATTATTGAGCCCCTGCAACAATCTGACGCCATTTTATTGGGGCGTCATGGCGCGATGACCGTTGATGTGTCATCTTATGATGCTGTTTTAAAATCAGCTTATCTGGAAGAACTGGCTGAAATTTATTATCACATGCTACTCGTCAATGGGTTGCAGGAACCGAAAGTATTTAGCGGCGAGGATCTTGCACGCTGGTCGTACCCACAGGTGATTAGATAATCCATTATTAATCACAAGGAGATAAGGTGGTTTATGATTAAGGAAATAGTGAGGGTGACAAACAAAACAGGGCTTCATGCCCGACCAGCAAGTGTGCTGGCTAAAGCCGTCAAACAATTTCACTGTGTCATAACTTTAAATTATAAGGGGAAAGCAATAAAGCCATATAGTGCCATGGCCTTATTGACGGCAGGAATTAAAGCTAACACTCAAATCGAATTGATTTGTGATGGTGTTGATGAAAAGCAAGCAATTGCGGAATTGAAAAGGTTATTTGCAATAGGGTTTGGGCATGATTAAGAAAAAAGCTTATTAATGCATTGATAACACAATATCCGTTTAATAAGGAAGCTATTGTGATAAATAGAAACGTATTTAATCCTATTGCCTATTTTGGTAATGGGGCGGTAAAACATATTATAGATGAAGTGCAAACACGAAAATTATCTAAAGCATTTGTTGTAACTGATTCACAGATTGTTAGATGCGGCGTAAGCGAAAAAATAACCCGCTTATTAGAAAAAAATAATCTGGCTTACACAGTATTTGATGGTGTTGAAGCTAACCCAACAATTGATAATGTACAGGCTGGCGTCAGCGCTTTTGAGTGCAGCGATGCAGATTATTTGATTGCGGTAGGGGGCGGATCTTCAATAGATACGGCTAAAGCAATCGGAATCATTATTGCTAATCCTGGCTTCACCGATGTGCGTTCACTGGAAGGCGCTGCAGCTACAGATAACCCAGCCATACCGACCATTGCAGTACCAACTACAGCAGGCACAGCGGCAGAAGTGACCATTAACTATGTCATCACGGATGTAGAAAATAGGCGTAAATTTGTTTGTTACGATCCACATTCCGTGCCGGTGGTTCCAATTATTGATGCAGGCATGATGTCTTCTATGCCTCCATCATTAAAAGCGGCGACCGGGATTGATGCCCTCACGCATGCAATTGAAGGTTACATTACTCTCGGGGCGTGGACATTAACTGATATGTTCCATTTACAAGCGATTGAGCTCATCGCCGCTGCGCTGAGGGCTTCCGTGGCAGGAGATGTCCAGGCAAGTGAAGATATGGCGCTGGGGCAATATATTGCCGGGATGGGATTTTCAAATGTTGGTTTGGGGCTGGTGCACGGCATGGCGCATCCATTAAGTGCATTTTACGGTACGCCTCACGGCCTGGCGAATGCTGTTCTGCTCCCGCATATCATGGAATGCGGCGTTTACCGAGGGAAAATATCGCAGTATTGCGGCAGCGTTTGATATACCGCAAGCGTATACCATGCCGTTATCCGAAGCGCGTAGCGAGGCGGTGGACGCAGTTCGAAGGCTTAATCAGGATATCGGGATACCATCACGCTTACGTGACATTGGGATGAAAGAAGAGGATGCAATGGCTTTAGCGACTGCTGCTCTGGCTGACATCTGTACTGGGGGCAATCCTCGGCCTGTGACCTTGACGGATACCCTGCAGCTTTATCGCCGACTGTATTAATTACGCACTGGGAGTGACTCGCTCTCACCACTCCCAGATTTTCGATGGCGTAACCACCGCAGGCAGCGGGACGTCCCATTCTTCTACGGGGAGTTTTTCCACTAACTGGCAATCATGGGCGTAACCTACTGGCTGCATGTTGTAGTGCTGCCAGTTTTGCAATGTCCGATCATAAAATCCACCGCCCATTCCGAGGCGTTGACCGTACTCATCAAAGGCGACCAGCGGCGTGATCAGCACATCCAACCGGGAAAGGGGAAGCACATCGCGTACGTCCAGTTTTGGCTCGTGGATCTTCAACCTGTTCATCACCAGTTCACTTTGTGGATGGTAATTCAGGAAGAGTAAATTACCGACACTGAAGGGATGTAAAACGGGAAGATACACGCGCTTACCCGCGCGCCAGAGTTGCTCAATGAGCGGTTGAGTGTCGAGTTCGCCATCAAAAGAGAGGAATACAGCGACCGTATGCGCCATCACTACAGGGGGATAACTCATCATCCGCGTGGCGGCTTGTTGACCCATTTCGAGTTGTTGCTCCGGCGTTAACGCACGACGACGCAGCCGAATCATTTTACGGATTTCTTGTCGGGATAATGTCAGTGGGAGTTCTGGTAGTTGTGTCATGGCTGGTGCCAGATAAGAAGGGAATCTCCGAGATGCCGCCGCAGGCTGTAACCCTTGAACCCTTGGTTCAAGGTGAATGTGTCGTCGCAGTTTTAAGGCTTCTCGGACGGACCGAGCATGCTCACCAACCACGGAGCGCCACATTCTTGTGGTATGAAATATCGGCTCAGGGGACTGGCCCGCTTGCGAACATCTCAGAGAAATTTTGTCTTCACGGTTACTTTACCACAGTAAACCGAAAAGTGTCATTCAAAGTTTTGGTTCGTTTTTTCGGTGATGCGACCTTGTTCAAGTAACGCTTGTTCTATGGTCTGTTGCAGCATCCGAATACGCTGTTCCATACTTGCCGCGTAGTCACGAGTCTTCGCTTTTTCTTGCGCTAACTCGTAGCTGATATTCAATGCGGCAATGAAGACCAACTGTTCAGTATTTGTGACTCTAGTGCGTTCTTTCAGATCTTGCAACCGTTGGTTCAGATCGTCCGCAGCCTGATTCAACGCATCCCTTTGGTCAGGCGGGCAGTTCACACGCAGTGAACGGCCAAAAATTTGGATATCGACGGGTTGTGCAGACATGCCACCTTCCTGCTGATTGACTGCGCTGCCTTCGCCTTCAGACCTTTGGTCTGCGAAGGGGCGAAACTATAGCTACCCTGGTGCAATGAGACAAGCCCTTTTCTGGTCCACCAGGGTCCAAAGTGATAGCATATCATGAATCTTCCTCCCTTTGATGCCGAATGCTTATGTCAATACAGAACGAAATGCCTGGTTACAAAGAAATGAACCAGTATCTGAACCAACAAGGGACAGGTCTGACCCCTGCTGAAATGCATGGTTTAATCAGCGGGATGATATGTGGCGGTAATGATGACAGCTCTTGGCTGCCGCTGCTTCACGACCTGACGAACGAAGGTATGGCTTTCGGGCATGAACTTGCCCAGGCACTGCGCAAAATGCACTCTGCCACCAGTGATGCCTTGCAAGATGACGGCTTCCTTTTTCAGCTTTATCTGCCTGATGGCGATGAAGTTAGCGTTTTCGATCGCGCTGATGCGTTGGCAGGCTGGGTAAATCACTTCCTGCTCGGTCTTGGCGTCACTCAGCCGAAGCTGGATAAAGTGACTGGCGAAACCGGTGAAGCCATTGACGATCTGCGTAACATCGCGCAGCTGGGCTACGACGAAGACGAAGATCAAGAAGAGCTGGAAATGTCGCTTGAAGAGATCATCGAGTACGTCCGTGTTGCTGCACTGTTATGCCACGACACCTTTACTCATCCGCAACCGACCGCGCCAGAAGTACAAAAACCAACTCTACACTAAAAACAAAAAACGTAAGGAGAGTGTTATGAGTGAGATATCTCAGCAGGAATTTCAGCGCCGCCGTCAGGCCCTGGTGGAGCAAATGCAACCCGGCAGCGCCGCGCTGATTTTTGCAGCACCAGAAGTGACCCGTAGCGCCGACAGCGAATACCCCTATCGTCAGAACAGCGACTTCTGGTACTTCACCGGCTTTAATGAACCGGAAGCGGTGCTGGTGCTGATTAAAAGCGATGACACTCATAACCACAGCGTTTTGTTTAACCGCGTGCGTGACCTGACGGCGGAGATCTGGTTTGGTCGTCGTTTAGGTCAGGATGCCGCGCCAGAGAAACTGGGCGTTGATCGCGCTCTGGCGTTCAGCGAAATCAATCAGCAACTGTATCAACTCCTTAATGGCCTGGATGTGATTTACCACGCTCAGGGCGAATATGCGTATGCTGATGAAATCGTGAATAGTGCGCTGGAAAAACTGCGTAAAGGCTCGCGGCAAAATCTCACCGCGCCAGCAACGATGATCGACTGGCGTCCCATCGTTCATGAAATGCGCCTGTTCAAATCGCCGGAAGAGATCGCCGTACTTCGCCGCGCGGGGGAAATCACCGCACTGGCGCATACACGGGCGATGGAAAAATGCCGTCCGGGGATGTTTGAGTACCATCTGGAAGGCGAAATACACCACGAATTTAACCGCCACGGCGCACGTTACCCTTCCTATAACACCATTGTTGGCAGCGGTGAAAACGGCTGCATTTTGCATTACACCGAAAACGAGTGTGAAATGCGCGACGGCGACCTGGTGCTGATTGATGCTGGTTGTGAATATAAAGGTTACGCTGGTGATATCACCCGCACCTTCCCGGTCAATGGCAAATTCACCCAGGCCCAGCGTGAAATCTACGACATTGTGCTGGAATCTCTCGAAACCAGCTTGCGCCTGTATCGTCCGGGAACCTCTATTCAGGAAGTTACCGGTGAAGTAGTGCGTATCATGATTAGCGGCCTGGTAAAACTGGGGATACTGAAAGGTGATGTTGATGAACTCATCACCCAGAATGCCCATCGTCCTTTCTTTATGCATGGCCTTAGCCACTGGTTAGGTCTGGATGTTCATGACGTTGGCGTTTATGGCCAGGATCGCTCGCGCATTCTTGAACCCGGCATGGTACTGACCGTAGAGCCAGGGCTGTATATTGCGCCGGATGCGGATGTGCCAGAACAATATCGCGGTATCGGCATTCGTATTGAAGACGACATTGTGATTACCGAAACCGGCAACGAAAACCTCACTGCCAGCGTGGTGAAAAAGCCGGAAGAGATCGAAGCGTTGATGGCAGCTGCGAGAAAGCAATGAGCGTAATCATCGTCGGTGGCGGCATGGCGGGCGCGACGCTGGCGCTGGCTATTTCCCGACTAAGTCACGGGGCGCTGCCGGTACATCTGATTGAAGCGACTGCACCAGAGTCACATGCCCATCCAGGTTTTGATGGCCGGGCTATTGCGCTGGCGGCGGGTACCTGTCAGCAGCTGGAGCGCATCGGTGTCTGGCAATCTCTGGCTGATTGCGCAACCGCCATCACTACCGTTCATGTCAGCGATCGCGGCCATGCCGGATTCGTCACCCTTGCCGCAGAAGATTATCAACTCGCGGCGCTAGGGCAGGTTGTCGAATTGCACAATGTCGGGCAACGACTGTTTGCGCAACTGCGCAAAGTACCCGGTGTCACGCTTCACTGCCCGGATCGCGTAGCTAATGTTGTCCGTACCTCAAGTAACGTTGATGTGACGCTGGAGAGTGGCGAGACGCTGACGGGCCGCGTGCTGGTAGCCGCTGACGGCACCCATTCAGCGTTAGCAACCGCGTGCGGCGTTGACTGGCAGCAGGAGCCTTACGAGCAACTGGCAGTGATTGCCAACGTTGCAACTTCCGTTGCGCACGAAGGCCGCGCTTTTGAACGCTTTACGCAATATGGCCCACTGGCGATGTTACCGATGTCTGACGGACGCTGTTCGCTGGTCTGGTGTCATCCACTGGAACGACGTGAAGATGTGCTGGCGTGGAACGACGAGAAGTTTTGCTGTGAACTCCAATCTGCCTTTGGCTGGCGACTTGGGAAAATTACCCACGCCGGAAAACGCAGTGCTTATCCGCTGGCGTTAACCCGCGCAGCCAAACCGATTACCCATCGCACCGTGCTGGTGGGTAATGCGGCGCAAACTCTGCACCCGATCGCCGGGCAAGGATTTAACCTCGGTATGCGTGATGTCATGAGTCTTGCCGAAACCCTGACTCAGGCGAAGGAACGCGGAGAGGATATTGGAGATTACGGCGTATTGTGCCGCTATCAGCAGCGTCGACAGCGCGATCGCGAAGCGACCGTCGGCGTCACGGACAGTCTGGTGCATCTTTTTGCCAATCGCTGGGCGCCGCTGGTTGTCGGGCGCAACATCGGGCTGATGGCGATGGAATTATTCACTCCGGCACGCGATGTGCTGGCGCAGCGCACCCTCGGTTGGGTCGCGCGTTGAAGGCGGTTTTAAGGAATAAACAATGCAAAGTGTTGATGTAGCCATTGTTGGCGGCGGCATGGTGGGGCTGGCGGTTGCCTGCGGCTTACAGGGTAGCGGTTTACGCGTCGCCGTACTTGAGCAGCGCTTACCGGAACCTCTGGCGGCGGATGCACCACCACAACTGCGCGTTTCGGCTATAAATGCCGCCAGCGAAAAATTGCTCACCCGTCTTGGCGTCTGGCAGGACATTCTCTCCCGTAGAGCCAGTTGCTATCACGGTATGGAAGTGTGGGACAAAGACAGTTTTGGTCACATCTCTTTTGACGACCAAAGCATGGGCTATAGCCATCTTGGGCATATCGTTGAAAACTCAGTGATTCACTACGCGTTGTGGAACAAAGCGCAACAGTCGTCAGATATCACGCTGCTGGCCCCCGCAGAATTACAGCAGGTTGCCTGGGGAGAAAATGAAACCTTTCTAACGCTGAAAGACGGCAGCATGTTAACGGCGCGTCTGGTGATTGGTGCGGACGGCGCTAATTCCTGGTTGCGCAACAAAGCCGATATCCCGCTGACTTTCTGGGATTATCAGCACCACGCGCTGGTGGCAACTATTCGCACAGAAGAACCGCATGATGCGGTGGCACGCCAGGTTTTCCATAGCGAAGGCATTCTGGCTTTTTTGCCATTTAGCGATCCGCATCTTTGCTCAATTGTCTGGTCCCTGTCGCCAGAGGAAGCGCAGCGGATGCAGCAGGCAGGTGAAGACGAATTTAATCGCGCGTTAAATATCGCTTTTGATAACCGTCTGGGCTTATGCAAGGTTGAGAGCGAGCGACAGGTGTTCCCGCTGACGGGGCGTTATGCACGCCAGTTTGCTGCGCACCGTCTGGCGCTGGTGGGCGACGCTGCGCATACCATTCATCCGCTGGCGGGGCAGGGGGTAAATCTCGGCTTTATGGATGCCGCAGAGCTGATTGCTGAACTGAAACGGTTGCATCGTCAGGGTAAAGACATCGGGCAGTACATTTACCTGCGTCGCTATGAACGTAGCCGCAAGCACAGTGCAGCACTGATGCTGGCAGGTATGCAGGGCTTCCGCGATCTGTTTTCCGGTGCTAATCCGGCGAAAAAACTGCTGCGCGATATTGGCCTGAAACTGGCTGACACGCTTCCTGGCGTTAAACCGCAACTCATTCGTCAGGCAATGGGATTAAACGATTTGCCTGAATGGCTGCGTTAAAAATTTCTCCTCTTTTGTTTATTTGATACCCATCACACTTTCGTCTCCCGGTTTTTTAACCGGGGGATTTTCCTCATTTGAAATAAACTAATTTCACACGCAATTTCGCATTATATTTTCTAATGTCGTTAATTTTTGATTTAGTGATTTTAGACAATTTTTTAGTTCTTAATTTTTGTTTATTCAAAACTGCTTTATTAATACGTGATATCTGTTCAAAATCATCATGTTTTTTAGTTTTTTATTCTATCGCGATTCTGGCGATTTTTAGCCATAAGCTAATGTGATGATCAATTTTTCCTTATGGTTAACCGTCTGTTTCGGTGGTAAGTTCAGGGAAAAGAGAACGATTGCGTTGGGGACCGGGAGTGGCTCCGATGCTGGGTTTCGTGGTGACAATTTCACCACGAAAAGTTGTCAGCCCCGCTTATTCAATGAGGACAAGATGGCACAACAGACTCCTTTGTACGAACAACACACGCTTTGCGGCGCCCGCATGGTGGATTTCCACGGCTGGATGATGCCGCTGCATTACGGTTCGCAAATCGACGAACACCATGCGGTACGTACCGATGCCGGAATGTTTGATGTGTCACATATGACCATCGTCGATCTTCGCGGCAGCCGTACCCGGGAGTTTCTGCGTTATCTGCTGGCGAACGATGTGGCGAAGCTCACCAAAAGCGGCAAAGCCCTTTACTCGGGGATGTTGAATGCCTCTGGCGGGGTGATAGATGACCTGATTGTCTACTACTTCACTGAAGATTTCTTCCGCCTCGTTGTCAACTCCGCCACCCGCGAAAAAGACCTCTCCTGGATTACCCAACACGCTGAACCTTTCGGCATCGAAATAACCGTTCGTGATGACCTTTCCATGATTGCCGTACAAGGGCCGAATGCTCAGGCAAAAGCAGCTACCCTGTTTAATGACGCTCAACGTCAGGCGGTGGAAGGGATGAAACCGTTCTTTGGCGTTCAGGCAGGCGATCTGTTTATTGCCACTACCGGTTATACCGGTGAAGCGGGCTATGAAATTGCGCTGCCAAATGAAAAAGCGGCCGATTTCTGGCGAGCGCTGGTGGACGCGGGCGTTAAACCTTGCGGTCTGGGGGCGCGTGACACGCTGCGTCTGGAAGCGGGTATGAATCTGTATAGCCAGGAGATGGACGAAACCATCTCTCCTTTAGCCGCCAACATGGGCTGGACCATCGCCTGGGAACCGGCAGGTCGTGACTTTATCGGTCGTGAAGCCCTGGAAATGCAGCGTGAGCATGGCACAGAAAAATTAGTTGGCCTGGTGATGACCGAAAAAGGCGTGCTGCGTAATGAACTGCCGGTACGTTTTACCGACGCGCAGGGCAACCAACAAGAAGGCATTATCACCAGCGGTACTTTCTCCCCGACGCTGGGTTACAGCATTGCGCTGGCGCGTGTGCCTGAAGGCATTGGCGAAACGGCGATTGTGCAAATTCGCAACCGTGAAATGCCGGTAAAAGTGACTAAACCTGTTTTTGTGCGTAACGGCAAAGCCGTCGCGTGATTTACTTTTTTGGAGATTGATTGATGAGCAACGTACCAGCAGAACTGAAATACAGCAAAGAACACGAATGGCTGCGCAAAGAAGCAGATGGCACTTATACCGTTGGCATCACCGAACACGCTCAGGAACTGTTAGGCGATATGGTGTTTGTTGATTTGCCAGAAGTGGGCGCAACGGTAAGCGCGGGCGATGACTGCGCGGTTGCCGAATCAGTAAAAGCGGCGTCAGACATTTATGCGCCAGTAAGCGGTGAAATCGTGGCGGTAAACGACGCACTGAGCGATTCCCCGGAACTGGTGAACAGCGAACCGTATGCAGGCGGTTGGATCTTTAAAATCAAAGCCAGCGATGAAAGCGAACTGGAATCACTGCTGGATGCGACAGCATACGAAGCATTGTTAGAAGACGAGTAACGGCTTTATCCCTCTTCTTCGGGAGAGGATCAGGGTGAGGAACATTTACGCCTCACCCTCACTCTCTTCGCAAGGAGAGAGGATCACCATTCACTGCACGTTTCAGGAACCATCGCTCATGACACAGACGTTAAGCCAGCTTGAAAACAGCGGCGCTTTTATTGAACGCCATATCGGACCGGACGCCGCGCAACAGCAAGAAATGCTGAATGCCGTTGGCGCACAATCGTTAAACGCGCTGACCGGCCAGATTGTGCCGAAAGATATTCAGCTTGCGACCCCGCCGCAGGTTGGCGCACCGGCGACCGAATTTGCCGCGTTGGCGGAACTCAAGGCTATTGCCAGTCGCAATAAGCGCTTCACGTCTTACATTGGCATGGGTTACACCGCCGTGCAGCTGCCGCCGGTTATCCTGCGTAACATGCTGGAAAATCCTGGCTGGTATACCGCGTATACTCCGTATCAACCTGAAGTTTCTCAGGGCCGCCTTGAAGCACTGCTCAACTTCCAGCAGGTAACGCTGGATTTGACTGGCCTGGATATGGCTTCGGCGTCTCTGCTGGACGAAGCCACTGCTGCTGCCGAAGCGATGGCGATGGCGAAACGCGTCAGTAAACTGAAAAATGCCAACCGCTTCTTCGTCGCTTCTGACGTTCATCCGCAAACGCTGGATGTCGTACGTACCCGCGCAGAAACCTTTGGTTTTGAAGTGATTGTCGATGACGCGCAAAAAGTGCTCGATCATCAGGACGTGTTCGGCGTGCTGTTACAGCAAGTCGGCACTACCGGTGAAATCCACGACTACACCACGCTTATCAGCGAACTGAAATCACGCAAAATTGTGGTAAGCGTCGCTGCCGACATTATGGCGCTGGTGCTGCTGACTGCGCCGGGCAAACAGGGCGCGGATATTGTCTTTGGTTCGGCACAACGCTTTGGCGTGCCGATGGGCTACGGCGGCCCACACGCGGCATTCTTTGCAGCGAAAGATGAATACAAACGCTCGATGCCGGGCCGTATTATTGGCGTATCGAAAGATGCCGCGGGTAATACTGCGCTGCGCATGGCGATGCAGACTCGCGAACAACATATTCGCCGTGAGAAAGCGAACTCCAACATTTGTACTTCGCAGGTACTGCTGGCAAACATTGCCAGCCTGTACGCCGTTTATCACGGTCCGGTTGGCCTGAAACGTATCGCTAACCGCATCCACCGTCTGACTGATATCCTGGCGGCGGGCCTGCAACAAAAAGGTCTGAAGCTGCGCCATGCGCACTATTTCGACACTTTGTGTGTGGAAGTAGCAGACAAAGCGAGCGTACTGGCGCGTGCCGAAGCGGCTGAAATCAACCTGCGTAGCGATATTCTGAACGCGGTTGGGGTAACCCTTGATGAAACCACCACGCGTGAAAACGTGATGCAGCTTTTCAGCGTACTGCTGGGCGATAACCACGGGCTGGACATCGACACGCTGGACAAAGACGTGGCGCACGACAGCCGCTCTATTCAGCCTGCAATGCTGCGCGACGACGAAATCCTCACCCACCCGGTGTTTAATCGCTATCACAGCGAAACCGAAATGATGCGCTATATGCATTCGCTGGAGCGTAAAGATCTGGCGCTGAATCAGGCGATGATCCCGCTGGGTTCCTGCACCATGAAATTGAACGCCGCCGCCGAGATGATCCCGATCACCTGGCCGGAATTTGCCGAACTGCACCCGTTCTGCCCACCGGAGCAGGCCGAAGGTTATCAGCAGATGATCGCGCAGCTGGCTGACTGGCTGGTGAAACTGACCGGTTACGACGCCGTCTGTATGCAGCCGAACTCTGGCGCACAGGGCGAATACGCGGGCCTGTTGGCGATTCGTCATTATCACGAAAGCCGCAACGAAGGGCATCGTGATATCTGCCTGATCCCGGCCTCTGCACACGGGACTAACCCGGCTTCCGCGCATATGGCAGGAATGCAGGTGGTAGTTGTGGCGTGTGATAAAAATGGCAACATCGATCTGGCTGACCTGCGTGCGAAAGCGGAACAGGCGGGCGAAAATCTCTCCTGCATCATGGTGACCTATCCTTCCACCCACGGCGTGTACGAAGAAACGATCCGTGAAGTGTGTGAAATCGTGCATCAGTTCGGCGGCCAGGTTTACCTTGATGGCGCGAATATGAACGCCCAGGTTGGCATTACCTCGCCGGGCTTTATTGGCGCAGATGTTTCGCATCTCAACCTGCATAAAACTTTCTGCATTCCACACGGCGGTGGCGGTCCGGGTATGGGACCGATCGGCGTGAAAGCGCATCTGGCGCCGTTTGTGCCGGGTCATAGCGTGGTGCAAATCGAAGGCATGTTAACCCGTCAGGGCGCGGTTTCTGCGGCGCCGTTCGGTAGCGCCTCTATCCTGCCAATCAGCTGGATGTACATCCGCATGATGGGCGCAGAAGGGCTGAAAAAAGCAAGCCAGGTGGCAATCCTCAACGCCAACTATATTGCCAGCCGCCTGCAAGAAGCGTTTCCGGTGCTGTATACCGGTCGTGATGGTCGCGTGGCGCACGAATGTATTCTCGATATTCGTCCGCTGAAAGAAGAAACTGGCATCAGCGAGCTGGATATTGCCAAGCGTCTGATCGACTACGGTTTCCACGCGCCGACCATGTCGTTCCCGGTAGCGGGTACGCTGATGGTGGAACCGACTGAATCCGAAAGCAAAGTAGAACTGGATCGCTTTATCGACGCGATGCTGGCTATCCGCGCGGAAATCGATCAGGTGAAAGCCGGCGTCTGGCCGCTGGAAGATAACCCGCTGGTGAACGCGCCACACATCCAGAACGAACTGGTTGCAGAGTGGGCGCATCCGTACAGCCGTGAAGTTGCGGTATTCCCGGCAGGCGTAGCAAACAAATACTGGCCGACGGTGAAACGCCTGGATGATGTGTACGGCGACCGTAACCTGTTCTGCTCCTGCGTACCGATTAGCGAATACCAGTAATTCACTGATTCGACTATCTTCTAAAGGCGCTTCGGCGCCTTTTTGTGCTTTGTTTATGCCGGATGCGAGGTGAACGCTTTATCCGCCCCACAACATTTCGAAATTAAATATATTGCTGTAAAAACATGTCTGATAATCGTAACGCATCAGGCAACTTTTCGCTTGTCATCAGTCTGTTAGTCAGAATTTAATTTCCCTGTTTTTGTTACTTTTCTGATTGGTTATTTGTCGAGAGTTATTTTTATTGAGCCGTTATTTAATAGAAATAACACTATATGTTTACACGTAATCACAAATACTTTCTCTCCGAAATCGTTATTTATCTCTCAATATAATTACAAAAATTTTCGTATATTAATTCTGTTAAATTATTCGCCTAAATAATAAAAATAAAACAAACATAAATAACGAGAATAATTCACACCTTAGCGCTTTGTTTTTCATACCTGGAGGGAATGATGAAACGATTTATATTTCTACCATTAATAACATGTTTTTTATCAATGAATGCAGCGGCAGCTGAAGGAGAAAACAAACCCAGCAATCTGTTAGGCGCGCCAGTTAATACCGCTATTTCTGGAGGTTCAGTATTGCCAGAAGGAATGTTATTAACTGCTGTGAATAGTTCATTTCGTGATAAAGACCATCAAATTGAGGGACACGGGAGTCCGGATGTTTACTCTCAGATATGGTTATTGAAGATTCGTTATGGTCTGACCGACAGGCTGGAACTCTCCACAGTAGGTTCTTATATCAACAACCAGCGAGATAACTTATCGCCAGAACATATTGAAGGTATGGGCGATCAATCTGTTGGCGCAACTTATGCTTTAATGAGCCAGCGAAGAGGTGATCCGTTTTGGGTTACGGTAGGTGGGGCGTTATTACTACCCACCGGGCAAAATGGAGATAATCATTTGCCTGGGAACAGCGCCTGGGGGGGAAGAGTATCACTCTCTTTAACAAAATCATTCACTCCTAACTTTAAAGGGGATATGGATTTTGTATATCAGGGACCATTTGAGCGCGGTAACCAGGACGTGAAACGAGGCAATGAATTCCAGTGGAATACCCAGGTGCGGTATATGTTCAGTGATTTTCCGCTGGATATTGGTCTGGAAAGTGCCTACAGCAATAACGCTTCAGGTACGAAAAAATTGCCTAATGGCAGCACCATTAATAACCACTCAGGTACTACCGAATGGGTTGTTGGCCCGTCATTTAACGTTGCCGTTGAACCATTGAAATTATGGTTTGGTGCCGGGGCTTTCTTTCCGGTAATGCAGGAAGCGAAGTCGCCAGCTAAGATGGAAGATGTTCGCTGGGAATTTAAAATCGGTAAGACCTGGTAAATCCGGTGCAGAATGTTACCCGCCTGCTGGCGGGTAACATGCGGGAATTACAGCTTCTCGCCGTTGCTGGCTATCACCTCTTTGTACCAGTTAAAGCTCTTCTTACGTGAACGCGACATATCGCCAGTACCGTCGTCATGCTTATTCACATAGATAAAGCCGTAGCGTTTGCTGTACTGCCCGGTGGTGAACGACACGCAATCGATGCAGCCCCACGGTGTGTAGCCCATCAGCTCCACGCCATCGTAAGTCACCGCTTTTTTCATCTCTTCAATATGGGCGCGTAGGTAATCAATGCGATAGTCGTCGTTGATGCTACCGTCTTCTTCCACTTTGTCGTAAGCGCCAAAACCGTTTTCGACAATAAACAGAGGCTTCTGATAACGCTCATACAGCTCGCAAAGCGCGTAACGCAGACCCACAGGATCAATCTGCCAGCCCCAGTCAGATGCTTTAACATACGGGTTTGGTACGCTGCCTTCAAAACCAGAGATCGCATCGCCGGTGCCGCCTTCAGCCTTCACTGCGTTGGTCATGTAATAGCTAAAACCAAGATAATCGCAGGTACCTTCACGCAGCACATCCAGATCGCCGTCTTCCATTTTGATGTTAAATCCGCGACGCTCCCACTCGTTCAGCACATAGGACGGGTAATAGCCGCGCAGCTGCACATCGGTAAAGACGTAGCGTTCGCGCATTGACTCCTGGGCGAACATTACGTCATCCGGGTTACAGGAGTAAGGATAGAGCGGCACCATTGCCAGCATACAGCCGACTTTCATCTCCGGGTTAATGCGACGCGCGGCTTTCACCGCCAGGGCGCTGGCGACAAACTGGTGATGCAGCACCTGGTACATGGTTTCTTCCGGGTTTTCATGCTCGGTATAAACCACGCCGGAGCAGCAGTAACCGAACAGCGGCGCACGCCAGTTACGCTGATTGTTAATTTCGTTGAAGGTCATCCAGTATTTGACTTTGTGCTTATAGCGTTCGAATACCACTTCCGCGAAATGCACAAAGAAATCAACCACTTTACGGTTGGTCCAGCTACCGTATTGTTGCACCAGATGCAACGGCATTTCAAAGTGGGAGAGAGTGATCACCGGTTCGATGTTGTGTTTCAGCAGTTCATCGAACATATCGTCGTAGAACTTCAGCCCTTCTTCATTAGGTTGTGCTTCATCGCCTTTAGGGAAAATGCGCGTCCAGGCGATGGAAGTACGAAAACATTTGAAGCCCATTTCAGCAAATAGCTTGATGTCTTCTTTGTAGTGACCATAAAAATCAACGGCTTCATGGTTCGGATAGTATTTGCCAGGCAAAACCTCTTTGGTGATTTCGCGCGGTACGCCGTGTGCGCCACCGGTTAGCACGTCACAAATACTCGGCCCTTTGCCGCCTTTGTTCCAGCCGCCTTCGACCTGATGAGCGGCAACTGCGCCACCCCATAAGAAATCTTTCGGTAAGGTGAGTTTTTTCACTATCATAGGCTCCAAATGAATCAATTCTTACAGGAAATAGTACCATGCAGCCAAACGACATCACTTTTTTTCAACGTTTCCAGGATGACATTCTGGCTGGGCGTAAAACCATCACTATTCGCGACGAGTCTGAATCGCACTTTAAATCGGGCGATGTGCTCCGCGTTGGGCGCTTTGAAGATGACGGCTATTTTTGCACCATTGAAGTCACCGCAACTTCAACCGTAACGCTGGATACTCTCACAGAAAAACATGCACAACAGGAAAATATGACTCTGGCTGAACTGAAAAAGGTCATTACCGATATCTATCCTGGTCAGACACAGTTTTATGTAATTGAATTTAAATGCCTTTAAATTGAACTCACGCCTGTTAGTTGAAATTTCGCATTTAATTTCATGATCTTTCGGAGATTAGTCCCAAATCAGAATTTATTTTAGCTAACAGGTGTTCACTGGAACTATTCTCAGTTACGCTGGAGAGGTATACACGTGCGTGTACGTTTCTCCGGAGTAAGTTATGGTTCAGAAGCCTCTCATTAAGCAGGGATATTCGCTGGCAGAGGAAATTGCCAACAGCATCAGTCACGGCATTGGGCTGGTGCTTGGTATCGTCGGGTTGGTGTTGCTACTGGTTCAGGCGGTGGATCTTAATGCCAGCGCCACGGCGATAACCAGTTACAGCCTCTATGGCGGCAGTATGATCCTGCTGTTCCTCGCTTCGACGCTCTATCACGCAATCCCCCATCAACGGGCAAAAATGTGGCTGAAGAAATTTGACCACTGCGCTATTTATCTGTTGATTGCCGGAACCTACACGCCATTTTTGCTGGTGGGGCTGGATTCTCCACTAGCGCACGGGTTGATGATTGTTATCTGGAGCCTGGCATTGCTGGGGATTCTGTTCAAACTGACCATCGCGCACCGATTTAAAGCCTTATCTCTGGTGACCTATCTGGCGATGGGCTGGCTGTCGCTGGTAGTGATTTATGAAATGGCTGTTAAGCTCGCGGCGGGCAGCGTTACTTTACTGGCAGTAGGCGGCGTGGTTTACTCGCTTGGGGTGATTTTCTACGTCTGCAAACGCATCCCATATAACCACGCCATCTGGCACGGCTTTGTGCTCGGTGGCAGTGTGTGCCACTTTCTGGCGATCTATTTGTATATTGGGCAGCCGTAATTGCGGTGCATTTGTAGGCCTGAAAAGACACACCAGTGTCGCTTCAGGCATCGGAGCACAATTGCCGGATGCGGCGTGAATGCCTTATCCGGCCTACGGGCCGCGTCCCTGTTGTGATAAAGGTATCATATCGTAGGCCTGATAAGACGCGTCAGCGTCGCATCAGGCATTGGAGCACAACCGCCGGATGCGGCGTGAACGCTTTATCCGGCCTACAGGTCCGGCACATTTGTAGGCCTGATAAGATGCGCCAGCATCGCATCAGGCATCGTGCGCCGACTGCCGGATGCGGCGTGAACGCTTTATCTAGTCTACGGGTCGTTTCCCTTTTGTGAAAAAGGCACCGAGTTGTAGGCCTGACAAGACGCGTCAGCGTCGCATCAGGCAATGGATGCCCGGAGCGGATCGATACAGAGATTTACTCTTCCAGCGAATACGGCAGCGGCTCGATACGCAGGGTATTTACATCATCGCGCACGCGGAAGATGCTGTCCGGTTCCATATCGTTATTCATCACCACCTGAACCACGACCTGACCATCTTCCAGTTTTACCGCAGCCAGCACCGTACCGGTACGGCGCCAGTTTTCGCCCATTTTCAGCTCAATGTCTTCACCTGCTTCCGGCAGTCGACTGGCGCTACCTGCCAGCAACCAGAGCGCGCGTTTGTTGGCACCACGGAATTTTGCTCGTGCCACCATCTCTTGCCCGGTATAGCAGCCTTTTTTAAAGCTGATGCCGCCCAGCGCCTGAAGATTGGTTGCTTGCGGGATAAACTGCCCGCTGTTAGCGGCATCAATCACCGGAAAACCCGCTTCAATGTTTAATGCCAGCCACTGTTGGCTATTGTTCAGTTCCGCTTCACCGCGCAGTTTATCGGTCAATGTATTGGCGGTAGCTTCATCGGTTACGATCAGAAAACGTTCTGCCGGGTGTTCAAACCATAGCAGGGTGGTCGCGCCTTCTCTGACGACCTGCTTTTCCTTCGAAGGCAGTTCGCTAAAGAGATTTGCCAGCGCGGCACGTGCCTGAAAACCGGCTACTCCGAGCAGCACACGCTCATCGTCTGGCGCGATGGTCACTTTAGAAAACACCGCATATTTTTTCAGTTCAGTCAGCTGCGAATCACGCACGCTGCGGCGTTCAATCCACGCAAAGCCATCGCCATCGCGGAACAGACGCAAATTGCTCCACATTTTACCTTTGGCGTCGCAATGGGCGGCGAGCAAATGCTGGTCTTCTGACATCTGGCTGACATCTGCTGTCACCTGGCCCTGCATATATTTTTCGCTGTCCGCGCCAGAAATGGTAGCAAGCGCCCAGTCATCAAGCGTCATCAGCGTCAGCGGTAAACGGGCAGAAGCCGTAGGCTGACGGGGAGGAAAAGGTGTAAAAGCCATAATGGTGTCCTGTGTAACAAACGGCGTATTAATGACTAATGGTAAAAGAGCTATGAGGCAATGCAAGTGCTTTCACTACGCGATCTGTGCCTTCTGATATGCTTTGCGAGGTGACATCCAAAAAAATGAAGCCATTGAATTGTTGCGGATTAATTTCGCGATCGTGATTGTGTTTACCGATATTCCCGCAAAAGAAGTCGAAAAACACGTTACAATATCCAGGTACTGGATTTTCGTGAGACAGGAAGAAGATGGACATTAACAACAAAGCCCGCATTCATTGGGCATGCCGCCGTGGTATGCGCGAACTCGATATTTCAATCATGCCGTTTTTCGAACATGAGTACGACAGCTTAAGCGATGACGAAAAACGCATCTTTATTCGTCTGCTGGAATGTGACGATCCCGATCTGTTCAACTGGCTGATGAATCACGGTAAACCGGCCGATGCAGAACTGGAAATGATGGTCCGACTCATCCAGACACGGAATCGGGAACGTGGTCCTGTGGCAATCTGATCTGCGCGTCTCCTGGCGCGCGCAGTGGCTTTCCTTGCTGATTCATGGGCTGGTTGCCGCTGTTATTTTACTCATGCCATGGCCGCTAAGTTACACCCCGCTATGGATGGTGTTGCTTTCGCTGGTGGTATTTGATTGCGTTCGCAGCCAGCGGCGCATTAATGCTCGCCAGGGGGAGATTCGCCTGTTGATGGACGGGCGATTGCGTTGGCAAGGGCAGGAGTGGAGCATCGTCAAAGCGCCGTGGATGATTAAAAGTGGCATGATGTTGCGTTTACGCGCTGATAGCGGCAAACGTCAGCATTTGTGGCTGGCAGCAGACAGCATGGACGAAGCCGAATGGCGGGATTTACGGCGAATTTTGTTGCAACAAGAGACGCAAAGGTAAACATGACGGCAACGCTAATGCGCAAAGCCGTCAGTCCTGTCAGGCGTAATGTTCTGCCATTTCGCTAAGGATTTGCTCACACCAGCTCTGAATACGCTCGTCGCTGAGGTCATACTGGTTAGTTTCATCCAGTGCCAGACCAACGAACAGCTGTCCGTCAGCAATTACCGGTTTCGGGCTGGTAAACTCATATCCTTCCGTTGGCCAGTAGCCGACGAACTTCACGCCTTTGGTCGAGAGTTTGTCATGTAGCATGCCGAGCGCATCAAGAAACCACTCGCCGTATCCCAGCTGATCGCCAAGCCCATATAACGCAACAATTTTACCTTCGAGGTTCAGGTCGTCGAGCTGATCCCAGACGGCTTCCCAGTCTTCCTGGATTTCGCCAAAATCCCAGGTCGGGATACCCATAATGAGCACATCGTACTGCTCCATTAATTTTGGGGAGTCGTCCTTGAGGTTATGTAAGGTCACCAGTTCTGGGCCGATAATATCGCGGATTTTTTCCGCCGCCATTTCGGTGTAACAGGTGCTGGAACCGTAAAAAAGACCCATATTCATAACGTAAGCTTCTCGATTCTGCTGTGGCTTTTACGGCTAGTGTATCAGAATCGTTTTAGTCACGGCACAATAAGGCATAATGGATCAAACGAGTAACGATAAGGGGCGCAAGTGAAACAAGATCTGGCACGCATCGAGCAGTTTCTGGATGCCCTGTGGCTGGAAAAAAATCTCGCCGAAAATACTTTGAACGCATATCGTCGCGATCTGTCAATGATGGTGGAGTGGTTGCATCATCGCGGGCTGACGCTGGCAACGGCGCAAAGTGATGATTTGCAGGCATTACTGGCAGAACGGCTGGAGGGCGGGTATAAAGCCACCAGTTCAGCGCGTTTGCTGAGTGCGGTGCGCCGATTGTTCCAGTATCTTTATCGCGAAAAATTTCGTGAAGACGATCCCAGCGCGCACCTGGCTTCGCCGAAATTGCCCCAGCGTTTGCCGAAAGATTTAAGCGAAGCGCAGGTTGAAAGATTATTACAGGCACCTTTAGTCGATCAGCCTCTGGAGCTTCGCGATAAAGCGATGCTCGAAGTGCTGTATGCTACCGGGCTGCGTGTCTCGGAACTGGTTGGGCTGACAATGAGCGATATTAGTCTGCGCCAGGGCGTGGTACGAGTCATTGGTAAAGGCAACAAAGAGCGCCTTGTGCCGTTAGGTGAAGAGGCGGTCTACTGGTTGGAAAACTATCTGGAACACGGGCGGCCATGGCTATTGAACGGTGTGTCGATTGACGTGCTGTTTCCCAGCCAGCGTGCGCAGCAGATGACGCGCCAGACCTTCTGGCACCGCATTAAACATTATGCCGTGCTGGCGGGTATCGATAGCGAAAAGCTGTCACCGCATGTGTTGCGTCATGCTTTTGCCACTCATTTGTTAAATCATGGTGCGGACTTACGCGTGGTGCAGATGTTGTTGGGCCATAGCGATCTCTCCACCACCCAAATTTATACGCATGTCGCCACCGAGCGTCTGCGGCAACTTCATCAACAGCATCACCCACGGGCGTGATGTCTGAAAAGAACAGGAAGATTTATGAAGAAAGGTTTTATGTTATTTACTTTGTTGGCGGCGTTTTCAGGCTTTGTTCAGGCGGATGACGCGGCTATTCAACAAACCTTAGCCAAAATGGGCATCAAAAGCAGCGATATTCAGCCCGCGCCCGTGGCTGGCATGAAGACAGTTCTGACCAACAGCGGTGTGTTGTATATCACCGATGACGGCAAGCATATCATTCAGGGGCCGATGTATGACGTTAGCGGCACGGCTCCGGTCAACGTCACCAATAAGATGCTGTTAAAGCAACTAAACGCGCTTGAAAAAGAGATGATTGTTTATAAAGCGCCGCAAGAAAAGCACGTCATTACCGTGTTCACCGATATTACTTGTGGTTACTGCCACAAACTGCATGAGCAGATGGCAGACTACAACGCGCTGGGGATCACCGTGCGTTATCTCGCTTTCCCGCGTCAGGGGCTGGAAAGCCAGGCGGAGCAACAAATGAAAGCCATCTGGTGTGCAAAAGATAAAAGTAAAGCCTTCGATGACGTAATGGCAGGCAAAGCTGTTACCCCGGCAAGTTGCGATATCGATATTGCCGACCATTACGCACTTGGCGTACAGCTTGGCGTTAGCGGTACTCCGGCAGTTGTTCTGAGTAATGGCACACTTGTTCCGGGCTACCAGCCGCCCAAAGAGATGAAAGAATTCCTCGACGAACATCAAAAAATGACCAGCGGTAAATAATTCGCGTGAAACAACAGATAAAACTTCGTCGCCGCGAAATCGATGAAACGGCAGACCTGCCTGCTGATCTGCCACCCTTGCTGCGTCGTTTATACGCCAGTCGGGGCGTGCGTAGTGCGCAGGAACTGGAACGCGGTGTTAAAGGCATGTTGCCCTGGCAGCAACTGAGCGGCGTCGAAAAGGCCGTTGAGATCCTTTACAACGCTTTTCGCGAAGGAACGCGGATAATCGTGGTCGGAGATTTCGACGCCGACGGCGCCACCAGCACTGCCCTTAGCGTGCTGGCGATGCGTTCGCTTGGCTGCGCCAACATCGACTTCCTGGTGCCGAACCGTTTTGAAGACGGTTACGGCTTAAGTCCGGAAGTGGTTGATCAAGCGCATGCTCGTGGCGCGCAGTTGATTGTGACGGTGGATAACGGCATTTCCTCTCACGCGGGCGTTGAACACGCTCGCACGCTAGGCATTCCGGTTATTGTTACCGATCACCATTTGCCGGGCGATACGTTACCCGCGGCGGAAGCCATTATTAACCCTAACTTGCGTGACTGCGATTTTCCATCGAAGTCACTGGCTGGCGTAGGCGTCGCATTTTATCTGATGCTGGCGTTGCGCACCTTTTTGCGCGATCAGGGCTGGTTTGATGACCGTGGCATTGCAATCCCTAATCTGGCGGAGTTGCTGGATCTGGTGGCACTCGGGACGGTGGCGGACGTGGTGCCGCTGGATGCGAATAACCGCATTCTGACCTGGCAGGGCATGAGCCGCATCCGCGCCGGGAAGTGCCGCCCGGGGATTAAAGCTCTGCTTGAAGTGGCAAACCGCGATCCACAAAAACTCGCCGCCAGCGATTTAGGTTTTGCGCTGGGGCCACGCCTCAATGCTGCCGGGCGACTGGATGATATGTCCGTCGGTGTGGCGCTGTTGCTGTGCGACAACATCGGCGAAGCGCGTGTGCTGGCAAATGAACTCGACGCCCTAAACCAGACGCGCAAAGAGATTGAACAGGGAATGCAGGTTGAGGCACTGACTCTGTGCGAGAAACTAGAGCGCAGCCGCGACACGCTGCCCGGCGGGCTGGCAATGTATCATCCTGAATGGCATCAGGGGGTTGTCGGTATTCTGGCTTCGCGAATAAAAGAGCGTTTTCACCGTCCGGTTATCGCGTTTGCGCCAGCAGGAGACGGTACGTTAAAAGGTTCTGGACGCTCCATTCAGGGGCTGCATATGCGCGATGCGCTGGAGCGCTTAGACACGCTCTATCCGGGCATGATGCTCAAGTTTGGCGGCCATGCGATGGCGGCAGGCCTGTCGCTGGAAGAGGATAAATTCGAACTTTTTCAGCAACGCTTTGGCGAACTGGTTACCGAGTGGCTGGACCCCGCATTATTACAGGGTGAAGTTGTCTCCGACGGCCCGTTAAGCGCTGAAGAAATGACCATGGAAGTGGCGCAGCTGCTGCGTGATGCTGGCCCGTGGGGGCAAATGTTCCCGGAACCGCTGTTTGATGGTCATTTCCGCCTGCTGCAACAGCGGCTGGTGGGCGAGCGTCATCTGAAAGTGATGGTCGAACCGGTCGGCGGCGGCCCGCTGCTGGATGGCATTGCGTTTAACGTTGATACGGCCCTTTGGCCCGATAACGGCGTGCGTGAAGTACAGCTAGCCTATAAACTGGATATCAACGAGTTTCGCGGCAACCGCAATCTACAGATTATCATCGATAATATCTGGCCAATTTAGCGTCATCCTCTCTATAAAAAAGAGCGTGGATTGGGTACAATCCCGCTCTTATCACCGCATTTTGACTAGCTCAATAAAAGAAATCAGACCATGTTTGAAATTAATCCGGTAAATAATCGCATTCAGGACCTCACGGAACGCTCCGACGTTCTTAGGGGGTATCTTTGACTATGACGCCAAGAAAGAGCGTCTGGAAGAAGTAAACGCCGAGCTGGAACAGCCGGATGTCTGGAACGAACCCGAACGTGCGCAGGCGCTGGGTAAAGAGCGTTCCTCCCTCGAGGCTGTCGTCGATACCCTCGACCAAATGAAACAAGGGCTGGAAGATGTTTCCGGTCTGCTGGAACTGGCTGTAGAAGCTGACGACGAAGAAACCTTTAACGAAGCCGTTGCTGAACTCGACGCCCTGGAAGAAAAACTGGCGCAGCTTGAGTTCCGCCGCATGTTCTCCGGCGAATATGACAGCGCCGACTGCTACCTTGATATCCAGGCTGGTTCCGGCGGTACGGAAGCACAGGACTGGGCAAGTATGCTTGAGCGTATGTATCTGCGCTGGGCAGAATCGCGCGGTTTCAAAACTGAAATTATCGAAGAGTCGGAAGGTGAAGTGGCGGGTATCAAATCCGTGACTATCAAGATTTCCGGCGATTATGCTTATGGTTGGCTGCGCACAGAAACTGGCGTTCACCGCCTGGTGCGTAAGAGCCCGTTTGACTCCGGCGGTCGTCGCCATACGTCGTTCAGTTCAGCATTTGTTTACCCCGAAGTGGACGACGATATCGATATCGAAATCAACCCGGCTGATCTGCGCATCGACGTCTACCGTGCATCCGGCGCGGGTGGTCAGCACGTTAACCGTACAGAATCTGCGGTGCGTATTACTCACATCCCGACCGGGATTGTGACTCAGTGCCAGAACGACCGTTCCCAGCATAAGAATAAAGACCAGGCCATGAAGCAGATGAAAGCGAAGCTTTATGAACTGGAGATGCAGAAGAAGAATGCTGAGAAACAGGCGATGGAAGACAACAAATCTGATATCGGCTGGGGCAGCCAGATTCGTTCTTATGTCCTTGATGACTCCCGCATTAAAGATTTGCGTACCGGGGTTGAAACCCGCAACACGCAGGCGGTGCTGGATGGCAGCCTGGATCAATTTATCGAAGCAAGTTTGAAAGCTGGGTTATAAGGAACCAACATGTCTGAACAACACGTACAAGGCACTGACGCGGTAACCGATCTTAACAATGAACTGAAAACTCGTCGCGAAAAGCTGGCGAACCTGCGTGAGCAGGGGATTGCCTTCCCGAACGATTTCCGTCGCGATCATACTTCTGACCAACTGCATGCAGACTTCGACGCGAAAGAGAACGAAGAGCTGGAAGAGCTGAACATCGAAGTGGCTGTTGCTGGCCGCATGATGACCCGCCGTATCATGGGTAAAGCCTCCTTCGTTACCTTGCAGGACGTCGGTGGCCGCATTCAGCTGTATGTGGCTCGTGATGATCTGCCGGAAGACGTTTATAACGATCAATTCAAGAAATGGGATCTTGGCGATATTATCGGCGCAAAAGGTAAGCTGTTTAAAACCAAAACCGGCGAACTGTCTATCCACTGTACCGAACTGCGTCTGCTGACCAAAGCTCTGCGTCCGCTGCCGGACAAATTCCACGGTTTGCAGGATCAGGAAGCGCGCTATCGTCAGCGTTATTTGGATCTCATCTCTAACGATGAATCCCGCAACACTTTTAAAGTGCGTTCGCAAATTCTTTCCGGTATTCGCCAGTTCATGGTGAATCGTGGCTTTATGGAAGTTGAAACCCCGATGATGCAGGTGATCCCGGGTGGTGCAGCAGCACGTCCGTTTATCACCCATCACAACGCGCTGGATCTTGACATGTACCTGCGTATTGCGCCGGAACTGTACCTCAAGCGTCTGGTGGTTGGCGGCTTTGAGCGTGTGTTCGAAATCAACCGTAACTTCCGTAACGAAGGTATTTCTGTGCGTCATAACCCAGAGTTCACCATGATGGAACTCTATATGGCTTACGCGGATTACAAAGATCTGATTGAACTGACCGAATCTCTGTTCCGTACTCTGGCGCAGGATATTCTCGGTAAGACCGAAGTGACCTACGGTGACGTGGTACTGGATTTCGGCAAGCCGTTCGAAAAACTGACCATGCGTGAAGCTATCAAGAAATATCGCCCGGAAACTGACATGGCGGATCTGGACAACTTCGACTCTGCGAAAGCGATTGCTGAATCTCTCGGCATTCACGTTGAGAAGAGCTGGGGCCTGGGCCGTATCGTCACCGAGATTTTCGACGAAGTAGCAGAAGCTAATCTGATTCAGCCGACCTTCATTACTGAATACCCGGCTGAAGTTTCTCCGCTGGCGCGTCGTAACGATGTCAACCCGGAAATCACCGATCGCTTTGAATTCTTCATTGGTGGTCGTGAAATCGGTAACGGCTTTAGCGAGCTGAACGATGCAGAAGATCAGGCGCAGCGCTTCCTGGATCAGGTTGCAGCGAAAGATGCAGGCGACGACGAAGCAATGTTCTACGACGAAGATTACGTCACCGCACTGGAACATGGTTTGCCGCCGACAGCCGGTCTGGGGATTGGTATCGACCGTATGGTTATGCTGTTCACCAACAGCCATACCATCCGCGACGTTATTCTGTTCCCGGCAATGCGTCCGGTAAAATAAGCGTTACGCGTATGCACATAACCCCGGCATTTGTCGGGGTTTTTTATTCTCGCTTTGCGAAAACAGATAATACATTTCTGGCTTTGCTATTGGCTGCCTGCATCACCATCCACGGACTAAACGCCCACGGCGTGGCATCAATAGCGCGTAAAACATCTGATAAATCACACCATTGATAATCCATCACTTCATCACCGTTGGGCTGTAACGCGCTGGTAATTCGAGCGGCAAAGACTGGACACATTTCATTTTCGACAATGCCATTCGGGTCAGTGGCGCGATAATGGAAATCTGGATAAACCGGTTCGGGTGGCGTTATTTCCACGCCCAGTTCATAGCGGCAACGGCGGATCACCGCCTCTTCATTGCTTTCGCCCAGTTGCGGGTGACCGCACACCGAGTTAGTCCACACACCTGGCCATGCTTTTTTGCTTAGTGCGCGCCGGGTAACCAGCAGTTGTCCCTTGGCATTAAACAGCCAGCAGGAGAACGCAAGATGTAAGGGGGTGTCTGCCGTGTGTGCGGCATACTTTTCCAGTGTACCCGAGGGGACTCCCTGTGTATTCAGTAAAATGACGTGTTCCGTTTGCATAATTTCTCACATGTAATTCTAATCACTCGTTATTATAGATAACTGAAGAATAAAATGATTAACCAAGTGAGTGTTTATCGGCATCCGCCCGTTTTGAGCGGATGCTGACAGAGAACGGTTATTTAAAAAAGCAGCATCATATATTTGAAGCGACTTTCAATAGCCATTGCCACGCAGTCAGAAATGACAGGAATGGAGATCATTAAGAGCAATAACAGACTGAATATAGTGCGCATTAATAGGTTCATATCATTCACCATGCTCATTTTTCTTTAGCTTGCGCATCAAAAGCCACATGCGCACTGTCCTGACTTTTAAATCTTTATCAGAGACAGATTCCTTTACCAGATCGGCATGATGCTGATAACCATTGAAAAAGACGTTCAACACCACCGCGCTGATAGTTGCCAACATAATGCCGCTATGTAACAACGGTTGTAGTACAGCCGGTAACTTAGA
Organism: Escherichia sp. B1147; assembly: GCF_001660175.1. Lineage (NCBI taxonomy): Bacteria > Pseudomonadati > Pseudomonadota > Gammaproteobacteria > Enterobacterales > Enterobacteriaceae > Escherichia > Escherichia sp. B1147. The sequence goes on from NZ_LFHY01000015.1 coordinate 440,142, forward strand.
AAAGAAATCATGAGAAAGCGTCGGGGTCATACCCACGCCAAGGCTAATAGCCACGATATACAGGTTGTAGCGGTTGGTGGTGTAGTTACAGCGCGACAGAATACGGATCCCCGTCGCCAGCACCATACCGAACATTACTAACCCTGCGCCGCCTAGTACAAATTGCGGAATGGAAGCCACCAGCACCGCCATTTTAGGTACCATCCCGAACAGGATTAATATGATCCCGGAAGAGATACACACCCAGCGGCTGTGAACGCGCGTCACGCTGACCAGGCCAACGTTTTGCGAAAAGGAAGTATGTGGGAAGCTGTTAAACGTACCGCCGATCATTGTCCCTATGCCATCTACGCGTAGCCCGCGAATAATGTCTTGTGAAGAAAGTTTTCTACCGACAATTTCCCCCAATGCCAGGAACATCCCCATCGACTCAATAAATACGATGATTAACACTGCGGTCATGGTCAGAATGGAAACCGGATCGAAAACTGGCGTACCAAACGACATTGGCGTGACAATGGCGAACCACGAAGCATCATTCAGTCCAGACAGATTCACTTCATTCATCATCCACGACAGCAAGAAGCCAAAAACAATCCCCAACAATACGGCGACATTGGACATAAATCCTTTGGCGTAACGGGTGATAAGCAAGATGAAAATTAAGACAGCGAAGGAAATGGTTAAATAGACCGGATTGCCATATTGTGGATTGCCTTTACCGCCAGCAGCCCAGTCAATGCCGACCTGAATAATACTCAGGCCGATAGAGGTAATAACCACACCGGTAACTAACGGTGGGAATAAAGGCATTAAGCGACCAATAAGTGGTGCTAATAGCGTGGTGATAAAGCCGGCTGCAATGGTCGCGCCAAAAATCCCCAGCAGACCGATATCCGGGTTCATCCCAATGGCAATCATTGGCGTTACTGCCGCAAAAGTCACTGACATAATCACCGGCAGGCGAATCCCCATAAAGCGACCAATGCCGATACATTGCAATAGCGTGACGATACCGCAGCAAAAGAGATCGGAGCTAATCAGCATTGCGATAGCTTCCTTCGAGAGTCCGAGTCTGTCACCAATCATAAGTGGGACGGCGACTGCGCCTGCGTACATAACAAGGACGTGTTGCAGACCGAGTATGATCAGCTTTCCTGGTGATAATATGCGGTCCACCTCATCCGTTGGGCGGTCTTGCCCTGAAGATGAGGAAATTTGAGAATCTATGGCGCTCATCAGTCTTTCTCCTTTCGCTCGCCAGAGTAAAAAGCAACCGTTTACGTTCACTAAAACTCTTTAATGACATGCTCGTGGGATGCCAGTTTTCACAAGAAGGGGAAGTTACAAGATGGAAATGCGGGGGCAATCACATAATCGTGATTAAACCAAGAAAATGGGAATAAAAATTGACAATGAAATTATCTTTAATTTTCTCATATTGATATTTCATTAATCATTCTGGCATGTCGCACTCTCGCATTTAATACTTTTTATCTGGATGGCACTCTTTTGAACGGCGATGTTTAAATATTGAAAGCGGCACAGATTGAGGGGTAATAATCTGATATCTGTCACAAAATTATAATTAAAACTGACTCGCTTGCTCATATATGCCCGTTTATTGCATTGCGACATTTGAGAAGACATAACTCATCAAATGAAAGGGATGCAAATGAACAAGTTTATCGCTGCTGATGCTGCGGAATGTATAGGCTGTCATGCCTGTGAAATTGCCTGTGCGGTGGTCCATAATCAAGAAAACTGGCCGCAGAGTCACGGTGATTTTCGACCCCGTATCCACATTGTTGGGAAAGGTCTGGCTGCAAATCCAGTGGCTTGCCATCATTGCAACAATGCCCCCTGCGTTACGGCTTGCCCGGTAAATGCTCTGACTTTCCAGCCCGATAGCGTACAACTGGACGAACAAAAATGCATTGGTTGTAAAAGATGCGCAATCGCTTGCCCCTTTGAGGTAATTGAGATGGTCGATGCTATTGCGCAGAAATGTGACCTTTGTAACCAGCGCAATTCCGGCGCACAAGCCTGTATTGAAGTCTGCCCAACCCAGGCGTTGCGGCTGATGGATGAGTACGGTTTGCAGCAGATAAAAATGCTACGACAGCGCAGGACGGCGGAGGGAAAAGCATCAGAAAAACCACAATCATCTCGTCGCGAGGCATTGCTCCCCGTCACTCCACGCAAAGGGGCGGATAAAGTTGCAGCGAGCGAGCGGAAGACCCACTTTGGCGAAATTTATTGCGGCCTTGATCAAAAACAAGCGGCGTATGAAAGCGACCGTTGTGTCTATTGCGCCGAAAAAGCCAACTGTAACTGGCATTGCCCGCTGCATAACGCCATCCCTGATTATGTCCGTCTGGTGCAGGAAGGGAAGATTATTGAAGCGGCGGAACTCTGCCACCAGACCAGCTCCTTACCGGAAATTTGCGGCAGGGTATGTCCGCAGGACAGGCTTTGTGAAGGCGCATGTACGTTAAAAGATCACTCTGGCGCAGTCTCTATCGGTAATCTGGAACGCTATATTACAGATACCGCACTGGCGATGGGCTGGCGTCCTGATGTCAGCCAGGTTGTTCCCCGCATAGAAAAAGTGGCGGTGATTGGCGCAGGACCCGCGGGGCTGGGATGTGCCGACATTCTGGCGAGGGCAGGTGTTCATGTTGATGTGTTTGATCGCCATCCAGAAATCGGCGGTATGCTGACTTTTGGCATTCCTCCGTTCAAGCTCGATAAAATGGTATTAAGTCAGCGGCGGGAGATATTCACCGCAATGGGAATCGATTTCCATCTCAACTGTGAAGTTGGCCGCGATATCTCGTTCAACGAGTTAACGGCGGAATATGATGCCGTTTTCCTCGGCATGGGGACTTACGGCATGATGCGTGCTGATCTGCCGCATGAAGATGCGCCTGGCGTCATTCAGGCGCTACCGTTTCTGACTGCCCATACCCGCCAGCTTATGGGATTGCCGGAGTCTGAAGAGTATCCGCTGACAGATGTTGAAGGTAAACGAGTTGTGGTTTTGGGCGGCGGCGATACGACAATGGATTGTTTGCGCACGTCCATCCGCCTGAATGCCGCCAGCGTGACCTGCGCGTATCGCCGTGATGAAGTCAGTATGCCCGGTTCGCGCAAAGAGGTGGTCAACGCGCGCGAGGAAGGCGTTGAGTTTCAGTTCAATGTTCAGCCGCAATATATTGCTTGTGACGATGATGGACGTTTAACAGCGGTGGGCCTGATTCGTACCGCAATGGGCGAGCCGGGCCCAGATGGGCGCCGTCGTCCACGTCCGGTGGCGGGCTCTGAGTTTGAGCTGCCCGCCGATATTCTGATTATGGCCTTTGGCTTCCAGGCTCATGCGATGCCGTGGTTGCAGGGCAGTGGCGTTAAGCTCGATAAATGGGGACTGATTAAAACCGGTGACGAGGGATATTTCGCTACTCAGACGCATCTGAAAAAGGTCTTTGCCGGCGGTGACGCGGTTCATGGTGCGGATTTGGTTGTCACTGCAATGGCGGCTGGACGGCAGGCGGCGCGCGATATGTTAACTATGTTTGATACGAAGGCATCGTGATGAAATCGTTAATTATCGTTAATCCGGCTGACTGTATTGGCTGTCGCACTTGTGAAGTCGCCTGTGTTGTCGCCCATCCGTCAGAACAGGAGTTGAATGCAGATGTCTTTTTACCCCGGCTGAAGGTACAGCGACTGGATAGCATCAGTGCGCCGGTGATGTGCCACCAGTGCGAAAACGCCCCTTGTGTTGGCGCATGCCCCGTGCAGGCGCTGACGATGGGCGAGCAGGTGGTGCAGGCAAATTCTGCCCGTTGTATCGGCTGCCAGAGTTGCGTCAGTGCGTGTCCGTTTGGGATGATCACAGTTCAAATTTTGCCGGGAAAGGTTCGGCCAGAAATCGTGAAATGTGACCTTTGCGAACAGCGGGAAGAGGGACCGGCTTGCGTTGCATCTTGCCCGACGCAGGCGTTGCAGTTGTTAACCGAAGGAGGACTCAGGCGGGTCCGCCAGCAGCGTATTGCTGCCAGCGGCAAGAATCCTCTCTGAAAGAAATCGCCGCGCTGAAAGGCGCGGAGAATCTATTAGATTGCCCAACCACCCGCGTAAAACGCGACCAGTGCGGCAGTAATGATCACCGTACCAATATTGAGTTTGCTCCATTCGCGAGCAAAAACGCGACCCACTACGAGAGTCACAAAGCCCAGCATAATGCCGGTGACGATATTGCAGGTCAGGACGATAAAGACAGCGCAAACCAGGCCCGCCATCGCATCAATAAAGTCATTGAAGTCCAGTTTTGAGACGTTACTTAACATCAGCAGACCCACGTACATCAGTGCGGGAGCTGTGGCGTAACCGGGGATCAGAAACGATAACGGTGATAAAAACAGAATCAACAGGAACAGTAAGCCAACAATAGTCGCTGTCAGACCTGTTTTGCCACCAGCTGCGGTTCCTGCCGCGGATTCGATATAAACCGCCGCAGGCGCAGCGCCCACTAAACCGGAGAATATTGAACTTACTGAGTCACTGGTCAGGGCTTTGCCACCGTTGATGATCTGGTTGTCTTTATCCAACAAATTCGCCTGACCGGCGACTGCGCGGATGGTGCCGGTGGCATCAAATACGGCGGTCATCACCAGCGCCAGTACACTTGGGAGAACGGTTGGCTGGAGAGCTCCCATAATATCGAGGCTGAAAATCAGAGACTTACCATCTTCGCCAGTCAGGCTCGGCATCGCTACCAGACCGTGGTATTTCACCGCGGGATCAAAGATTAAGCCGATTATTGAGATGGCGATAATTACCAGCAAGATCCCGCCAGGTACGCGGCACTTTTCCAGACCGAAAATCACCGCTAGTCCCAGTAAGCTCATCATCACAGGGAAAGAGGTAAATGCCCCGAGTGCAACGGGTAAGCCTTCAATCGGGTTTTTGATAACCATACCAACGCCGTTAGCCGCAATCAGCAGCAGGAACAGGCCGATACCGATACCTGTACCGTGGGCAATACCCATCGGTAAATTGCGCAAGATCCAGGTTCGCACACCTGTCACGGAGATGGCGGTGAAAATGAGGCCCATCAGGAAGACCGCACCCAGTGCGACAGGAACGCTAATTTGTTGTCCGAGGACCAGACTGAATGCGGTAAATGCCGTCAAGGAGATGGCGCAGCCAATCGCCATTGGCAAATTGGCCCACAGCCCCATTAGCAGCGAACCGAAGCCTGCGACCAGACAAGTTGCGACAAAGACCGCAGCAGGAGGAAAACCAGCTTTGCCCAGCATACCGGGAACCACGATTACAGAATAAACCATGGCCAGAAAGGTAGTTAAGCCCGCCAGTACTTCCTGGCGAACGGTACTGCCACGAGCGGTTATTTTAAAATAACTATCCAGCGCGCCCTGTGGCTTTGGTGCGACCGGTGTTTGTAGGATGTCTCCAGACATAATGATGTCCTCACGAGGATGTTAAGGTTTTATTATTAGTTGCGTTCGTACACCAGACGACCATCAACGTAGGTGCGGTAGATCGAACGGTCATCGCCCAACGTCATCATCACGAACAATTTGTCGACTAAAGAAACCGAGTTGTCATAGCGCAGCTGCTGTAGTGGTGTGGCGGTGGGTTCCATCACCACGAAATCAGCCTCTTTGCCCGGTAAAAAGTTGCCAATAAGGTCGTCAAGGCCCAGAGATTTCGCGCCACCAAGGGTGGCAAGGTAAAACGCTTCATACGCGGAGAGTCGATAGCCTTGTAATTGCAATACTTTGTAGGCTTCGTTCAGCGTTTGCAGCATGTTGAAGGTGGTTCCGGCACCAATGTCAGTCCCCATGCCGACTTTGACTTTCTTATTCCATGCTTTTTTCAAGTTGAATAAGCCGCTGCCGAGATAAAGGTTGGAGGTTGGACAAAACGCGATGCTGGATTTGGTTTCGCTGAGACGATCCCACTCTTTTTCTTCGAGGTGGACGCAGTGAGCAAAGACGCAGTTTTTACCTGTCAGGCCGTACTGGTGGTAAACATCCAGATAACCATCATGTTCAGGATAGAGTGATTTCACCCAGGCAATTTCATCTTTGTTTTCACAGAGATGGGTATGTACCCACGTGTCTGGATACTCTTCTTTCAGGCGTTGTGCCATCGCCATCTGTTCAGGTGAAGATGTTGGTGCGAAGCGAGGCGTAATGGCATATAACAGACGGCCATTTTTATGCCAGCGTTCGATCAGTTCTTTGCTTTGTTGATAGCTACTTTCCGCGGTGTCGAGCAGATAATCTGGCGCATTGCGGTCCATCATCACCTTGCCGGCAATCATGCGCATATTGATATGGCTGGCGGCTTCAAACAGCGCATCCACAGATTGCGGATGAACAGTCCCAAATACCAGTGCCGTGGTAGTGCCGTTACGTAAAAGCTGTTTGATGAAGAACGCCGACATTTCGCGGGCGTACTCTAAATCCTTATAACGGCGCTCAGTAGGGAAGGTGTGTTTATTCAGCCATTCCAGCAACTGCTCGCCATAGGCACCGACCATTTCACTCTGCGGATAATGGATATGCGTATCGACAAAGCCCGGTACTATCAATTTGCCGCGATAGTCACGAACGCGAATGGTGTCAGGAATTTGATGTTTTCCGTCTTCCCATTTGCCAAACCATTCCACTTTCCCTTGTTTAATGAGTAATAAACCATCCTCAATAAAACGCAGCGCAGAGGCAATTTCTTCTGGGTTATCGACTGTACGGGTGACATCAATAAAACTGCCTCGTACCGCTTTTAACGTGTGTTCTCCTGACATCATTGACTCCTTTACTTTTAATCCATCTCTTCCGCTGAGGTAATACCAGGCAGAACGTTTTCCTGTCGGTAGCCTCCAGGGAGGATAATATTTAATAAAATCGCAGTTAACCCGCCAGCACAAATAGGGTTTTCAACTAATACATAAATAGAGGCTGGCAATATTTTAAAAATTTCGGGGTCGTAGGAAACACCAAGACCTAAACCTAATGAGGTGGCGACGATAAGTGTTTCACGGCGTTTTAAGCCATTGGTGATAATGATGCGGATACCGGCAATGGCAATCATGGAAAACATTAGCGTCATGGCGCCGCCTAAAACCGCCGAGGGAATGGTGGTGAAGAAGCCGCCGATCATCGGAAATAACCCGAGGATCACTAACATAACCGCAATGGTTCGTCCGATATAACGCGAAGCGACGCCGGTCATCTGAATAACACCGTTATTTTGCGCAAAGGTAGTTAATGGTAATGAGCCGACTGCGGAGGCGATAACAGAAACCAGGCCATCTGCCAGCACGCCGCCTTTCAGGCGTGACTGATATTCTTCCCCCTGAATTGGTCGGCGGGAAACCATTGCCGTGGCTGTGATATCGCCCACGGCTTCCAGTACGCTAAGTAAGTAGATAGTGCCGACGACAAGGAACTGATGGAAACTGAAACTAAAACCGTATTTGAACGGATGCGGGATGGTGATTAACGGCAGATTGCGCAAACTGCTGAAATCCACCATGCCCAGGCATAACGATGCGATATAACCGACGCATAGCCCAATGGCGATCCCTCCCATGCGAAGCAACGGACTGCGGCAGCAGTTAAAGCCGATCACCACAATCAAAACCAATAAACCCACGCCGAGATGTTCGTAATTGCCGAACGTGCCGCTGCTTTTGGCTGCAAATCCACCGCCAAAATCGATAATGCCGACTTTAATCAGACTTAAGCCGATCATCAGTACCACAATGCCGCTGACGGTAGGCGTAATAACCCGACGTAAATAGGGCAGTATAAAAGAAGAGCCGACAACCAGAAATGCGCCAACGAAGGAGACGCCGAGGAGCGACGACATGATTAACTCTTCGTGAAAACCGTCGCTTTTCATGCTGCTACCCAGCGCAATCATGACTGTCACAAATGAAAAATTGACTGACTGAATAGAGAGTAAACCGGAACCTATAATTCCATAGCGATTTACCTGCAACCAGGTACCAATACCAGAAGCGATCATCGCCATGGAAACCAGGTAGGCAGTGGTTTCTGCGGAAAGTTGTAAGGTCGCACCCACAATTAACGCGGGAGTTACCATCGGAACGAAAATTGCCAACAGATGGGTAATTGCACCAACGAGAGCCTGATGAAAGGGAGGGCGATCCTCCAGTTCAAATATAAGGTCAGAACCTGCATGGTTTATATCAGACATCCCTTCACTCCTTTTAAAGTAAATTTGATCATCTGAATCAGTAAAATAAATTCCCACGAATTTGGGGCGCAGGACGCCTTGAGAACGGCCTATCTCATTTTCGCAGTTACTATTTAGTTATCGTTCAAACAGAGAAACAGGCCGCCGAAGCGGCCATTTATTACTTATATTTTTTCCAGCGCAGTGAGTATTTTCTCCGGAGTGAAATGCCATTCGCGTAACCAGATGCCGCAGGCATCGTGAATTGCGGTGGCAATCGCCGGAGCTGCGCCATTTACACCGATTTCCGAGATCGATTTCGCCCCAAATGGGCCGACTTTATCGTCGCTTGGCACCAGCACGGCGCGGAAATCACGCGGAATATCACCGATTTTCGGTGCACCGTAACTGCGCAAATCACGCGTTAACGGGTGACCTTCGGCGTCATAAATGATTTCTTCGCTCATGCTGTGGCCGATAGCCCGGAGGGTAGCGCCGTAGATCTGCCCCAACGCTAACTCCGGGTTGACCGGAGTACCGCAATCCAGCAAGGCGTAGAATTTATCCAGGCGGATTTCACCGGTACGTGTATTGACGGCCACTTCAGCGAAGTTTGCCCCATACGGGAAGGCGAAATCAGGTGTGATGTAACTGGCGGTTCCCACCAGTGAACCAAAGCCGGTACCGGTTTCGCCTTTATGGGCAATATCCCCGAAACTCACTTCGCCTTTCTTGCCGCGCACGACGCCCGGCGTTGCCAGTTGAACATCTTCCAGTGGCTCACCCAACATTTGTGCACCGTGGAACAGGATTTTCTCCCGCAGATTTTCCGCTGCCATCCGCGCCGCGTTGCCCGAGAAACAAGTACCGGACGAGGCATACGCGCCTTTATCAAACAGCGCATGATCGGTGTCACCGGAGATTACATGCACGTCCTGCGGTGGGCAGTGCAGCACTTCTGCTGCCAGTTTCGTCACTACAGTATCCAGGCCGGTACCAATATCCGCACCACCGGAATGAACGATAAAGGTACCGTCCGATTCCAGTTTGATCATGCAGTTAGCCTGATCGATATCCGGGATCCCCGATTTCTGCATGATAATGGCGACGCCACGACCTGTGCGCCAGTCGCCTTCTTGTGATTTCGGCGAAGACCATTGGATCATTTCACGACCCTGACGCAGGATCTCTTCCAGTGCGCAGCTGGCAGCAGAAGGAACGGAGGTTGGCGCTTTACCTTCACCAATTGCGCCGAGTATCTTCAGCTCTTGCCCTTCGTGTACCCGGTTACGTTCGATAATTTCCAGCTGGTCGATCTGCAACTGTTCAGCCAGTTCCGCTAATGCCATGGTGATAGCGAAGTTACCTTTCGGTGCGCCATAACCTTGATAAGCACCATTTGGGCAAATGTTGCTGTAGTAGGTGGTGACCTGGAAATCGACGTTATCGCACGGATATAACGGCAGCGACAGCGCCGGTCCGTTACACGGTACGGTGAGTGAGTGGTTGCCGTAAGGGCCAGTGTTGGCGCGAAAATCCATCTTCACTGCAGTGAGGCGACCATCTTTTTTGGCCCCCAGTTTGACGGTGACTTTCGCAACGTGACGAGAGGTGTTGGCAATAAACTCTTCTTCACGGGTGTAGCGGAAAAGTACCGGACGCCCGGTTACGCAGGTCGCCCAGGCGCACACTTCTTCCAGCAGGATGTCTTGTTTAGATCCAAAACCGCCGCCTACGCGTTCTTTAATGACATGAACTTTATGTTGTTTCATGCCCACAAGGCGCGCAACCTGGCGGCGTAAGTGCCATGGTACCTGGGTGGAGGCGTGGATCACCAGACGATCGCCGTCCATACGGGTAAAGCAGATATGTGTTTCAGTCGGGCATTGCTGCGCCTGAGTTGAGTTATAGGTTCGCTCAATGACCACATCGGCATCGGCGAAGCCTTTATCCATATCGCCAATATGACCATGAATACTGGCGGCGATATTTTTACGTGGGCGAGAACCGATAGGGAAGTTGATGATCATATGCTCGCCGCGCTGGGTTGCATGATTGTTGTCGTCTTCCAGAGTATCTGGCGCACCAGCGACATACACCACCGGCTCATCGTGCACGACAGGTACATCTTCCGCCATTGCTTCGTCAATCGACATTACCGGCTTAAGCACTTCATATTCGACGTCGATGAGCTTCAGTGCTTCGAGCGCGATCTCTTCACTTTCAGCAACAATCGCAGCAACGCGATCGCCGACGTGACGCATTTTCTTGCCGAACATGCGTCGGTCAAGCGGCGACGGTTCCGGTGCGCTCTGACCACCAGGGGTGTAGTAGATATCCGGGCAATTCAGGTGCGTAATAACGTGAACGACGCCCGGCAAAGCTTCAGCTTTGCTGACATCCAGATGGGTAATCAGTGCGTGAGCGTGTGGGCTACGTAACATTTTAATGACGCAGGCGTCAGCCGTTACGCGGTCTTCAACATAGCAGGGTTTCGCCTGCACCATTTTGGCCGCGTCGGTTTTAGGATAGTGCTTACCAATAACTTCAAGGTCATCGCGGAAAGTCGGGGCGATATCAATAGTGGCCTGTGGGTTATTTTTACGTGCAACAGCCAGTTCAATGACCTGGTAGTATTGCTGCCAGCCAGCATCGCGGCTGAACAGGCCAGAAAGCGCATCGTCGATCTCATCCCGGGTTGGTGCGGCGATGCGATCGAGAAGATCGGTGATAATCAGAGCCGCAGCCGGATCGTTATAACCAGACTGCACCACGCCAACATCAACCATTGCCTGTTGAACCAGACTTAATTCGTTCCATTTGCCTAAGGATTCAGCGGTGAGAATGTCTGCGTTTTCTAACTGTGCTGCAATCAACAAGGAGGCGTTAAGGATATTACCGTTAAAAAGAATCGCGTCAGAACCGGCAAAACCGAAACCATCATCACTGTTGCGCACAGAGTGCATGCCCATGCCAAACAACAGCTTTTGCACGTTTTCACCAGGATTGACCTTTAGCTCCTGGGGCGCGCCATTTAAAGTAAAGTGGATGATCATACGGCTTCCTCCCCAGCCTGTTGGCAGTCGGCATACAGGTCGGCTACCAGAACTCCCGTGATATAGCGTTTATACGCTACGCTACCCCGCAAATCTTCCTGGGGGAAAATGACGTTGGCGACGGCTTGTTCCAGCGCGCTGCCTTCCAGATTTTGTTTTTCGACATCGTGCAGACGCAGTGCTTTACTGGTTACACCATCCAGCGCAATTCGTATACCATCGTGGTCAGTTAACGCAACGGCTGCAGTAACCACCGTTAACCCCGCCTGGGAACGGCTAATTTTACGGGTCGCACAGGTGCGGTACGGATCTTTAATGATAATTTCGGTTAGCAGGCGATCGCATGGGCAGGCCAGATAGCTCTCAATCGATAGTGTTTCACCATTGCCAAAAACCAGTTCAGCATCCAGAGCCAGCAGAACCGGAAGCAACACCGATTCTTCCTGCTGGGCGGCGATTTCGCCACCAATAGTCGACTGATTACGAATATGGCGAGAGTAAACAAAACCGAGTGCTTCACGCAGTGCTGCAGGAATAAAGCGAGCATCACGTAGTGGCTGTAAGCGAGACATTGCACCAATACGCAGTGCGCCGTTATCCCAGTCAACCCAGTCCAGTTCCAGATCCTGTAAGGAAATGGCAATCTTTTTATCGGTACGAGTTGGTGTGGCGTTGAGTTTGCTGCCCCCGGCAAACCAGACGGCTTCATCCTGGTAGCGGCGCTTCAGTTCCAGCGCCTGTTCGACAGAGTCGGGCCTGAAAAATTGTTCAATCATCTTCTTTCCTTATTTACCCCTCTTCCCTGAAGAAAGAGGGTATCTGTCATTTATGCCAGCGCATCCATCCGACGCCACATACTGGCGGCGGCTTTTCTGGCTTGCGCATAAATGGAATCGCAATTGAAGTTAAACTGACGGTCTTCATAGACCATCACGCCGTTGACCATCACGCTGTGAACGCTGCCTGAACCCATACCGAAAGCGATATGCCCGGCGATATTGTCTGCCAGCAGCGGCGTCGGAGAGTTGTAATCGCAAATGGTTAAATCGGCTTTATAACCTGCTTCCAGCAGGCCAAATTTTGCGCCAAAGTTGCGGCTCATCAGTTCGTTGCCATTAGCCAGGGCTTTGGCAAAACTGTCAGGCCATAGCGGACCACCCGCATCGCGATGTTTAAAGAAGGCAAATTTCATCTCTTCAAACATGTCCGAACCAATGCCATCCGTTCCCAATGCCAGATTGCGGATGTCGCTAAGATGATGGTTGTAGCCGACATGGTTGTTCATGTTTGAACGGGCGTTATGCACCAGGAACGCATCATGCTGATTGAGCAGAGCAATATCTTCTTTCGACAAATACAGCCCGTGAGCAACCAACGTTTTGCTGTCGATGAGATCGAATTGCGCCAGTCGTACCAGCAGGTCTTTTCCGTGCCAGTGATGGCTGTGAGAAACGTCATAAAGGTCTTCAGCGGCGTGAATGTGTAAACCACGCCCAGTAGCTTTCACGGCTTCGCGCAGCATTTCCAGCCCGGCATCCGGCACTGTAAACGGGGCGTGAGCGCCGATATGCGCTTCCACCAGATACGGCTCGCTTGCCGCTTTCTTCGCCTCATCAATTTGACGGGCGAAGCGGATGTTTTCTTCTACCCCTTCCTGCAACTCTTTAATGCCGTTGTTACGGTCAGTGGTTTCAAAACAGGTCATCGCGCGCAGGCCAACTTTTAAAAATGCGTTGCGCAGCGTTGAGAGCGACCCGCCGATATACGCCGGAGAGGCGTGGTGATCGATAACCGACGTACATCCGCTCTTAATCGCTTCCAGTGAACAAATCAGTCCGCTGTAATAGAGCGATTCTTCATCAAGGGCGCGATCGAGTCGCCACCAGAGATTTTTCAGCGTTGAGATGAAATCCGGACAGGGGGCAATGTTCGCCATGATCCCGCGGGAAAGCCCCGAGTAAAAATGGTTGTGCGAGCAAACGATCCCTGGCATTACAATCCGACCATGCATCTCTTTGTAGCTGGCTTCAGGGTAGCGGTGTGTCAGGGCGTCGCCGATAGCGATAATCACATCATTTTCAATGGCAATATCGACGCCTTCCTGCACTTTTGCCGGGTACAACTGAACTGCGGTGACATTCTTCAGAATCAACATGATTACACCTCCACGCGGCCCAGCAGATAATGATGGTGCTGGTGGACATGGCTAATGATGCGGCACATATCGTTCAGCTCTGGCGGTACGTTGTTGAACTGGCCTTCGCTATCGATATTCAACACCCAGCTTTGGTTATTCAGACGCACGCGTACCCGACAATCTTCCACCAGGAAGCCAGGGTTGCTGCTGTTATCAAAGTCTTGCGACAGGCTAAAGACGGTGATTTTGTCTTTGTACGGTTTTCCGTTCCACGGGCAGAACTGGGCGCAGTTGCCGCATTCGTTGCAGTAGGCGTCCAGGTGCAGCGTCTGGAAACGGTTCTGGAATCCGGGGACTGCAATCGAGACGTTGGCACGGTTCGGACAGACATCCACACACTTGCTGCAAACGTAGTTACATTCAAGACAACGAGCGGCTTCCTGAGCGACAAACGCGTCACGATCATCGCTGTTCACCAGGGTGACAGAGATATCGCCTTTGCGTTGGTAGATTTCCGCAGGGTTGACGTTGTTCCAGTATTTATCGCTTTGGTGGGAACGGATATTTTCCCGACTAAGGATGGCATCGGTAGCCCGACGCGCGGTTCCGACAGCCGCAACAATGGAGGAAGGTCCGCGCTGTACGTCGCCGATCATAAAGACGTCAGTCAGGCGGGTTTCACCGTTATGGTCGACGTCTGGCCAGCCGTTTTTGTCCAGCGGCACGCCCATCGTATTCAGGGCTTCAGTATCCTGCTGTTCGCCAATGGCGGTGATCAGACTGTCTACGTGCAGCGTTACTGTTTCGTTGGTTTCAACCGGACGGCGACGACCTTTCTCATCAGGTTCGCCAAGTGACATGACGCGTAAGGTTAAGGTGCCATCAGCATCGAAACGTTCCGGATTGTTCAGGAAACGGAACTCCACGCCGTCGTGCAACGCTTCTTCATATTCTTCGCGCCACGCAGGCATCTCTTGCAATGAACGACGGTAAACCACAGTCGATTTTTCAACGCCAGGCACGCGTAACGCCGCACGGGCGCAGTCCATTGCGGTGTTACCCGCACCGACAACCACCACATGTTTACCCAGCTTGAGTGCCGCGCCTTTGTTGTACTCGCGCAGGAAGGGGAGAGACTTCCAGACATTCTGGTTATCGCCCGCCAGTTTCACACCGCTGTTTTTGTCAGTACCGGTGGCGATAAGAACGTAGTGGAAGCCCTGATTTTTTAACTGTTCGACGGTCAGGTCCGGCGAGCAACCGTACTCAAATTTCACGCCGTGATCGGCAACAAAATCGATATCGTGCTGAATTAATTCAGCCGGGATACGGAACTGGGGAATGATATTTTTCACCACGCCGCCCGCGTTAGCTTCGCGTTCAAACAGCGTGACCGGATGGCCTGCTCTGGCAAGAAAGTAACCTGCTGCCAGACCCGCCGGGCCTGCACCAATCACAGCAACCGGATGGCGTGAACCGGAGCCGGCTGGTTTGTGCCAGCGTTGCTTATATTCATCCCAGCCTTTTTCCAGGGCGACTTTTTTCAGTTCGCGGATATTCAGCGCACTGTCGTAATCCAGACGAGTACAGTTGTACTGGCACTGGTGATCGCAAATATGACCGGTAATAGCGGGCAGGGCGTTGCGTTGGTAGATAAGTTCCAGTGCGTCAGCATAGCGGTGTTCGCCAAGCAGACGAATGTATTCCGGAATATCTTGCTTGATGGCGCAGGCAGTAACACAGGGTGCAACGTAGCAGTCGGTCAGCGGCAGGTCTTCCGCCACTTCAATACGCTCTTCTGGCTTCCAGTGTTTCTGGGTGTATTCCATGGTTAGCGCATCTGCTGCCAGCCTGTTCAGCCGTTCGACGTCAACACGGTTAAGCCCCCAGGCGTCTGAGTCTTCCAGCTCGCGCATGCAGGCACTTAAGCGCAGATAGCCGCCAGGTTTCAGCAGGTCGGTTGCCATGGTGATGGGGCGAATACCCGTATCGAAAATATCGCGGATAGTTAACTGGCTGGCACCACCGGAATAAGAGATGGGCAGTTTGCCGTCAAAGGCGCGGGAAAGAACGGCTGCGACATTGATGGAGAGCGGGAACAGCGCACGCCCGGACATATACATCTCTTCGCCAGGCAGTGCGCCTTTATTGTTGATGGTGCCGAGGGTGTTAGTCAGTTTGACGCCAAAGCCGAGTGATTTTTCTTTCGCCAGCGCCATCAGGCGTTCCAGCATTTCCAGCGCCTGGGTTAGCTTGAGGTCGTGATCAAATGACTCTTCTTTTAAGCCAATGTAATCGAAACCACAGCTATCGAGAATCTCGCGCACTCGCGCGTAACCCAATAAAGTCGGGTTGAGTTTCACGAAGGTATTCAGCTCTTTTTCTTCCAGCATGTAACGGCAAATGGCTTCGATTTCATGTGGAGGGCAGCCGTGCATCGTGGAGAGAGTTACGCCTTGTACCATGCTGGTGGGGATACGTGCCGATAAGGCCTGCAAACTTTCACGTTTTTCCTGCAAACCGTGGCGGGCTAAAAATGCGTCATTCTGGAGTAGTTTATGAAGAGTATCGCGGTATTGTGCAAACTTCGGATGTGCAGACGCATCCATCATATTATCGATGAACTGCTGCATGGGTGGTTGTTTTATGCCTTCGAGGTTGTAACCGACGCTCATATTAAAGATGAACGATTTACCAGAATCAGAAGGCTGGAACATTGCTTCGAGAAGATGCAGGGCGAACCAGGCTTTGAGGTATTCATCCCACGCTTTAAGCAGGGTAAATTCGGTGGACCATTCGGTGTTAAAACACTCGTCTTCGGCGTCGATACAGGGCTTTTCCAGCTCCAGTCGGTCAAGAATTTGGACGGTTTTTAGTTCGATGAAGCGTCCACCAGTCAGCCAGGAAGTGACGATGTTTTGTGCGAGTTGCGTATGCGGACCTGCGGCGGGGCCGACAGGTGTCGCACAGGTTTCACCGAAAACACTGACAGATTTACCTTTTGCGGGTGAGTAAAACTGTTGCTCGGGAATACCAAAGATTGAGCGTTGTTGTTGGTATTCATCAAATATGCGCGTCAAAAGTTCCTCAAACGGAATGGGACGCATAATATCCCCCATAACCCTCTCCTTAGCTTACACAGATATCATTGAGTGACCGGTATTGAGAAATCCGGTGGTTTAGGGGATAGAGCAACAATCGCACCACTCTTACCAGGTTTGCCGGGCAATATAAAAAAATGTGAGGCGGCTCGAAACTTAATGGCTTTTTGTGAATGATCTCACAGGTGTTAAATGAGAATTAAAATCACTCCCTGGTTTTATTGTTGTCAGGAGTTTTATCACTTTTTCTCATTTCTCAAAATCAGTGATTCTGTATCATTATGATAAAGATGCACTGCGTGGATTTAATATTTGAACGCAATCGTTTAACTGGATTTTCTAAAATTTAGCATGCTTTTTTTGCACATTAATAAAGTCATCTGGGGTATCAATATCTAAAATTATTTCTTCATTTTCCATTTCGACGAAATAATGTTCCCCCATGAGTAATGCCTGGCGCATATGGGTAACATTAGGTTGTTTGACCGCCTGCATCAGGCAGGATTTTGACACTAAAATTGGGTGCCCAGGTGTACCGTTATGGAGCGGGAGTATGGCTCCGTTGTTTCGTAACTTCCAGATTTTTAGGAATATATCTCTGTTGAGGGTTGGCATGTCACCATGAGAGAGAAAACAATGTTCTGTTTGTACCGCGGGTGCTGCGGCCTTTACCGAAGTCAGTAACCCCAGCGCATAATCTGGATTGAAAATAATAGTAATGTTGCTATGGCTTGCATAGCGATTATGCAGTTCATTGCCGCGATAACCAGTGACCAAAATAATTCGGCTACAAAACTGCAACGCATTTTTGATACTCGCGTCAAGAATTGTTCCCTGCTGCCAGGGTAACATCATTTTCCATTGCCCCATTCTTGATGACAATCCGGCCGCGGTAATTATACAGTCGATGGCTGACATAGTGGTTCCATTATTATATGGGTTAATAACGCCTGAAAATGCGTTACTCCCTGATGGATTAAGTAGGGGGATAATTTACCCCAGAGAGGTCATAAAAACGCGTGAAAAGTATAATTGACCCATCGGCGTTATTCATTGATTTAGGCGCACAGAAACGTCCCTCAGTGATTTCTGTTGTTGGCGCCGGGGGGAAAACCAGTCTGCTTTTTTGGCTGGCGCAGTTATTTCAGTCCATCGGTAGGCGCGTGTTAATCACTACGACCACACACATGTTTATGCCAGATTCTCACTGGCCCGTGGTTTTCTGTCGTAATCCCGCCATGCTTCCTCATGCGTCTCTTACTTCCCCCATTTCATTTTGCTTTTACAACTGGAAAGCGAACCAGGGAAAAGCGCAGGGATTTACGGCAGAAGCGATTGATGCACTGGCGCAACGACCAGAATGTGACGTAATTCTCATTGAGGCAGACGGCTCACGTGGAATGCCATTAAAAGCGCCTGGTGAGCATGAACCTTGCATACCCAAAAGCAGTTGCTGCGTGATTGCTGTGATGGGAGGGCATATTTTGGGCGCTAAAGTGAGCACGGAAAATGTCCATCGCTGGTCGCAGTTTGCTGATATTACCGGGGTAACACCTGATACGGCCTTGCAACTGAGCGATCTCGTTGCGCTGGTTCGCCACTCTCAGGGCGCGTTTAAAAACGTACCGCAAGGCTGTCGGCGAGTCTGGTTCATTAACCGTTTTTCTCAATGTGAGAATGCGATTGCGCAAAGCGAGCTCCTTCAACCGCTGCAACAACACGACGTAGAGGCAATCTGGCTGGGCGATATACAAGAACATCCTGCAATCGCGCGCAGATTTGTGAATTAGCGGCCCGGGTATTCCGGGGTACTGAAAGGATATCCATTGAGGTTGGTATGAATATTTTCACAGAGGCTGCAAAACTAGAAGAGCAAAATTGTCCGTTTGCAATGGCGCAAATTGTTGATAGCAGAGGCTCAACTCCCCGCCATTCTGCACAAATGTTAGTGCGCGCCGATGGTTCTATCGTCGGTACAATTGGTGGCGGAATGGTTGAGCGGAAGGTGATTGAAGAGTCGCTTCAGGCATTGCAGGAACGTAAGCCGCGCTTATTCCATGGGCGTATGGCTCGTAACGGCGCGGATGCTGTCGGGTCAGATTGCGGAGGCGCAATGTCAGTGTTTATCAGCGTCCATGGTATGCGTCCTCGTCTGGTGTTGATTGGCGCGGGGCATGTCAACCGGGCGATAGCCCAGAGTGCGGCGCTATTAGGATTTGATATCGCCGTTGCCGATATTTATCGCGAAAGCCTCAATCCTGAACTATTCCCACCATCAACTGCGCTTGTTCATGCCGATTCGTTTGGCGCGGCAGTGGAAGCACTGGATATTCGGCCTGATAATTTTGTCCTGATCGCCACGAATAATCAGGATCGTGAAGCCCTCGACAAACTCATTGAACAGCCCATTGCATGGCTGGGGTTACTGGCCAGTCGCCGCAAAGTTCAGCTTTTCCTGCGTCAGTTGCGTGAGAAAGGCGTGGCTGAAGAACATATTGCCCGTTTACATGCGCCGGTGGGCTACAACATTGGTGCGGAAACACCGCAGGAAATCGCCATCAGCGTGCTGGCAGAAATATTACAGGTGAAAAATAACGCGCCGGGAGGGCTGATGATGAAACCTTCTCATCCTTCCGGACACCAGCTGGTGGTGATTCGCGGTGCGGGGGATATCGCCAGTGGTGTGGCGCTGCGTCTGTATCATGCGGGGTTCAAAGTGATCATGCTGGAAGTGGAAAAACCGACGGTGATTCGCTGTACCGTGGCGTTTGCCCAGGCCGTGTTCGACGGCGAAATGACGGTTGAGGGCGTCACAGCCCGACTGGCAACCAGCTCTGTAGAGGCGATGAAACTGACTGAGCGCGGGTTTATTCCCGTGATGGTGGACCCCGACTGTTCACTGCTTGATGAGCTGAAACCACTTTGCGTGGTGGACGCGATTCTGGCGAAACAGAATTTGGGTACGCGTGCAGATATGGCTCCAGTGACGATCGCGCTTGGGCCGGGCTTTACCGCAGGTAAAGATTGTCATGCGGTGATTGAAACAAATCGTGGGCATTGGTTGGGACAGGTTATTTACTCCGGTTGTGCACAGGAGAATACTGGCGTTCCTGGCAATATTATGGGGCATACCACCCGGCGAGTTATTCGCGCTCCGGCGGCAGGTATCATGCGTTCCAACGTGAAATTAGGCTTTCTGGTGAAAGAGGGCGATGTGATTGCCTGGATTGGCGAGCATGAAATTAAAGCTCCGCTGACGGGAATGGTGCGTGGTTTACTTAACGACGGGCTGGCGGTGGTCGGTGGTTTTAAAATCGGTGATATCGATCCTCGTGGTGAAACGGCTGATTTCACCAGCGTTTCTGATAAAGCCCGGGCGATAGGTGGTGGCGTACTTGAGGCGTTAATGATGTTGATGCATCAGGGCGTTAAAGCGACGGAAGAAGTGCTGGAAGTGGCTTAAATGAAAACGGCCGGATGGTATTACCCATCCGGCCAGAGACTGATGACAAACGCTAAATTGCCTGATGCGCTATGCTTATCAGGCCTACAGGTGCATTACAATCTATTGAATTTTCGGTATTTTGTAGGCCGGATGGTGTCGACATCCGGCCTTTAAATTACTGGCAAATCACCGTTCCGGTTTTGCCTTCAATCCCTTCTTTCGCTTTGCTCAGTACGGTAATCAGTGCTTCACGACCAGCGCGAGAGCGGGCAAACGAGGCGGCGGCTTCAACTTTCGGTAGCATAGAACCTTTCGCAAAATGCCCTTCTTCGATAAAGCGTTCTGCATCGGCCAGTGACAGACGGTCAAGCCATTGTTCATTCTCTTTACCGAAGTTAATCGCCACTTTTTCTACCGCAGTAAGAATAATCAGCATATCGGCATCAATCATTTCTGCTAAACGGGCGCTGGCCCAGTCTTTATCGATAACTGCACTGGCGCCGCGCAGATGGTTACCTTCACGAATCACAGGAATACCACCACCGCCAACGGTGATCACAACCTGGCCTGCATCTACCAGCGCTTTAACTGTCTCTTTTTCAACAATATCTACCGGCTTAGGCGAAGCAACGACACGACGATAGCCGCGACCTGCATCTTCTTTCAGGGTATAGCCCTGTTTTGTCAGTTGTTCTGCTTCCTGCTCGGTAAAGAACGAACCGATTGGTTTGGTTGGGTTGAGGAAGGCCGGGTCGTTAGCGTCGACTTCGACCTGAGTAACCAGCGTTGCAACGGGTTTATTAATGCCACGAGAAAGCAGTTCTTCTCTTAAAGCGTTTTGCAGATCGTAACCAATATATCCCTGACTCAACGCAACACAGACAGACATTGGCAGCATCGGCGAGTGCGCTTCAGTTTTTGCAGCGGCTTCGAATGCCTGGTTAATCATGCCTACCTGCGGTCCATTACCATGAGTGACGATAACTTCATGTCCCTGGGCAATTAAATCAACAATTGCCTGAGACGTAATTTTTACCGCTTTCATTTGTCCGGCCAGATCGTCGCCCAGCGCATTCCCGCCGAGGGCGAGAACAATTTTCTTACTCATTTTTCCTCACTCATCATTCTTGATTGTGTATAGATCCCTGGCAGTGGTTAGATCACGGGAGGGACAAACGGTTTGCGTCGCAGGAAGCGTCCTCGCCCGGCTTTGCCTGTAAAGGTGCCGTCGCAGAAAATCGTTTCACCACGGGATAAGGTTCTGACAATTGCGCCCTGGCAGGTAAAGCCCTCCCAGGGGGAGTAGTCGGCGTTGTCGTGGAGATGGCGATGCTGAATTTGTTGACTCTGACGTGGGTCGATAATTACCACATCACCATCTGAGCCGGGGGCTAATAATCCTTTTTGTGGCCACAGGCCAAACAGCCTGGCGGGCATAGCACTGGTTAATTCAACAAAACGCTCCGGTGTGATACGTCCCGTCATCACGCCGCTGGAGAACAGCAACTGCATGCGATTTTCCACACCGGGTAAGCCATTTGGGCAGCGACTGAAATCGCCTTTAGAAATCTGCTGGCGCTGGGCCATCGAGAAGGTGCAGTGGTCGGTCGCCACCACGTCAATCGCACCATCGCTGATGCCACACCACAGTTTGTCCTGCTCGCGTACGTTACGCAGCGGTGGGCTAAGAATGAATTTCATGCCGTCTTCTGTATCGTAACTACGTTCGTCCAGCAGGAGATATTGCGGGCAGGTTTCAACCCAGACTGGCTGGTGATTCGCGCGGGCAAGGCGCAGGTAATCCAGACCTAAGCCGTTAGACAGGTGGACGATATAGAGCGGGGCGTTACCGGCAATTTGTGCCAGGTTAATCATGCGGGCGATGGCTTCCGCTTCGCATTCCAGAGGGCGACTCAAGGCGTGATAGCGCGGCGCGGTTAACCCTGCGGCGATAAATTCCGCTCGCTTGCTGGCAATTGCTGCGTCATTTTCCGGGTGTACAGTGGTCAGCGCGCCGGATTCATGCAGGCGGCGTAATGCCTGCAATACTTCATCATCGTTGAGTTTGTATTGATAGGTTAAATAGAGTTTAAAACTACTCAGTCCTTCCTCGACCATCATCGGGATTTCGTCGAGGATGGCGTGATTAATATGCTGGATAACACCATGAAAGCTGTAGTCGATGACCGCTTTATGGGCGGCATAGCCACGATAAACTTCCAGTTGATGGCGTAACCGGCAGCCATTTGGGCCAAATCCCATATGGTCAATAATGGTTGTTGTACCGCCACACGCGGCTGCGCGGGTACCGGTAAAAAAATCATCACAACTGCGCGCGATGCCGACATCAATATTGAAATGCGTATGGACATCTACGCCGCCAGGGAAAACAAAACAGCCAGTGGCATCAATTTCTTCATAAGGGAGCTGCGGCGAAATATCGCAGCCCAACTGGCGAACAATGCCGCTTTCAATCAGCAAATCCTGTTTGGCTTGTCCATCTGCGTTAACGATAGTGCCGTTTTTAATCAATACGCGCATAGCAAACTCCAAAAAACCCTCCGGTAAACCGGAGGGAAATAGGTGAAGAGTGAACAGAATGCTGACAAATCGGTTTAATTTTCAACGCGGGTAGGGCTATTCCCTGACTTGGGAGGGGGGAAGATGATGGCCTGTTCCCCCTCACCCTAACTCTCCCCAATGGGGAGAGGGTCCGTCCGAGCGTTTTTGTGACTTTGTCATCAGTCTGAGAATTATTACTCTGTTGCCAGCCAGCTTAACGGGATTGCAGCGTACATAGCGGCACAGGTCACCAGGTGAGATTTCCAGGTTTTTTCGTTTGGCGCGTGTGCTTCAGGTTCTTTACCCGGTCCAAAGCCGATGACCGGAATGCCGTGACGGCCCATGATGGATACGCCGTTAGTTGAGAAGGTCCATTTATCAACGACCGGAGCTTTGCCAAACAGACCTTCGTAGGCATTCACCAGCGTTTTAACGGTGAAATGATCTTCTTCCACTTTCCAGGTCGGGAAGTAGCATTCGGTTGGGTAAACCAGGCCAGTCCAGGACGGACGGTCATAGTTGTACATAGAAACGACAGCATTGGCTTTCTGTACGGCTGGCAGAGCACGGATTTCGTCCAGCGCGCCTTCCCAGGTTTCGCCCCAGGTCAGACGACGGTCGATGGAAACGGCACAGCTGTCTGCTACCGCGCAACGACTTGGTGATGTGAAGAAAATTTCGGAAACAGTCAGAGTACCTTTGCCGAGGAATTCGTCATAGCCCAGACGTTGGGAGAGTTCTTGTAACTCGCCAAGAATCGGGCCCATTTTGAAAATGGCGTTATCACCGCGTTCTGGCGCAGAACCGTGGCAGCTAACACCCTGAACATCAATGCGAATTTCCATACGACCGCGCTGACCACGATATACCTGGCAGTCGGTTGGTTCGGTACTGACCACAAATTCCGGGCGAATGCCGGATTGCTCAATAATGTACTGCCAGCACAGACCGTCGCAGTCTTCTTCCTGCACCGTACCGGTAACCAGCAGGGTGTATTCATCTTCCAGACCGAGGTCTTTAATGATCTTACCGGCATAAACCATTGATGCCATGCCGCCTTCCTGGTCGGAAGTACCACGGCCACCGATCAGTTCGTCGGTTTCCATGCCTTCGTACGGGTCGAATTCCCAGTTTTTGATGTTACCAATGCCTACGGTGTCGATGTGAGCGTCCATCGCCACCAGACGCGGGCCGTGACCGATATAACCGAGAACGTTACCCATCGGGTCAATTTCAACTTTATCGAAGCCGACTTTTTCCATCTCTTCTTTAATACGATGCACTACGCGTTTTTCGTCGCAGCTTTCGCTGGGAATCGCAACCATATCGCGCAGGAAGCGAGTCATGTCTGCCTGGTAATCTTTTGCTTTTTCAAGAATCAGTTTGAATGGAATATTCTTAGCCATTATTTTTCTCCAGATTTTTTACTCCCCGTTTGGCGGGGAGCTGTTCCAATAGGGTGATTAAGGTGCTACAGAGTGTTTGCCTTCCCAGACAACTTCGCGGTAGTGCTTCACGTCGGTGTCGCCTTCAGTGCTGATAACCAGGACGATGGCATCTTTGTTCAGCGCCAGTTTTTCCATCAGGCTTTGACGTTGCGGGTGATAATGAACAGCCGCGAGAACGCCCAAACCGACAGCGCCAGATTCACCAGAAATGATGCGTGGATCGTTGCCGTACGGATTACCCAGTACGCGCATACCTAATGCGGCAACGCTGTCCTGACTGGAGATAAATTGGGTGGCACAGTTACGTAAGATTTCCCAGCCCAGAGGGTTAGGTTCGCCGCAGGCCAGGCCCGCCATGATAGTGGCCATATCGCCGCCAACGTTGACGATGTCGCCTTTGACGCCAGAGCGATAGATACAGTCAGCTTTGTCAGGTTCAACAATAATGCTGTGCAGATTTTGTGTGCTGTAGACGTCGACCAGATAACCCAGCACACCACCGGCCATAGCACCGACACCGGCTTGCAGCAGAACGTGAGTCGGGGTTACGCCCATTTCACGCATTTGCTCGACGGCTTCATCTGCCAGAGTGGCGTAGCCCTGCATGATCCAGGTTGGGATTTTGGTGTAGCCTTCCCAAGCGGTATCCTGCACCACTTCCCAGCCGTGTTGCTGCGCGTGTTGCATGGTCAGGCGAACGGTATCGTCATAGTTCATATCAGTGACGATGCACTCGGCTCCGAGGTTCAGAATGGCGTCAACGCGTTCCTGAGCTGAACCTTTCGGCATGTAAATTACCGCGTTCTGACCGAGTTGCTGTGCAGCCCAGGCAACACCGCGCCCGTGGTTGCCGTCGGTCGTTGTCGCGAAGGTCATTTTTTCGCCGATGGCATTTTTCAGATGCTCGAATGACAGTGTTTCGATATCAAGATGATATTTTTCGCACAACAACTGAGCGATGGCGTATGCACCGCCGAGCATTTTGAATGCGTTCAGACCGAATCGTTTTGACTCGTCCTTAACGAGAATTTTCTTCACACCAAAAAGGTTTGCGAGATCGTCCAGCGCACAAAGCGGTGTTGGGCGATAGCCAGCAATTTTCTGGTGGAACTGGCGCGCCAGTTTTGCCTGGCTTTGCGAAAAGAGCGGTGATGTTTCGCCGTTGAAAAATTTGTTATCGGCGATATCAATCTTCAATGAGAAAACGGACATATCCTATCCTTTTGGCCTCTGGAAATAGAGAGCCGACCTGTCGATCGGCCCGAGGGGTTATTTCACGCGTTCTTGCGCTTCTTTAAGCAGTTGTTCGAGCAGAGCACCCGGTTTGGAATATTTACGGGAAAGGATCATCGCTGCGATGATATATGGCTTCCAGCTGGCTTCTTTGTAGGTCGCGATACGGTATTTTTCGAATACGCCTTCAGTGACTTCACCTTCTTTGCAGGATACGCCGCTGATATCGGCTGGCAGGCAGTGCATATACAGGGCTTCGCCATCACGGGTCAGCTCCATCATCTCTTCAGTACAATGCCAGTCTTTGTGCTGTGCGTTCTGTGCCAGACACTGTTTTTCCAGTGCTTTCAGTCCTTCGTGATCGTTAGCGCGCAGCAGTTCAGTACGCTCTTCCATCACTTTGTAAGGCGCCCAGGACTTCGGATAAACGATGTCTGCGTCTTTGAATGCTTCTTCCATGCTTGTTACCTGACGGAAGCTACCGCCGGATGCTTTAGCATTGTTTTTAGCGACTTCAACGACATCCGGGATCAGGTCGTAACCTTCTGGATGGGCAAGGGTGACATCCATACCGAAGCGGGTCATCAGACCGATGATGCCTTGCGGTACAGACAGCGGTTTGCCATAGCTTGGGGAGTATGCCCATGTCATGGCGATTTTTTTACCTTTCAGGTTTTCCAGTGAACCAAAGTGTTCACGCAACCATGCCAGGTCAGCCATTGACTGAGTCGGATGGTCGATATCGCATTGCAGGTTAACTAAAGCCGGGCGCTGCGGCAGTACGCCTTGCTTGTAGCCGTCGTCGAGCGCCGCGCCAACTTCACGCATATAGGCGTTACCCGCACCCAGATACATATCGTCACGAATACCGATAGCGTCAGCGCAGAAGGAAATCATATTAGCGGTTTCACGGACGGTTTCGCCGTGCGCGATTTGTGATTTACCTTCATCGAGATCCTGCTGTGCAAGGCCGAGCAGGTTAAGCGCGGAAGCATAAGAGAAACGGGTACGGGTGGAGTTATCGCGGAATACGGAAATACCTAATCCACTATTAAAGACTTTGGTCGAGATGTTTTCGGCACGCAGTGCTTTTAACGCTGCGGCAACGTCCAGTACTTGTTTCAGTTCATCTGGCGTCTGTTCCCACGTTAACAAAAAATCTTTCTCGTGCAGGTGAGAGGTCAGCGAATTGATATCCTTAATCAGCTCATTAACAGTTTTCATCATAAAGTCCCGGTAGTGGAATGACAGGCAAAGTGGTTTATTTCACTGTGACTTGCCAAAGTGATTGGTGTTTTCACAGCTATACCAGGGACTAACAATAAACATGCCAGAATTATCTACGCGGTCATGAAACGCTAATCTGACAGGGGATATGTGGGATTGATCACAAATTATCGCCACACTACGGAAGTTAAGAATATACGAAAACGTTTGGCTTTTTTAACGCTGTTATTTATTTGCTGCTAAGTATCAGAAATAAGATAAAGGGGCAGGTGAAACCTCGTCAGTTTGATAAACTCACACCCGTAATTCTCATATTGATATAGAAATGTGATATCACTTCCATAATTTCATTAGAAAGTGATAAAAATCTTATGTTTTTAGCAAAGCGATTTTTGCCTGAGTTAATATCGTTATGATCTGTGAACCATCAACGTCTTCAATGATCGACTTTTAAGTGATTCTGGAAGGTAAAGCTATGGAGCTTGCTAATACGCAGTCAGTTTTGATGCAAATTCAACCAACAATTCAGCGTTTTGCCAGAATGCTAGCCAGCGTTTTGCAGCTTGAAGTTGAGATCGTTGATGAAAACTTGTGTCGCGTCGCTGGAACCGGCGCATATGGGAAATCTCTTGGTCGCCAGTTGAGTGGCAACTCACGCTTGCTCCGCTATGTCCTCGAAACGAAAACCGAAAAGGTCGTGACACATTCTCGCTTCGATCCCCTTTGTGAAGGCTGTGACAATAAAGAGAGTTGTCGTGAGAAGGCGTTCCTGGGGACGCCCGTTATTCTGCAGGATCGTTGTATCGGAGTGATAAGTTTGATTGCTGTTACTCATGAGCAACAAGAACATATCAGTGATAATTTACGCGAATTTTCAGATTACGTTCGCCATATATCGACTATTTTTGTCTCTAAACTCCTGGAAGAGCAGGGGCCGGGAGATAACATCAGTAAAATATTTGCTACCATGATCGATAATATGGATCAAGGTGTATTAGTTATTGATGAAGACAATCGTGTTCAGTTCGTTAACCAGACTGCATTAAAAACACTTGGCGTTGTTCAAAATAATATGGTTGGGAAACTTATTCGTTTCAGGCCATTAACATTTGAGAGTAATTTTACTCATGGACATATGCAACATATTGTCTCGTGGGATGATAAAAGTGAATTGATAATTGGTCAGTTGCATAACATTCAGGGACGACAGCTATTTTTAATGGCGTTTCACCAATCCCATACCAGTTTTTCCGTGGCAAATGCATCTGATGAACCGCATATTGAACAATTGGTTGGCGAGTGCCGTGTTATGCGGCAATTAAAACAGCTTATTAGCCGCATCGCACCTAGCCCCTCCAGCGTCATGGTCGTTGGTGAAAGTGGGACCG
This sequence comes from Escherichia sp. B1147, assembly GCF_001660175.1. Lineage (NCBI taxonomy): Bacteria > Pseudomonadati > Pseudomonadota > Gammaproteobacteria > Enterobacterales > Enterobacteriaceae > Escherichia > Escherichia sp. B1147. Next base: position 467,974 of record NZ_LFHY01000015.1, read on the forward strand.
GAAAAGAAGTGGTGGCCCGTGCTATTCATAAGTTGAGTGGGCGACGGAACAAACCCTTTATCGCTATCAACTGCGCGGCGATTCCGGAGCAGCTTCTGGAGAGCGAGCTGTTCGGTTATGTTAAAGGCGCATTTACTGGCGCTTCTGCCAACGGTAAAACAGGGCTGATTCAGGCAGCAAACACGGGAACGCTGTTTCTTGATGAAATTGGCGATATGCCTTTAATGCTTCAGGCAAAACTGCTGCGGGCGATTGAAGCGCGTGAGATCCTGCCTATTGGCGCCAGTAGTCCAATACAGGTCGACATTCGCATCATTTCTGCAACTAACCAGAATCTGGCTCAGTTCATAGCCGAAGGTAAATTCCGCGAAGATCTTTTCTACCGACTTAACGTTATTCCTATCACTCTGCCGCCGCTACGTGAGCGTCAGGAAGATATTGAACTGCTGGTGCATTACTTTTTACATCTCCATACCCGTCGCCTGGGATCGGTTTACCCTGGTATTGCTCCCGATGTTGTTGAGTTACTGCGTAAGCATCGTTGGCCTGGAAACCTGCGAGAGTTAAGTAATTTGATGGAATATCTGGTTAACGTCGTTCCTTCGGGCGAAGTCATCGACAGTACGCTACTACCACCAAATCTGGTTAATAACGGTACGACGGAGCAAAGTGAGACGCCAGAAGCCAGCGAGGCACATTTGGCTCTCGATGATGCTGGCGGCACGGCGCTAGAGGAGATGGAAAAACAGATGATTCGCGAAGCGCTCTCACGGCATAACAGTAAGAAGCAAGTCGCTGATGAGTTGGGAATTGGCATCGCCACGCTTTATCGTAAAATTAAGAAATATGAATTGTTAAGCGCATAGCCATCAAAAAATCCGGCCTGAATTCAGGCCGGATTGCGTTTTACTTCGTTTCTTCGCAGTCCAGGACTGTATTCACAATCATTTGATATCCGGTACAGCGACACAGATTCCCAGCCAAACCACGGCGAATTTCCGTAATGGTTAACGGTTTTTCTCGAGGTTTTGCCAGCATCGCCGTAGTGGCCATAATAAGCCCCGGCGTACAAAAACCACACTGTACAGCGCCAGATTTCGCATAAGCCTGTTGTACATGAGACAGTTTGCCGCTTTTTGCCTCGCCTTCCAGCGTGCGGATCTGTTTTCCTTCAGCCCATGCGGCCAGGAATAAGCAGCTGTCTATCGCGGTTCCGTCAACCAGCACCGTACAGGCACCGCATTCACCAACGCAGCATCCTTGTTTGACACTAAGCAGCCCTTGTTCGCGGAGCAGTTCCGAGAGCGGCATGCCTGGCGCGGCGTGAAGCTGAAAAGGCATACCGTTAATGATGCATTCAATAGTAATACTTTCGCTGTGATTCATTGCAATTTTCCCCCCGCCGCAGCGACGGCTTCGCTAATCACTTTTTTGGTCATCGTCTGGATAAGATGTAGACGGAACTCTTTACTTGCTCGCCATGAAGAACGTGGTGCGACATCCTGCAGGACAGATTCGCAGATTGCCTCCAGCGTTTGCAGGTTTAATGGCGCATTTTGCGCAGCCTGTTCGGCGTGCTGGCAGCGGATCGGCGTAGGCGCAGCAACGCCAAATGCCAGACGCAACTCGCTGAAGTAGCCGTTGTTCAATCGACAGTGAGCGGCACACCCGATTGTTGAAATATCCATTGCGTCGCGCATGGCATATTTATAATGTGCGCTACCTGCGTGTTCTTTTGGCTGCGGAGGAAAATGAAACGCGACCAGAATTTCATCATGCTCAAGGGAAACCTTGCCCGGTCCGGTATGAAAACCATTAATCGAGACGAAACGGATCCCACGCGGTGAATGGATTTCCAGTCTCGCGTCGTAAATCAGCGTTGGCGTGGCTGAGTCTGCGCTGGTGGCACCGTTACAAATATTTCCGCCGTAGGTAGCGACGTTACGGATTTGCGGGCCGGCAATAGACGAAGCCGCAGCGCATAACGCCGGAAGATGATGTTGCGTTAACTGATTTTCTATTAACTGGGTAAAGGTCGTCGCAGAGCCGATGCGTAGTGCACCATCTTCCGCCAGCGTAATTCCCCGAAGCTCCCCCAGATTGTGGATATCAACAATATGGCGATAGCGATCATTATGATGGTGGAGTTGAATCAGTACGTCAGTGCCACCGGCGAGCAGTTTGGCCTGCGGATTTTGAGCCAGCAGGTTGGTTGCATCGGCAACGGTCGTTGCGTGATGGTAAGAAGCAAAATCAAACATGATGTTATCCTCAAATCAATCCTGCCAGATGGAACTCTTCATATAACCGTTTTGGCGTTAGCGGCAGCGTATTGATTGCGACACCGGTAGCCATCTTCACCGCATTACGAATTGCAGCGGCAACAGGAATAATTGGCGGCTCACCCAGTGACTTATGTCCGTATGCGGATTGTGGTTCATTTATTTCGACAAACGCACTTTCCAGTTGTGGCAGATCCGGCATGGTCGGCATTTTGTAATCCAGTAAATTTGGGTTACGTACCACGCCACTTTTCGCGTCGATAATCATCTCTTCAAAAAGCGCCCAGCCGATGCCCATCCCCATCCCGCCGTGAACCTGACCTTCAGCCAGCAGCGGATTAAGAATATGGCCCGAATCATGAACATTGAGGATGCGGTTGATGGTGACCTTACACAGCGCGATATCGACCGTCAGATCAACAAAGGTACAGCCAAATGCAGGTGGGTTTGTGGTAGTTTTGATTGAGCTTTCTGCAGAAAGCTGCCCGCCACGCTCGGGATGATAAAATGCATCCATTGCCAGATCTTTTAACGACAGTAACGCCTCTTCCGGTCTTTCAACCAGTACGATATGGCCTTTTATCAGGGTTAGATTCATCGCCGACTGATGCAGCATTACTGCGGCGTGGGCGAGAATTTTCTCTCTTAGCAAAAGCGCTGCACTGCGTAGTGCCGGGGCTGCGACATAGCTCTGACGTGAAGCAAACGCGCCTGGATCGAATGGCGTAATATCGGTATCTTGCGTCGAAATTACGCGGACATCACTGACCGGAACGCCTACGGTTTCAGCCACCATTTGCGAGAACACGGTATCGGCACCCTGACCGATTTCCGTCGCGCCGCTCTGCACGTTGATGGTTCCATCCTGATTCATCAACAGGCGCGCGCCAGCGATTTCTACACCGACAGGCCAGGTGTTGGAGGTGTAACTAAAACAGGCAACACCAACGCCGCGGCGCAGATTACCTTGTTGCTTCTGGCACTCCACACGGCGCTTTTCCCATTCAAAGATTTCCCGCCCTTTTTCCAGGCACTCTGGTAATCCGGCACTGTAAATACGTTTGCCTGTGAGCGGATTTGCATCGCCTTCACGAGCGGCGTTGCGTAAACGAATTTCGATAGGGTCGATACCCAGCGCTTCGGCAGCGTCATCCAGCATGGATTCAACAGCAAAAACCACCTGCGGCGCGCCATAACCACGCATCGCACCCGCTGAGGGCAGGTTGGTATAGCAAGTCTTTGAGCTATAAGAATAGGCACAGCGCGGGTAGAGATAAGCAACTTTATTGCCGCCTGCAGAAGCGATGGAATGACCGTGTGAAGCGTAAGCACCGGTGTTAGACAGAACATCCAGGCTATAGCCTTTCAGCGTACCATCGCGGTTTACGCCCATTTGTCCGTCAATGGTAAAAGCGTGGCGAGTGCGGGTTGCCAGAAAACATTCTTCGCGGCTTAGGGAAACTTTCACCGGAATGCCGCCGAGTTTACTGGTCAGGAATGCCGCCATCGGTTCTTCCAGTACATCTTGTTTATTACCAAAACCACCGCCAACAAAGGGCTTGATGACTCGCACGCACGACCAGGGAATATCCAGCGCCTGACCAACAACGCGGCGGACAATGTGCGGGATTTGGGTGCTGGAAACGATGGTAATTCGTGAATCGTCTTCCATCCACGCCAATGAGGTCACGCTTTCCATATGGCAATGTTGAATGACCGGCGTCTGATAATGCCCCTGCACCTGGTAATCGGCGGCGTCGATTGCTTGCTGGACATTACCTGTCGACATTGCGCTTTGTTTCAGTAAATTGCCACCGCTATGGATTGGCGCAGCGTCTTCTGCCAGTGCAGCTTCTGGCGTGGTAATGACGGGCAATTCCTGCCATTCGATGTGGACAAGTTGCGCCGCTTTTTCCGCTGTGAGCTCATCACGGGCAACGACAATAGCAACCGCATCTCCATGATGGCGGACGTGGCGTGTTAACAGGGCGCGATCGGCGGTATCGCGTTTATTCTCATCCAGAGTCCAGGCATGGCCCGCCGTGGCAAAGGAAATATCAGGGACATCCTCCCAGGTAAATACAGCCAGTACGCCTGGTAAACTTCTGGCTTGTTCATCGTTAATGCTTACCGCATAACCATGTGCAATTGGGCTACGAACATATTTCGCGTAACACATGCCCGCCATAACATAATCGTCAGTATATCGTGCCCGCCCGGTGACCTTCGCAATGGCATCGACGCGCATGCATGATTCACCTGTAGCGGTTGCTTCCCGCGCTTCCATAGAAATCCCCTTGATTTGAACATTTGGTTCTTATGGCAATGATTAAGTCTTTGCAGGCAAGAATTACGCCAGAAACGACTATAAGCACGAGGGGAGGGGGGAAGTGTGACGTCGTTAAAAAAATACTACGGATGATGCATTTTTATCAGCAAAGAAAGTGAGTGCGGTTTATCAATATGAGTGTGATAAAAATCATTGTGATAAATGAGTGTTAGAGGTCAATCAGGACGGTTTCGATTTCGTCATAGTTTGCCAACGGTGCTAATAGATTCTTGAACAGTTATTGATTCGTACATGCCTGTTCCCACGCAATGGATTGGGGATCTGACGGGGGGCTGCTATGATATAGCGTCTTGTTTTTTAGCGAGGAAAGATTTTGAGCGCAGGACGCCTGAATAAAAAAACTCTGGGTATCGTGATGCTGTTATCAGTAGGGCTGCTTCTGGCTGGCTGTTCGGGTAACAAATCATCAGATACAGGAACGTATTCCGGCTCCGTTTACACCGTGAAACGGGGGGATACGCTTTATCGTATTTCACGCACCACGGGGACCAGCGTAAAAGAGCTAGCCCGACTCAATGACATTTCACCCCCCTATACCATAGAAATTGGCCAAAAATTGAAACTTGGTGGGGCGAAAAAAAGTAGTAACAGCACGCGTAAATCCACCGGAAAATCGACGACAAAAACAGCGTCAGTGACACCGTCTTCGGCCGTTTCGAAATCTTCATGGCCGCCGGTTGGGCAACGTTGCTGGTTATGGCCAACGAGCGGAAAGGTTATTATGCCTTACTCAATGGCAGATGGCGGCAATAAAGGGATTGATATTGCGGCGGCGCGCGGAACGCCAATATACGCCGCAGGTGCTGGTAAAGTGGTATACGTGGGTAATCAGCTACGTGGCTACGGTAATCTCATCATGATTAAACACAGTGAAGATTACATTACTGCTTATGCCCATAACGAGACGATGCTGGTGAACAATGGGCAAAGTGTTAAAGCTGGGCAAAAGATAGCGACTATGGGGAGTACTGATGCGGAATCCGTGCGGCTACATTTCCAGATTCGCTACCGTGCTACGGCAATAGATCCTTTGCGCTACTTGCCGCCACAGGGCAGCAAGCCAAAGTGCTGATGGCGAATTAATCAGCAGTCAGTAGCAAGGCACTTGCTTAGGAGAGCGTAAGGTTTATAATGCCTTACGCCTCTCGAAGCGGGCGTAGTTCAATGGTAGAACGAGAGCTTCCCAAGCTCTATACGAGGGTTCGATTCCCTTCGCCCGCTCCAGTTTCTTAATTTTTCTCTTTCTCTGTTTTTTCTGTAGTCATCAAATTCTTCCGTTATTGTTGATACATTCACGTCAGATGTAGATAAATCCAACATCCCCAACAAAAATAGAGTGTATAGCTCAAAATATGGAGCGCTATTCTTCTTATGATATTTATTGCAGTTCAAGCAACCTCAAATTGAGCATTAAAATCAATAATGCTGTTAATTTTTGTCAATTGCTTCAATTTTTGGATGTTATTGATAATAACTAAATGATATTCCTTCTCAGTTCCGTGATAAGAGAATGTGTTTCTTTCATTTTGTATTGTAGAAACATATACATCAATGCATTTTTTTATTACAGCGGATTTATGTCTTTTGGGTTCAAGTCGCAGTGACTGGTCTATACAAGCGATGGCATCTTCAATTCTTTCGTTATATATATTTACCAGTGTCTTATAGTAATACAAGGAGGCTACATCTAATACTTGCGTCTGTGCATGGTCAAAAAAAATGCGTGATGCAGTCGTTTGTCCGGAAAGGCCGGTTATCAGCCCCATGATTCCTAAAATATTTCCATCGAAAATATTTTTGTCAGAAACCTTATCTATAAAGGCCAATGCTTTTTGTGTTGCATGTTTAAGTTCGTATAGACCATGAAGTGCCATAGACATATGGCATTCAGCCAACAGACAATAGCATTCATTGGTTATTGACTGAGCATTAGACTTATTTTTAACACTTTCAAATATAGTTATTGCATTGGCAATGTTTTCAGGTGTGAATTCATTCAGTTCACTTTTTCCGGCAGACATTTCCGCTGATAAAATATTTTCATCAGAAGGTATATATCGGGTCATAAATTCTGGTTCTGCTTTAGGTTTCTTCATTGCCAGATATAAGTTACTAATTATAAAGTGTGAGATTTTTTGTATGTCATCTGCTTGAATATGTGTGCTGGCAATAAGATAAAAACTTTTTGCATCGATTACTTCAATATATAAACTGTTTGAAGCATCATATTGGCTGATTCTTCCCGTTACAAAATAATCTGGTTTGAATCTGGCCAGAAAGGCTGTCTGAGATTTATTATCTATGCAATACTGGGTTGCAGTCATTGGATATATATAGAGATCATCTGTTTTTTTATTTGAGATTAGTTGTACAAGTTTCTGATTAAGTGCTAATGGATCCTGATTGCAGTGAGATATTGTAAATGGAAATAAAGCAATAGTGCTGCCTGTATCATTATCTTGATTTTCTTTTATCTTGAATACTTGTCCACTAAATCGATAACCTTTTCTATATATGGTTTCAATGCAACGGTTGTAGCCAATTCTTTCAAAAATACATCTTAATGAATAGATGCATCGTGTAAGTGACTCATCACTTACAATCACATTTTTCCATACTGATTCGATGATCGTATCTTTGGATACAACGTTTCCCGCAGATTCAAGCAATACAAATAATACACCGAGTTCTTTCTGCGGGATGTAAAATTCCTCATTCCCTTTTGTAAGAATGCCATCTTCTGTAAGTATGATTCCATCAGGGAAATGATATGAGAACTTATTTTCTAAATCCATTAGCTCACCTCTATTAAGTTTGTGGTTTTTTGCATCCTGCATGAGTAACAGATATAACTGATATTCATATATTTCATTTGATACTTCTATTTACGAAATTCATTATGATTGTTTAAGTTAATTTATATTAGCTTGATGTGATTGTAATCTGAAATATTCTTAATTAATGCTGGTTAATCATGTGAGTATATAACTCATTGAAACGTATTGATAAAATTATGATTATCACATTTCTTAACTTAATGTGATTGTACATTTAAGATAAAATGACATGCCGTGAGGAATAGTTATGCGTCGAATGACAATTTGATTTGCAAGAATTATTGCAATAGTGATTTTATTTATTAACAGCTATTGTATTTATTTGCTCTCTTAAATATTCTTGTGTGTACCAGACGTTATTTTTATACCATTATCGTCATAGTGGAGTGCGGAAGGATTTTTAATGACGGATGTAATTTAAGTGGGAGAGAGGATAGCCGTATGATGTGTCAGATATGATGATGGATATCAAAATACATAAAGATTATATTCCAGCGCCAGGAATATTACATTTGTTATTTTGGCTTTCAATTACAGATATAGCATCAGGTTGTTTGATTACCTTGCACAATACATAATTGCTCTATTGCCAATGCTAAAAAGAAAATTATGGTTGTTCTGTTTTTGTATGTTATAGCTTATCATTTTTCCTGGAAATATATAAAAATCAGGCAGGAGTTGTGCCAGGTTATCATCTGAAATTTGATCAATGATATCAAATTTATTTATTTTGGTAGAGGTAAGATGCAAAGTGTCATAATTTTCAGTCCATGTATATTCAATATCTCGGCGAAATGATTTATATGTGTTTGTGTTTTGTTTCCAGGTGCCGCTAAGTGCAACCGTTCCTGTCTTTTTATTTTTATTATACATAAAGTCAATCGTGAGATTAGCCCTTCCCTGGTCATTAAATATAACCCAATTGGCCGTGCATTTCTCATTGTATACTATTTGTTCTTTGGAATAATGATAGGCAATTAAAAAATGAAACCACTGAGAAAGCATATAATAATAAACAGCATTTTTTTATAACGAATCATGATTAACTCCACGATACGATAGAGTTAAACAGTCTGCAACTGTGTTATTACTGTGGTTTTTCTTGCATGCCATAACAATCAATCCAGGAGACGACTTATCGAGAGGGAAATATAGCCAGGGATACTTTTTACAATCAATTCCGGATCCTAATATACGGTTCTTATATTTATCGAGATCTTTCAACCCATCAATGCTATCTTCTGTAACATTGAAATGACAACCATTTATTTGTGCAACGGTTTTGTAATCTTTAAAGAATGATTTAGGTTGACTATTGTGCCAGAGAAAAAATGCGGCAAGCAAACCTACACTAAATGCACTTAGCATGGGTAAATAATTTTTAGATAGCCTGACGATATTTCTGAGATGATTATTTGGTTGAGCACTTGTCTCTTTAAACTCATCTTTAACGTTCAAGCATTGGGGAGATACGGTCTTTTGAGCATCTGCAGAAGGGATTATTACATGGTTTTCTATGTTTATATCATTACTGATCTTAAACCCTTTTCTCGGCACGGTTGCAATAAGCGAATGATTGGTTTCACCAACCGTTCGAAACCCGCGTCTGATAATCGATATATTTTGATATAACGTGTTGACCGGTACTCGCATGCCTTCTTCTTCCCAGACTCTGGAGAAAAAATCTTGTTGTGCAACCACATCCGGAAAGGCTTCGAGTAGCAGCGATAAGCACCTGCTTGCTGGCGATGTCAGAATGGCGTTAAGCTCGGCGTCATGTACCGAAATTAGTTTTTTGTGCTCTGGCCAGAACTCAATATTATCGTTAATAATCCAGTACATACGTCAATAAAACACAAAATTAAGTAAATTGAAATTATATAGTTTGATAAGTATATTAGTATTCATGAAATAAATATATATTAATTTTATATTTATCATGCAAGGTATAATTATAACATATCAATGCAACTTAAAATTCCATGCAGATTAACAAATTTAACACTCCTGGCAGTTGTCTTGATGCCTTTTTCTATCGCAATATCTCTTCATTTTTGCGGTAGTACGTCAGGGTTACATAATTAAATAAGCGCTCTAATAAACTCAATTAAAAGTTCATGTGATAAAATACGGGCATCTCTATAAGTGCCCGTATATACAATGCTTATTATCAATTGTAACGTTTCAGTGCTGAACGGAGTGTGAACGGATAAATAACTCGTTTATTTTACCACCCATCCTTTTTTCAATTCTTTGCTTGTAGGCGTAGATGCTACGGATATCCATATCAAGAACCTCTGCAATCTGATATGGATTATAACCAGAAACCATATGTCCCATTATGGTGAATTCCATTTGAGTTAACGTATTGCCTCTGGTAAATGACAAATAACGGCCAATGAATAGTTGCCTGATCTTTTCGTTGGCAACATCCAGTCCATCGTCATTATATATAATGGCTGATATCGAGGAGTTGTGTTTTCTCCAGTAATTAGCAAGAGATTGCATATTTCGATCGCTTACTAACACAATTCCCATCTCAGTACTCGTGAGATAGTCGATCCAGTCATGCTCTAAAAAAAGACGTAAAAAGCTTACTGAAAAATCTACAAAAATATATCCGCTTAATCGAGCATTGTGGTTTTTACTTAATATACCTTCAACCACGCCACGATTAAAGTAAGAACTATCTTCAGGCCACATGCAAAAACATGCATTTGCACAATACTGCAAACGTGGTGATTTTTCTGGCATTATTTGGCAATGCATTGAGCAACTATTGCATGTAAGACTTTTATAGCGACTACAAAGCCTCATGTTAATAACCTCCCTATTCATAGATAATTGCATAATTTCATTGGTTATTGATGATGTCAATACACTCTGATTTAGTAAGATTTTTATGAAGAATTGTGTTTAATCCGTATTTGATATTATTCTTAATGGCATATTTAAGTGTGCATCATTAAGCTTTAAATATGATTGGATTTCACTCAGTTAATCATGTCAACCTTATTGCAAATCAGACAAGTGCCTAATGTATTAAGAATATCTATACTGCAAATTGTTTTCGAATGACCAGAAGATATCTTGTAAATCTAAGTGATGCATCTTAAATAGTCTTAATTAAGATGTTCAGATTTTTATTTAGGATAACAGCTTGATAATGCTAGTTTAAGTTATGGGTCGCTTGGGGAGGGTGAACAATGCAAGATATGCATGGTAAGAATTGGAATGGTTCAAAATAGTGGTTATTTTGAACCATTCACATCTTTGATTAGCTAAAGAACATTACCGATACGCACAGGATACCGACGATCAACGTAATTAGATTTCCGATGGAACGCCAGGGCTTAAGTGCCGGGATGAGATATGTTGACAACGTTGGCATGATAAAAAGAATCATGGCAATAAGTGGACCACTGATCGCGTAAATCATCGAAATTGCATTAGGGTTGATGCAGCAAACGATGAAAGTAATCAGTGATACTAACATAATTGACAGCGCGCGGTTAAATGCACGGCTTTTTTTAACCCCTGCCTGCTGTAGCGTTGTTTTGACTAATTCTGTTGCACCTTCAATAACACCAAAGTAGGTACCTAAAAACGATTTAGACATTGCTACAACCGCGACAATAATTCCAGAAATCGACAGCCATGCAGGGGCATTTGGCAGCATAGAAAGTGCCGATAAAATAGTAACTCCCTCTTCTTTAGCTGTTTCAATATAAGACGGTGGTATTGATAACAGGCAGCTAAAGACGAAGAACAGTACGCTCACGCAGATGATGAGATAAGCGACTTTCATAATTTTTTTGCATTTATCCATAGCGTGTTCGCCATATTTTTCACGTCTATCAATAGCAAACGTAGAAATAATGGGCGTATGGCTAAAGGCGAAAACCATCACGGGAATCGATATCCATATCTGGTGAAGGGTATTCTGATTGAACTCTACCTGGGTAGTTAATAGAGCTGGTTGCCAACTACCAACGAGGTAGAAAGAAAGAAATAAGAAATAGGCAATCAGTGGAAACACCAAAAATCCCATTACCCGAATTGTGGCATGGCGCCCCATCAGAAAAATGAGATTCAGAATTAACACAACCCCCAGACTCACCAGCATACGAATGCGCAGGTCGATGACCATATGCTTTGCCAGCTGTTCTGTCAGCGAATTGGTGATTGCCACTGCATATATCAACACGACGACAAAAAAAGCAATGAAGTAAAGAGTGGTAATCAGATTGCCGATCTTTTTGCCATAGTAATGAGTTACTGCGCCAGTAATCCCTTCACCTGCGGATGTTTTTGACGAAAGGATGAACTGGCACAGGGCCTTATGTGGCCAATATGTTAAAGGCCATGCGACCAGTGCTGTAATAAACAGGACTACCGCTCCCGCTGAACCTAGCTGAATAGGGAGAAAGAGCGTGCCTGCGCCAACGGCTGTGCCGTAAAGTGCGAAGCTCCAGAGAGTTTCTTCTTTTGACCAAATTTTAGACATTATTTGAACGTATCATCTACAAATTAAGAAAAATGGAGGGCAATTTACCATAAACCAGGTCAGATATGGGAGATTAACGCCATATCTCCTCATGGATTCATGTGTTAGTCGATGCAAACCTTGCGTGCCAGCTGGGTATCCATCCCTCATTCCGGTGAATTTCCTTTGTGATAAAAATCACTATTTTTAAACATTTAAAATAATTTTCATTAACAATCATTTACTATTGCGCTGTTAATCTGTGCGAGGTTGTGATGAAAGACGTAGTGATTGTCGGTGCGTTACGAACACCTATCGGCTGCTTTCGTGGAGCGTTGGCTGGCCATTCTGCCGTGGAACTTGGTAGCCTGGTCGTGAAAGCGTTATTAGAACGCACTGGCGTTGCTGCACCAGCGGTAGATGAAGTGATTCTGGGGCAGGTTCTGACCGCAGGGGCAGGGCAGAATCCAGCACGGCAATCGGCCATTAAAGGTGGTCTACCCAACAGCGTTTCGGCAATTACAATTAATGATGTTTGTGGTTCCGGGCTAAAAGCACTGCATCTTGCCACACAAGCGATCCAATGTGGCGAGGCTGATATTGTTATCGCCGGTGGTCAGGAAAACATGAGTCGCGCACCGCATGTATTGACTGATAGCCGTACCGGAGCACAGCTTGGCGATAGCCAACTGGTTGATAGTCTGGTGCATGATGGCTTATGGGATGCGTTCAATGATTACCATATTGGTGTCACTGCCGAAAATCTGGCGCGTGAATATGGTATCAGTCGTCAATTACAAGATGCCTATGCACTTAGTTCACAACAAAAAGCGCGGGCGGCCATTGACGCTGGACGATTCAAAGATGAGATTGTCCCGGTAAGAACGCAAAACAATGGGCAGCTACTGATTGTTGATACCGATGAGCAGCCGCGTACGGATGCCAGCGCAGAAGGGCTGGCTAGCTTAAATCCGTCATTTGATAGCCACGGTTCGGTTACTGCGGGTAATGCTTCATCGATTAATGATGGTGCTGCTGCGGTAATGATGATGAGCGAAGCCAAAGCGCGAGCATTGAATTTACCCGTGCTGGCACGTATTCGCGCCTTTGCCAGTGTTGGTGTCGATCCTGCACTGATGGGGATTGCGCCGGTATATGCGACTCGCCGTTGCCTTGAGCGTGTGGGCTGGCAGCTTTCTGATGTCGATCTTATTGAGGCTAATGAAGCGTTTGCCGCACAGGCGCTTTCCGTTGGCAAAATGCTCGAATGGGATGAACGTCGGGTCAATGTTAACGGTGGCGCAATTGCGTTGGGTCACCCGATTGGCGCATCCGGTTGCCGCATTCTGGTTTCTTTGGTCCATGAAATGGTAAAACGCAATGCGCGTAAAGGACTGGCTACACTTTGTATTGGTGGCGGTCAGGGCGTGGCGTTAACTATTGAACGTGACGACCAGATCTAAATTCCTTTCTATTCGTTAAACATCTGCCGCCATCAAGCCATTTCATGATGATGGTTGGCACGTCTGCGCACATACCCTATAGACTCTGAATTTTTCCTTCACCTGACCTATTCGTGATCGACGCGACACTTTTCTCAATCCCTTATCAAAAAATGAAACAATGTTTTATTTTTGATTGAAAAGCACACTGTGCAGGCATATCATCCTTTAAAGAATAAAACGAAACGATGTTTCACAATCGTTGTGATTTTACAGTTCAATGATTATCGGAGGTTGATGTGGACGTAAGACAGAGCATCCACAGTGCGCATGCAAAAACGCTGGATACCCAGGGGCTGCGTAATGAATTTTTGGTTGAAAAGGTATTCGTTGCGGATGAGTACACGATGGTTTACAGCCACATTGACCGCATTATTGTTGGCGGCATTATGCCGGTAGCAAAAACGGTTTCCGTTGGTGGGGAAGTTGGAAAACAACTGGGCGTGAGCTACTTCCTGGAACGTCGCGAGCTGGGCGTTATTAATATTGGCGGCGCTGGTACGATTACCGTCGATGGTCAATGCTACGAAATCGGTCACCGCGACGCTCTCTATATTGGTAAAGGTGCAAAAGAAGTGGTTTTTGCCAGCATTGATAGTGCCACTCCGGCGAAGTTTTATTACAACTGCGCACCTGCCCATACTACCTATCCCACTAAAAAAGTGACCCCGGCTGAAGTCGCTCCGGTTACGCTGGGCGATAACATCACCAGTAATCGTCGCACAATTAACAAATATTTTGTGCCAGATGTGCTGGAAACCTGCCAGTTGAGCATGGGGCTGACGGAGCTGGCTCCGGGAAACCTGTGGAATACCATGCCGTGCCACACCCACGAGCGTCGGATGGAAGTTTACTTCTATTTCAACATGGATGATGACGCCTGTGTTTTCCACATGATGGGGCAACCGCAAGAAACGCGTCACATTGTGATGCATAACGAGCAGGCAGTAATTTCCCCGAGTTGGTCTATCCACTCCGGCGTAGGGACCAAAGCTTATACCTTTATCTGGGGCATGGTAGGTGAAAACCAGGTCTTTGATGATATGGACCACGTTGCCGTTAAAGACCTGCGCTAATTGCGGGCAAAATGAATAAGGTATTATTATGATTTTAAAAGAATTTTCTCTTGATGGTAAAGTTGCGGTAGTCACTGGTTGTGACACTGGACTGGGGCAGGGGATGGCGCTGGGACTAGCGCAAGCGGGCTGTGATATCGTCGGTATTAATATCGTTGAACCGACAGAAACCATTGAACAGGTCACGGCGCTGGGTCGTCGTTTTTTAAGCCTGACCGCCGATCTACGTCAGATTGATGGCATTCCTGCACTTCTGGATCGTGCGGTAGCAGAGTTCGGCCATATTGATATCCTGGTGAATAATGCCGGATTGATTCGCCGTGAAGATGCTCTCGATTTCAGTGAAAAAGACTGGGACGATGTGATGAACCTGAACATCAAAAGTGTATTCTTCATGTCCCAGGCAGCGGCGAAACACTTCATTGCACAGGGCAACGGCGGCAAGATTATCAATATCGCTTCGATGCTCTCATTTCAGGGCGGGATCCGCGTACCTTCGTATACCGCATCAAAAAGCGGCGTGATGGGCGTGACCCGCCTGATGGCGAACGAATGGGCAAAACATAACATCAACGTTAATGCGATTGCTCCGGGCTACATGGCGACCAACAATACCCAACAACTGCGGGCTGATGAAAAGCGTAGTGCGGAAATTCTTGACCGCATCCCGGCAGGGCGTTGGGGATTGCCGAGCGATCTAATGGGGCCAGTGGTGTTCCTTGCCTCCAGTGCTTCAGACTATGTGAATGGTTATACCATCGCCGTAGATGGCGGCTGGCTGGCGCGTTAAGTTATTCAATTCATTTTTATGACCCTGCCATATGGCAGGGTTTTTTATACCAGCAGATCATCATAATCCATATCTCGGTTATGAAATAATCCATATAAATTATCAATTAATAAATTTTATGAGTTTTATCTACTTTAAAATTATGTAGTTAATAATAACGTCAATAATTTTACTTAATTTGAAAATTGGAATGTCCATCACATAACCGCATGTCGTAGCAATTTAATCCATATTTATGCTAATTCCGACCTGACACCTGTATGAGTTGTTCACGTATTTTTTCACTATGTCTTATTCTCTGCTGGCAGGAAAAAATGGTTACTATCAATACGGAATCTGCTTTAACGCCGCGTCCTCTACGAGATACGCGTCGTATGAATATGTTTGTTTCGGTAGCTGCTGCGGTTGCAGGATTGTTATTCGGTCTTGATATCGGGGTCATCGCCGGAGCCTTGCCGTTCATTACCGATCACTTTGTGCTAACCAGTCTTCCTGACACTGCTCAATAGCATTGGTGCTGCCGGTACGTTCTGGCTCTACACCGCGCTGAATATTGCGTTTGTGGGCATTACCTTCTGGCTCATTCCGGAAACCAAGAATGTCACGCTGGAGCATATCGAACGCAAACTGATGGCCGGCGAAAAATTGAGAAATATCGGCATCTGATGTCACAGGCCGGATGTGCTGTACATCCGGCCTTTTTTTCGCTAATAGAGATCGGGCGCCAGGCCGTTGAGTTCCTTATTCAGCCTTGCTGCATTAACTCACAAGTCAGGAGAAAGGAATGAAAACAATTGGTCTGCTGGGTGGTATGAGCTGGGAATCTACTATTCCTTACTATCGTCTGATAAATGAAGGCATTAAACAACGACTTGGTGGGCTTCACTCTGCGCAAGTGCTGTTACATAGCGTTGATTTTCATGAAATAGAAGAGTGTCAACGTCGCGGGGAGTGGGACAAAGCAGGAGAAATTCTGGCTGAAGCGGCGCTGGGTTTACAGCGGGCGGGGGCTGAAGGCATTGTGTTATGTACTAATACGATGCACAAAGTGGCGGATGCTATCGAATCCCGTTGTTCACTGCCTTTCTTACATATTGCGGATGCCACCGGACGAGCAATTACCCGTGCCGGAATGACTCGCGTGGCGCTGCTGGGTACGCGCTACACCATGGAACAGGATTTTTATCGTGGGCGACTGGCGGAGCAATTTTCCATCGACTGTCTGATCCCTGAAGCGGATGAGCGGGCGAAAATTAACCAGATTATTTTTGAAGAACTGTGTCTGGGGCAATTTAGCGAAACATCACGCGCTTATTATGCGCAGGTGATTGCTCGCCTCGCAGAACAGGGCGCGCAGGGCGTCGTTTTTGGCTGTACGGAAATTGGTTTACTGGTGCCAGAAGAGCGCAGTGTTCTGCCTGTGTTTGATACTACGGCTATTCATGCCGAGGATGCAGTTGCCTTTATGCTGTCGTAATTCGCTACAAAATAGCTTCAAGAGTGGCAACCAGTTTTGGTAAACCGCTCTGTAAATGCTCGCTGAATGCCTGTACCAGTGCTGATGACGGACGATGCAGAGGGCGAATCAGGCTGACGGTGAAGGGAACCGCAATACTGAACCGCCGAACCACTAATCCGCTTGCCGCATAATCCAGAGCGGTGAGCGGGTTAACCACCGAAACACCCGCCCCCGACCGTACCATCGCGCAGACTGACGCGGCGCTGTGGGTTTCTACAATCATGCGTCGTTTAACCTGATTCTCAGTAAACAATTGATCCAGCAGCTGACGATAGCTGTCAGTACGGGAAAGGCTGATGTAGTTCTCACCCTGAAAATCTTCCGGCGTTAATACCTTTTTTACCGCCAGCGGATGGCCCGGCGGTAAAACACACACTTCATCTAAAGAGAGTAATTCCGTGCGTTCCGTACCCGCAGGTGTATGCAGCGTTTCGGTGAGGCCTAAATCATGACGCTGGGCCGAAAGCCACTCTTCAAGTAGCGGCGATTCCTGCGGCACAATGTTTAAGCTGACTTCAGGATAACGGGCCAGAAAAGGTTGCAGCAGCGGCGGCAAAAAAGACTGCGAAAAGACCGGCAGGCAGGCAATAGAAAGTTCTCCCTGGCGAAACTCGCGCAGACTTTCAGCAGCGCTGACTATGCGATCCAGCCCGTACCAGGAGCGCTGAACCTCTTCGAACAGGCGCAGTCCCTGAACGGTAGGATGTAATCGCCCGCGAACGCGCTCAAACAGTTTCAATCCGATCACCTTTTCAAAGCGTGCCAGTTCGCGGCTGACGGTTGGCTGTGAAGTATGCAGCAGTTGTGCCGCCTCAGTCAGACTGCCGGCGGTCATAACCGCATGAAAAATTTCAATATGACGTAAGTTAACGGCGGCCATTGGCGTTCTCTCGCAATTCGGTGATCCATATCATTTTTGCATAGACTCGGCATAAATCGATATTTTTTATTCTTTTTATGATGTGGCGTAATCATAAAAAAGCACTTATTCGGAGTTTGTTATGCCACATTCACTATTCAGCACTGATACCGATCTCACCGCCGAAAATCTGCTGCGCTTGCCTGCAGAATTCGGTTGCCCGGTTTGGGTCTACGATGCACAAATTATCCGTCGGCAGATTGCAGCGCTGAAACAGTTTGATGTGGTGCGCTTCGCGCAGAAAGCCTGTTCCAATATTCATATTTTGCGCTTAATGCGCGAACAGGGCGTGAAAGTGGATTCCGTCTCATTAGGGGAAATCGAACGCGCGTTGGCGGCGGGATATAATCCGCAAACGCATCCCGATGATATTGTCTTTACTGCGGATGTTATCGATCAGGCGACGCTCGATCGCGTCAGTGAATTGCAAATTCCAGTGAATGCTGGCTCCGTTGATATGCTCGACCAACTTGGTCAGGTTTCGCCAGGGCATCGGGTATGGCTGCGCGTTAATCCAGGCTTTGGTCACGGTCATAGCCAAAAAACCAATACCGGTGGCGAAAACAGCAAGCACGGCATCTGGTATACCGATCTTCCGGCCGCGCTGGAAGTGATACAACGTCATCATCTGCAACTGGTCGGCATTCACATGCACATCGGTTCTGGTGTTGATTATGCGCATCTGGAGCAGGTGTGTGGTGCGATGGTGCGTCAGGTTGTCGATTTTGGTCAGGATTTACAGGCTATCTCTGCGGGGGGCGGGCTTTCTGTTCCGTATCAGCAGGGAGAAGAGGCGGTTGATACTGAACATTATTATGGTCTGTGGAATGCTGCACGTGAGCAAATCGCCCGCCATCTCGGTCACCATGTGAAACTGGAAATTGAACCGGGTCGCTTCCTGGTAGCACAGTCTGGTGTGTTAATTACCCAGGTACGGAGCGTCAAACAAATGGGGAGTCGCCACTTTGTGCTGGTTGACGCTGGATTTAACGATCTGATGCGCCCGGCAATGTACGGCAGTTACCACCATATTAGCGCGCTGGCGGCTGATGGTCGCTCTCTTGAACATGCGCCAACGGTGGAAACCGTTGTCGCAGGGCCATTATGTGAATCGGGCGATGTTTTTACCCAGCAGGAAGGGGGGAATGTCGAAACCCGCGCCTTACCGGAAGTGAAGGCTGGCGATTATCTGGTTCTGCATGATACTGGCGCATATGGTGCGTCAATGTCATCTAACTACAATAGTCGCCCATTGTTGCCAGAAGTTCTGTTTGATAATGGTCGGGCGCGGTTGATTCGCCGCCGCCAGACCATTGAGGAATTACTGGCGCTCGAGTTGCTTTAATCGTGGCTAGTCGCTGGCTGCGTTATGACTTGCATCCAGCGACGGTGTTGAAACTGAATGGCGACGTACCAGCGTAGGACTAAAGACGTTGGTGATTTCCGGCAGGGGGCGATTATCCGCCAGCGCCAATGCCAGTTCTGCAGCCTGGGTCGCCATTGTCACTATTGGGTAACGGATCGTGGTCAGCCGTGGGCGCACATAGCGTGACACCAGCACATCATCAAAACCAATCAGCGAAATTTCACCCGGTACATCAATCCCATTATCATTGAGCACGCCCATTGCGCCTGCCGCCATTGAGTCGTTATAACAGGCCACGGCGGTGAAATTTCTGCCTCTTCCCAACAGTTCAGTCATCGCCTGTTCGCCACCGCTTTCGTCCGGTTCGCCGAAAGTCACCAGCCGATCATTGGTCGGAATACCACTTTCGGCAAGGGCATCGTAATATCCTTGCAGACGATCTTCGGCATCAGAAATAGAGTGGTTAGAGCAGAGATAACCAATGCGTGTATGACCTTGCTGAATTAAATGGCGTGTTGCCAGCCAGGCACCGTAGCGATCGTCCAGAGCGATACAACGATTCTCAAAACCCGGAAGGATCCGGTTGATCAATACCATGCCAGGTATTTGCTTCATCAATGAGGCCAAATCGGCATCCGGGATCATTTTGGCATGGACGACCAGCGCGGCGCAGCGATGGCGAATCAACTGCTCAATGGCCTGGTGCTCTTTTTGTTCGTTGTGGTAACCGTTGCCAATTAATAAGAAATTACCGGTATGGTAAGCCACCTGTTCGACCGCTTTCACCATTGCACCGAAAAACGGATCGGAAACATCACCAACGACCAGGCCGACCGTTTCAGTGGTCTGTTGCGCCAACGCACGGGCGTTCGCGTTCGGGTGATAGCTCAGAGATTCCATTGCGCTATGCACAGCCAGACGAGAAGCTTCACTGGCTTTTGGAGAGTTATTAATGACGCGGGAAACGGTGGCGACTGAAACGCCTGCCAGTCGGGCTACATCCTTAATGGTCGCCATGAAAATACCTTTGTGGGTAAACGCTTACAATCTGCCAGTTTTACGGAAAACGCCCGTTGGTTCAAGGGGCGTTGTGATTTCAGCGTGGGAAGTGTGCGCGAAACGAGAATAAGTAAGAAAAAAAAGAGATTGCAAACCTTTGGTTACACTTTGCGAAACGCTGTTGCGATTGACTGCTGGTGGCATTTGTCTACAGGTTGATAAAGTGGTGATCCCAGAGGTATTGATAGGTGAAGTCAACTTCGGGTTGAGCACATGAATTACACCAGCCTGCGCAGATGCGCAGGTTTTTTTTGCCTGTCGCAAATCTGTAACAGTAACCGACAATTTACACACCTCGTTGCATTTCCCTTCATTCCTTTGCTTTTTCTCGCTGGCGAAGCGTCGCCGTGCGGACCACAATCAAGATCCCAGAGGTATTGATTGGTGAGATTATTCGGTACGCTCTTCGTACCCTGTCTCTTGCACCAACCTGCGCGGATGCGCAGGTTTTTTTTCGCACCGACTTTACTGTCGCTCGATCTCTTCATCTCGTGTAATCTCACCGCATTCGCATTAAATGAATTAATGAGCAAAGGGAGTTGAAATGCTTTTTAGCTTTTTTCGAAATTTGTGCCTTGCTCTGTACCGCGTTCGCGTGACAGGTGACACCCAGGCGCTTAAGGGCGAGCGCGTTCTTATTACGCCCAATCACGTCTCTTTTATTGATGGCATTCTGCTGGCTTTATTTTTACCCGTTCGCCCGGTGTTTGCTGTTTACACCTCCATCAGCCAGCAGTGGTATATGCGTTGGTTGAAATCATTTATCGACTTCGTTCCTCTCGATCCGACTCAGCCGATGGCAATCAAACATCTGGTTCGTTTAGTGGAGCAAGGTCGTCCGGTAGTGATTTTCCCGGAGGGGCGCATCACGACCACCGGCTCGCTGATGAAAATCTACGATGGGGCTGGTTTTGTGGCGGCGAAGTCAGGTGCAACGGTTATTCCGGTGCGTATTGAAGGGGCGGAGCTTACGCACTTCAGTCGCCTGAAAGGTCTGGTTAAACGGCGCTTGTTCCCGCAAATTCATCTGCATATTTTGCCTCCGACGCAGGTGCCGATGCCTGATGCGCCGCGCGCTCGCGACCGCCGTAAAATCGCAGGGGAAATGCTGCACCAAATTATGATGGAAGCGCGTATGGCGGTGCGCCCACGTGAAACGCTGTACGAATCACTACTGAGCGCAATGTACCGTTTCGGCGCCAGGAAAAAGTGTGTCGAAGACGTCAACTTTACCCCAGACACCTATCGCAAATTGCTCACTAAGACACTGTTTGTTGGTCGCATCCTCGAAAAATATAGCGTTGAAGGGGAAAGAATCGGCTTAATGCTGCCCAATGCGGGCATTAGTGCAGCGGTGATTTTTGGGGCCATCGCCCGTCGCCGTATTCCGGCAATGATGAACTACACCGCCGGGGTAAAAGGGCTGACCAGTGCTATTACTGCCGCCGAAATCAAAACCATCTTCACTTCCCGCCAGTTCCTCGACAAAGGCAAACTCTGGCATCTGCCGGAGCAGCTGACTCAGGTGCGCTGGGTGTA
The DNA here is from genome assembly GCF_001660175.1 of Escherichia sp. B1147. Classification (NCBI taxonomy): domain Bacteria; kingdom Pseudomonadati; phylum Pseudomonadota; class Gammaproteobacteria; order Enterobacterales; family Enterobacteriaceae; genus Escherichia; species Escherichia sp. B1147. Next base: position 489,699 of record NZ_LFHY01000015.1, read on the forward strand.
TCTGGAAGATTTAAAAGCGGACGTCACCACTGTCGACAAAGTATGGATCTTCGCCCATCTGTTGATGCCGCGTCTGGCACAGGTAAAACAGCAGCCAGAAGAAGAGGCGCTGATCCTCTTTACTTCCGGTTCTGAAGGCCATCCGAAAGGCGTTGTCCATAGCCATAAAAGCATTCTGGCGAACGTTGAGCAGATTAAAACTATCGCCGACTTCACCACCAACGATCGCTTTATGTCGGCGTTACCGCTGTTTCACTCTTTTGGTCTGACCGTTGGCTTGTTTACGCCACTGTTGACGGGGGCGGAAGTGTTCCTATACCCCAGCCCGCTGCACTACCGCATTGTGCCGGAACTGGTGTACGACCGCAGTTGTACGGTGCTTTTCGGCACTTCGACCTTCCTCGGTCACTACGCGCGCTTCGCCAACCCGTATGACTTCTATCGTCTACGCTATGTGGTGGCAGGTGCGGAGAAACTGCAAGAAAGCACCAAACAGCTTTGGCAGGATAAGTTTGGCCTGCGCATTCTTGAAGGTTACGGCGTGACCGAATGCGCGCCGGTGGTGTCCATCAACGTACCGATGGCGGCGAAACCAGGTACGGTAGGGCGTATTTTGCCGGGGATGGATGCGCGACTGCTGGCGGTTCCTGGCATTGAAGAAGGCGGTCGCCTGCAACTAAAAGGGCCGAACATAATGAACGGCTACCTGCGGGTGGAGAAACCTGGCGTGCTGGAAGTGCCAACGGCTGAGAACATCCACGGTGAGATGGAGCGCGGCTGGTATGATACAGGCGATATCGTGCGTTTCGACGAGCAGGGCTTTGTGCAGATTCAGGGCCGCGCGAAACGCTTCGCCAAAATTGCCGGAGAGATGGTTTCACTGGAAATGGTGGAACAACTGGCACTTGGTGTTTCGCCAGATAAAGTCCATGCCACCGCGATTAAGAGCGACGCCAGTAAAGGCGAGGCGCTGGTACTGTTCACTACAGACAGCGAACTGACGCGCGATAAGCTGCAACAATATGCCCGCGAACATGGCGTACCGGAACTTGCCGTACCGCGCGACATTCGCTATCTGAAACAGATGCCATTACTGGGCAGCGGCAAGCCTGACTTTGTCACGTTGAAAAGTTGGGTCGACGAAGCGGAAAAACACGATGAGTGAGTCAGTGCACACTAACACTTCACTATGGTCGAAGGGAATGAAAGCAGTTATCGCCGCGCAGTTTCTCTCTGCGTTTGGCGATAACGCGCTGCTGTTTGCCACTCTGGCGTTGCTGAAAGCGCAGTTCTACCCGGACTGGAGCCAGCCAATCCTGCAAATGGTGTTTGTTGGTGCTTACATTCTCTTTGCGCCGTTTGTCGGTCAGGTGGCGGATAGCTTTGCGAAAGGCCGGGTAATGATGTTTGCCAACGGCCTTAAGTTGCTGGGTGCAGCCAGTATCTGTTTTGGCATTAATCCGTTTCTCGGTTATACGTTGGTGGGCGTCGGTGCAGCGGCTTATTCTCCGGCGAAATACGGTATTCTTGGTGAGTTAACTACCGGTAATCAGTTAGTGAAGGCTAACGGCTTGATGGAGGCCTCCACTATTGCGGCGATTTTGCTCGGCTCCGTAGCGGGTGGCGTGCTGGCGGACTGGCATGTTCTTGCCGCGCTGGCGGCCTGTGCGCTGGCTTATGCTGGGGCGGTAGCGGCAAATCTCTATATTCCAAAACTGGCGGCGGCACGTCCGGGACAGTCGTGGAATCTGATCAACATGGCTCGCAGCTTTATCTCTGCTTGCGCCGTATTATGGCGCAACGGTGAAACACGATTTTCGCTGGTGGGCACCAGTTTATTCTGGGGCGCGGGTGTCACGCTGCGCTTCCTGTTGGTGCTGTGGGTACCGGTGGCGCTGGGCATTACCGATAACGCCACGCCGACCTATCTCAACGCGATGGTAGCGATTGGTATCGTGGTTGGTGCAGGTGCGGCAGCGAAGTTGGTTACGCTGGAAACCGTGTCACGCTGCATGCCAGCCGGTATTTTGATTGGCGTGGTGGTACTGATTTTCTCCCTGCAACACGCTCTGCTTCCTGCCTACGCCTTACTGATGCTGATTGGCGTACTGGGCGGTTTTTTTGTCGTTCCACTGAATGCGTTACTCCAGGAACGAGGCAAAAAAAGCGTCGGGGCGGGGAATGCGATTGCAGTACAGAACCTGGGTGAAAACAGCGCCATGTTGTTGATGTTGGGCATTTACTCGCTGGCGGTAATGGTGGGTATTCCGGTTGTGCCAATTGGTATTGGCTTTGGTGCACTGTTTGCGCTGGCAATAACGGCGCTGTGGGTCTGGCAACGCCGTCATTAAGCTTTTACCAGATGGCACATTCCGCCATCTGGTGAAGGTCACATTCCCGAAGGGTGCATACCTTTTGGATACTTCACGCTGTATGAGAATGGCAGACTCACGTTCTCTTTGCCTGACAGTTTCAGCGTCCAGGACAGTTCACCCGTTTTCGCATCAAACTGCGCCTGGCCATACTGCATTTTTTCCACAGTAATATCACTATTAGCACTGACTGGGATCTGGTCGAGCAGAGTGATATCCACTGCTTCGCCGTAGCTGTTCTTCACATTGAGGGTGTAACTGAAGTTACGTATTGCGCTGTCGTTAAAGATAGATAACGCATTCTCTTTTTTGAGAACGGCTTTACGCTGAATAATCAGCTTAGGATCGCGGTTTAGCTGAATATCCAGCGACTTACCATCTTCCGGCGGTTGTAAATAGCCCAGACCTGTACGGTTATTGCCAAAGAAGATCTGACTTTCGCCGGGGATCAGATTCAACTGTTCCCAGTCTTTGATCTGTACCTGGAGCCAGGCGGCATTACTGATTTTCGGAATGGCAAAGAAGCGATATTCTCCGTTGATCGACTCTTCCTTAATGACCACCGTGCGCGCGGTATTATCGCTGTCGATTTGCCACGGCAGCGAAAGCGCATAGCGAACATTTTGCGCAGTGAAACTTTCAGGGCGCGGTGAAACGGGCGCTGCTGATGCCGCATACATGCGCCCGGCTCGTTGCTCCCTTGTTTTTTGCATCTCTGTCTCCAGGGCTTTCTGCAATTCTGAGGCATCCTGGTCAGAGGACTCTGGCGAATGCTGTTCCATTACGGGGTTCCGCTTTTTAGCTGAAGCAGAAATCGAGCCGCTTACACCACCATACTCCGGTACATCCACATACTGTGTTTCCAGTTGCGGCAAGGTGAGATGGGTATCAGGTTCATTGGTCGAGAGCACGAGATTAACGTTCTTCCATGCAAGCCCGGTGTACTGGCGAATATTAGCCTTATAAACCAGACGCAGCGGCTGGTTAATGGCGCTGGCATGAATATCATAGAGCGGCGTCCATGTGGCATTTGGCGTCATATAGCGCACCACCGCCTTCGCCGTAACGGCTTGGGGGGCATAGACCTTAGCGATAATAACCAGCGGATCATCGGCTGCCTCAGAATCGCCGTTACGCATACTCTCGCGTTGCTCTAACCTTTCAATTTCAAGCTGGTTATCAGCAAGTTTCTGCGTCAACTCATTGTCGGCTCGTAATAACTCACCATTTTTCTCTTTCACCATTTGCAGATACTTGCCAACTTCGGCGGCACTTTTATTGGTTAATGTGCTATTTGCCTCTAATACCTTAATTTGAGCCGCAATATTGTTTTTCTCGGCGGTTAGTTTTGTCTGTTCCACCTTTGCTGCTTTTAACTGTTGCTGAATCTCTGACGGCAACGCATTCGGCTGTGTTTCCATTAGCGCGATACGTGAGGAAAGCACCGTCACTCCGTTATCGATAGAGATAGCGATGCTGTCGTCGCTTACTGAATTGGCAATATGGGTGAAGATGATTTCGCTTTCACCTGCCGGTAAGTTGAGTGTCTCTTCACCTTGCAGGCTGGCGCCATGCAGATAAACAGTGACGTCTTTAAGTGTTAGCGGTTGGGTTAATTGCGTCCCCCAGGCGGAGGACATACACCCAGTAAGCAACATGGCGAGGGGAAGAGGTTTGAAAATCAACATGGTTATCCTTAACAATGGGCACAGACATTGAAACGCGCGCTGGCGTTGACCGAAAGAGTCTATTGCGCTTTGTCAGGAAAGATGTGGCGAAAAGTAGTGAATATATTCTGAAAAGTGGGAAAAAAGACGCCTGGCGCAAAACGCCAGGCGAGAGGATCACGGTGCCGGATAAGTATAAACCTGATGCACCGCTTCAATTTCTGCTAATACGTCTTCGCTTAACTCCAGATGCAAACTTTCGACGTTAGTTTTCAGCTGCTCCATCGTTGTTGCGCCCAGCAGAGTGCTGGCTACAAACGGTTGACGGCGCACAAAGGCCAGCGCCATCTGAGCAGGATCCAGACCATGACGTTTGGCTATATCAACATACGCCGCGACGGCTTTTTGCGTTTGCTCACCGCTGTAGCGGGTGAAGCGGCTAAAGAGCGTATTGCGCGCGCCAGCCGGTTTTGCGCCGTTGAGATATTTCCCGCTCAACGTACCAAAACCCAGACACGAATAGGCCAGTAACTCGACGCCTTCATACTGGCTGACTTCAGCAAGTCCCACTTCAAAGCTACGATTTAACAAGCTGTAGGGATTTTGAATGGTGACGATACGCGGCAGGTCGTGTTTATCCGCGAGATGTAAATAGCGCATTACGCCAAATGCGGTTTCATTCGACACGCCGATATAACGAATTTTCCCCGCGCGTTGGTACTCTGCCAGGGCGTCCAGCGTGTCGAGCAGAGAAACCGCAGGGGCAGAATCTGTCCAGCTATAACCGAGCTTGCCGAAACAGTTGGTGGTGCGCTGCGGCCAATGCACCTGATAGAGATCGAGATAATCAGTCTGCAGACGCTTGAGGCTGTCATGCAGAGCTTCGCGAATATTCTTCCTGTCCAGCGCCTGATCCGGGCGGATCCCCTTGTCATTATTACGCGACGGTCCGCTCACTTTGGAGGCGATAATTAACTTTTCGCGATTGCCATGTTTTGCCAGCCAGTTACCGACATAGGTTTCGGTTAACCCCTGAGTTTCGGGGCGCGGCGGTACCGGGTACATCTCGGCAACGTCGATAAGGTTAATGCCCTGAGCAACGGCATAGTCGAGTTGTGCGTGGGCGTCGGCTTCGCTGTTCTGTTCACCAAACGTCATCGTGCCAAGCCCCAGCGTGCTGACTTCCAGCGAGCTGTGGGGTATACGGTGATATTGCATAGCCGTTTCCTTTTTATAATCACGACATAAGGAATATAAAAATGGCAGAGGGAAGGGAAAAGGGAAAGAGAAAAATCTTAAGGCCAGCCGGATGCTGACCTTATTTTTTAACGTTCAATAATTTGCGAGACATCATCACGGTTTATTTGCATAGCGTTACCTTGCTGATCGTGATAACTCACCAGCCCGGTATCATCATCAATTTCCGGTTTTCCATCTGTCAAAATCATACGGCCATCTTTGGTCGCCATGACGTAATCACTGGAACAGCCGGAAACGGCAAATACCAGTCCGACTGCAGAAATTAATACTGCCCATTTTTTCATCCGGTCATCCTCACCTATTTTGCCCATTAATGATAATAGACTGTTTATAATCTGACGTTATACATCATGAAAGCAGGAAAATCTTAAACTGTGAGGAAGGGGGGCGGAACGCTCTCCCGCAGGAGAGCGAACGGAATATCAGAGCGGATTCTTTTTGTTGCGGATCAGGTTGAGGCTTTCAACCGCAATAGAGAAGAACATCGCGAAGTAGATGTAACCTTTCGGTACGTGGATGTCGAAACTTTCCAGAATCAGGGTAAAGCCCACCAGAATCAGGAAAGAGAGCGCCAGCATTTTTACCGAAGGGTGGCGTTCGACAAAATCACCAATCGAGCGCGCGGCGAACATCATCACGCCTACGGCAATCACCACTGCTGCCATCATTATGAATAAGTGATCTGACAGGCCCACAGCGGTAATCACCGAGTCGAGGCTGAAGATAATATCCAGCAGCATAATCTGCACGATAGCGCCGAGGAATGATGAAACGCGAGTTTTCAGCCCTTCTTCTTCGCCTTCAATGGACTCGTGGATTTCCTTGCTGGCTTTCCAGATAAGGAACAGGCCGCCGAGTAACAAAATTAAATCACGGGCGGAAATTTCCTGACTGAAAATTGTAAAAAGTGGATTCGTCAGACGCGTTACCCAGGCAATAGACGCCAGCAGCGCCAGACGCATGACCATTGCCGCCGCCAAACCCAGACGCCGCGCGTGGCCACGTTGTGCTGTAGGTAGTTTTGCCACCACCAGCGAGAGGAAAATAATATTATCGATCCCAAGAACGATCTCCAGCAGCGTCAGCGTACCGAGCGCAAGCCAGGCGTTAGGATCGGTTACCCATGCAAATAACATCAAACAAAGCCCTGCCAAAAAAAATGAAGCGGTAATTATATGCCCGGAATGCGGCAGGTCAAAGCGATGGGTGCTGGATCAAAAAATGACGAGCCAATAGCGCACTGGTGAAATTCTTCTTTAAATAAAAGCCGCGCGGCAGTGTCAGAATCGGTTCACCCCGGGAGCCAATGGCTTCGGTGAGCGCTTTCGCATTCGCCGCTTTAGGTCTTATCTGTAAATATTCCCCGTGACGAGCGGTAATCCTTTCAACCTGACCGAGAACAATCATATCCATCAATTCTTCCCAGTCTTCGCGTAACTGCCGTTCCTCTTCTTCATTCGGGCTCCACAGTAATGGTGACCCTACGCGCCGCTGCGCCAGAGGAATACTGCGCTCGCCCTCTACAGGTATCCACAGCACGCGTTTTAACTTATGGCGTACATGGCTGGTTTCCCAGGTGACGCCGCTATTGCCGGTTAAAGGCGCCACGCAAACGAAAGTGGTTTCCAGAGGACGGCCAAGGCTATCCACAGGAATCGTTTTTAGCTCTACCCCCAGGGCCGCAAAATCTTGTTCAGGCTTACTGCCCGCGCTGGCGCCAAGCCAAATTTCCAGCAACACGCCTATCCAGCCTTTATCGCGCTTTAAATTCTCCGGTGCAACCAGCCCGGCAAGTGCCGCCAGCTCACCCAATGTGTAACCGGAAAGTTGCTGTGCTTGCGCAAATAACTGCGCTTCAGTTTCTGGTGGAGAGAGCAATGGGCGAGGTTGGAGCATGGCGTTATACCTTGATTAAAAATTGAGCAGTAATTTTATACCGGATATGCCGAGTGTAACTTTTTCCACGAGTGTTATTCAATTGCATGATTTATATTGATTTTTAGTCTTCAGATAACCACGTTGCGCAACGTATGGGTAGGTTTTCCAAATCTGGTCACTGAAAATAAACAGGATCTTACACCATGTTATCCACAGAAAGCTGGGATAACTGTGAAAAACCCTCACTACTGTTTCCATTTACAGCCTTGACGTGCGACGAAACTCCAATTTTTAGGGGGGCAGTGCTTAACTTATTGGCACATTCTGTGGATAAATACGACATTGGTTGATCTTTCACCACCTCGTATGTGGCGAGTGTGATGCAGGTCACGAATTTACCTTTTTGGTAGTAATTTAGGCATCTAGTTCATTGATTAGTAATTATTATTTTGTAATGCCTGAATCAAGCTTGTTCAGAATGCTCTGGGTTTTCCCGTGGTAATTCCGTAGTTCTTCACAACTCTATCCACAGAAAAGGTGAATAAAAACGGTGATGTTCCCCCTCTGCTGTTTATAACTCTGCACTTAACTGTGAGTTATTCAATTGTTATTAGTGTGTAATGCCTTGCAGAGAGTGGTTTACCGCCTTCCTGGAGTATGAAACAATCATTCGCATATAAAGTTTTATTTTGAGGTAGTCCGGTGATTGATGACGATGGCTACCGCCCAAACGTAGGTATCGTGATTTGTAATCGTCAGGGGCAAGTAATGTGGGCCCGTCGATTTGGTCAGCACTCCTGGCAATTTCCGCAAGGCGGAATTAACCCCGGAGAATCCGCAGAACAGGCGATGTACCGTGAATTGTTTGAAGAAGTAGGATTAAGCCGCAAAGACGTTCGAATCCTTGCTTCAACACGTAACTGGTTGCGCTACAAATTACCAAAACGTTTGGTGCGTTGGGACACGAAGCCGGTGTGTATCGGCCAAAAACAAAAATGGTTTCTCTTGCAGCTGGTGAGCGGCGATGCGGAAATCAATATGCAAACCAGCAGTACACCAGAGTTTGACGGCTGGCGTTGGGTAAGTTACTGGTATCCGGTCAGACAGGTGGTGTCATTTAAACGTGATGTCTACCGCAGGGTAATGAAAGAGTTTGCGAGTGTTGTGATGGCGTTACAGGACAATGCGCCTAAACCACAAAACGCATCTACTTATCGACGTAAAAGAGGTTAAGTCACGCCAATTATGCTCACTCGCCTGCGCGAAATAGTCGAAAAGGTAGCCAGTGCTCCTCGCCTTAACGAGGCGTTGAATATTCTGGTTACCGACATCTGTCTTGCGATGGATACCGAGGTCTGTTCGGTCTACCTGGCCGATCACGACCGACGTTGTTACTACCTGATGGCGACTCGGGGGCTAAAAAAACCGCGAGGTCGTACCGTAACGCTCGCGTTTGATGAAGGGATCGTCGGCCTGGTTGGCAGGCTGGCGGAACCGATAAACCTTGCGGATGCGCAAAAACACCCCAGTTTTAAATATGTCCCCTCCGTAAAAGAAGAGCGTTTCCGTGCTTTCTTAGGCGTTCCGATTATTCAGCGTCGCCAATTGCTTGGCGTGCTGGTGGTGCAGCAAAGAGAGCTACGCCAGTACGACGAAAGCGAAGAATCCTTCCTGGTGACGCTCGCCACCCAGATGGCGGCCATTCTTTCCCAGTCGCAGTTGACTGCCTTATTCGGGCAATATCGCCAGACGCGAATCCGCGCATTACCAGCAGCACCTGGTGTGGCTATTGCCGAAGGCTGGCAGGATGCAACATTACCCTTAATGGAACAGGTGTATCAGGCATCAACGCTTGATCCAGCGTTGGAACGTGAGCGCCTGACCGGAGCGCTGGAAGAGGCAGCTAACGAATTTCGTCGCTACAGCAAACGCTTTGCTGCTGGGGCGCAGAAAGAAACTGCGGCCATTTTCGATCTTTACTCACACCTGCTTTCCGACACCCGTTTGCGTCGCGAACTGTTTGACGAGGTGGATAAAGGCTCGGTCGCAGAGTGGGCTGTGAAAACGGTAATTGAAAAATTTGCTGAACAGTTTGCCGCACTAAGTGATAACTATCTCAAAGAGCGCGCTGGCGATTTACGCGCACTGGGCCAGCGGTTGCTGTTTCACCTTGATGATGCGAATCAGGGGCCGAACGCCTGGCCGGAACGTTTCATTCTGGTGGCAGATGAATTGTCGGCGACGACCCTTGCGGAGTTGCCCCAGGATCGCTTAGTTGGCGTCGTCGTGCGCGATGGTGCGGCCAACTCCCATGCTGCGATTATGGTGCGCGCGCTGGGTATTCCTACCGTGATGGGGGCGGATATTCAACCTTCAGTGCTGCATCGTCGGACGCTGATTGTTGATGGTTATCGCGGAGAATTACTGGTCGACCCGGAACCGGTGCTGCTGCAAGAATACCAACGGCTAATTAGCGAAGAAAATGAGCTAAGTCGTCTGGCGGAAGATGACGTCAATTTACCCGCACAGTTAAAAAGCGGTGAGCGCATTAAAGTCATGCTCAATGCAGGTTTAAGCCCGGAACATGAAGAAAAACTGGGCAGTCGCATTGATGGCATCGGACTCTATCGCACCGAAATCCCTTTCATGCTGCAAAGCGGTTTCCCGTCGGAAGAAGAGCAGGTAGCGCAGTATCAGGGCATGCTGCAAATGTTCAATGATAAGCCCGTCACCCTGCGTACGCTGGATGTCGGTGCCGATAAACAACTGCCTTACATGCCGATCAGCGAAGAAAATCCATGTCTGGGTTGGCGTGGGATCCGCATTACACTCGATCAGCCGGAAATCTTTTTAATCCAGGTGCGGGCGATGCTGCGTGCCAATGCAGCAACGGGCAACCTGAACATCTTATTGCCGATGGTCACAAGCCTCGATGAAGTGGACGAAGCGCGTCGCCTGATCGAACGTGCCGGACGTGAAGTCGAGGAGATGATTGGCTATGCGATCCCGAAACCGCGCATCGGTATCATGCTGGAAGTGCCATCGATGGTGTTTATGTTGCCTCACCTGGCAAAACGGGTCGATTTTATCTCTGTTGGCACCAACGATCTGACTCAGTACATTCTGGCTGTTGATCGTAACAACACACGGGTTGCGAACATTTATGACAGCCTGCATCCTGCGATGTTACGCGCGCTGGCAATGATCGCCAGGGAAGCGGAAACGCAAGGGATAGATCTTCGTTTGTGTGGCGAAATGGCGGGAGATCCTATGTGCGTAGCGATCCTCATTGGACTGGGTTACCGCCATTTATCCATGAATGGGCGTTCTGTCGCGCGCGTAAAATATTTGCTGCGGCGCATTGATTTTGCCGAAGCGGAAAACCTTGCGCAGCGTAGTCTGGAAGCGCAACTGGCGACCGAAGTTCGTCATCAGGTTGCAGCATTTATGGAGCGTCGCGGTATGGGCGGGCTGATTCGCGGAGGGCTGTAGCGCGGATCATATACATATCTTTTAACGGTATCCGGCAACCAGCCTGGTCCCCTTGTGCTATTATTCGCACCTTTGGAGCGCCTGGAACCTGCGGCGCGCATTTCAATCGCTGTTCTCTTTCAGCGAAATAACAAGAACTTGTGGTGACAGATGACCAGTAGCTATCTGCATTTTCCGGAATTCGATCCGGTCATTTTCTCAATAGGACCCGTAGCGCTTCACTGGTACGGCCTGATGTATCTGGTGGGTTTCATTTTTGCGATGTGGCTGGCAACACGTCGGGCGAACCGTCCGGGGAGCGGCTGGACCAAAAATGAAGTTGAAAACTTACTCTATGCGGGCTTCCTCGGCGTTTTCCTTGGCGGACGTATTGGGTATGTTCTGTTCTACAACTTCCCGCAGTTTATGGCCGATCCGCTGTATCTGTTCCGCGTCTGGGACGGCGGCATGTCCTTCCACGGCGGCCTGATTGGCGTGATTGTGGTGATGATTATCTTCGCCCGCCGCACTAAACGTTCCTTCTTCCAGGTATCTGATTTTATAGCGCCGCTCATTCCGTTTGGTCTTGGCGCCGGGCGTCTGGGCAACTTTATTAACGGTGAACTGTGGGGCCGAGTTGATCCGAACTTCCCGTTTGCCATGCTGTTCCCGGGTTCCCGTACCGAAGATATTCTGTTGCTGCAAAACAATCCCCAGTGGCAATCCATTTTTGATACTTATGGCGTGCTGCCTCGCCACCCGTCACAGTTGTACGAAATGCTGCTGGAAGGTGTGGTGCTGTTTATTATCCTCAACCTGTATATTCGTAAACCGCGCCCGATGGGAGCCGTGTCTGGCTTGTTCCTGATTGGCTACGGCGCGTTTCGCATCATTGTTGAGTTTTTCCGCCAGCCCGACGCGCAGTTTACCGGCGCCTGGGTGCAGTACATCAGCATGGGGCAAATTCTTTCCATCCCGATGATTGTCGCGGGTGTTTTCATGATGGTCTGGGCATATCGTCGCAGCCCACAGCAACACGTTTCCTGAGGAACCATGAAACAGTATTTAGAACTGATGCAAAAAGTGCTCGACGAAGGCACACAGAAAAACGACCGTACCGGAACCGGAACGCTTTCCATTTTTGGTCATCAGATGCGTTTTAACCTGCAGGATGGATTCCCGCTGGTGACAACCAAACGTTGCCACCTGCGTTCCATCATCCACGAACTGCTGTGGTTCCTGCAGGGCGACACCAACATTGCTTATCTGCATGAAAACAATGTCACTATCTGGGACGAATGGGCTGATGAAAACGGTGATCTCGGCCCGGTATATGGCAAACAGTGGCGCGCCTGGCCAACGCCGGATGGACGTCATATTGACCAGATAACCACAGTGCTGAACCAGTTGAAAAACGACCCGGATTCCCGCCGCATTATTGTTTCAGCGTGGAACGTGGGGGAACTGGATAAAATGGCACTGGCGCCATGCCATGCGTTCTTCCAGTTTTATGTGGCAGACGGCAAACTCTCTTGCCAGCTTTATCAACGCTCCTGTGACGTCTTCCTCGGCCTGCCGTTTAACATCGCCAGCTACGCGTTACTGGTGCATATGATGGCGCAGCAGTGCGATCTTGAAGTGGGTGATTTTGTCTGGACTGGTGGCGACACGCACCTGTACAGCAACCATATGGATCAAACCCATCTGCAATTAAGCCGTGAACCGCGTCCGCTGCCGAAGCTGATTATCAAACGTAAACCCGAATCCATCTTCGACTACCGTTTCGAAGACTTTGAGATTGAAGGCTACGATCCGCATCCGGGCATTAAGGCACCGGTGGCTATCTAATTACGAAACATCCTGCCAGAGCCGACGCCAGCGTGCGTCGGTTTTTTTTTATCCCCTGTTAAATTCTTCGAGACTCCTTCCCGAAATTTTGCAACGCCCTGCAACAGGGTAAGTTGTCCGGAAGACGCGCCGAAGAAATAGAAACTGGCACTCGTCTTTTTTTCTTTGCGACGCATACTGCCAGCATGAAAAAACAACGTGGTTATACGCTGATTGAAACGCTGGTCGCGATGCTGATTTTGGTCATGTTAAGTGCAAGTGGACTCTATGGCTGGCAGTACTGGCAGCAGTCGCAACGGTTATGGCAAACCGCCAGCCAGGCGCGAGACTATTTGCTCTATTTACGTGAGGATGCCAACTGGCATAACCGCGACCACAGTATCAGTGTCATCAGGGAGGGAGCGTCATGGTGTCTTGCAAGTGCTGCCGTTGGGGCGAATACCTGTCATGGCAGTTCACCGCTGGTCTTTGTGCCTCGCTGGCCCGAAGTCGAAATGAGCGACCTGACACCTTCGCTTACTTTCTTTGGCCTACGCAATACCGCATGGGCCGGACATATTCGCTTCAAAAATTCTACGGGCGAGTGGTGGTTGGTGGTTTCGCCATGGGGAAGGCTTCGACTTTGTCAGCAAGGAGAAACAGAAGGATGCTTATAAAAGAGCAAGGATTTTCCCTGCTGGAAGTGCTGATTGCTATGGCGATCAGCAGCGTACTGTTGCTGGGGGCTGCACGGTTTCTGCCCGCATTACAGCGTGAAAGTTTGATGACTACTCGCAAGCTGGCGCTGGAAGATGAAATATGGCTGCGAGTATTTACAGTCGCGAAGCATCTCCAGAGAGCAGGTTATTGTCATGGAACCTGCTCTGGTGAAGGGCTGAAAATTGTTGGACAGGGTGACTGCATCATTGTGCAGTGGGATGCGAACAGTAACGGCATCTGGGAGCATGAGCCGGGAAAAGAATCCGACCAGATTGGATTTCGGCTAAAAGACAATGTTCTGGAAACGCTACGCGGTACGACATCCTGTGAAGGTAAGGGGTGGGATAAATTGACTAATCCAGATGCCGTCACTATCGAAACTTTTCAGGTTACCCGACAGGATAACAGCGGCTTCGCGCCGGTGCTGACGGTTAATATGCACGCTGCCAGCAAGGCTGATCCGCAAACCGTGGTGGATGCCAGCTATAGCGTGACAGGATTCAACCTGTGAACCGCGAAAAGGGTGTTTCATCGTTGGCACTGGTCCTGATGCTGCTGGTTTTGGGGAGCTTGCTGTTACAAGGAATGAGCCAGCAGGATCGTAGTTTTGCCTCTCGGGTGACTATGGAAAGCCAGTCATTGCGCCGTCAGGCCATTGTGCAGTCAGCGCTTGAGTGGGGGAAAATGCATGCCTGGCAGACACAGCCTGCAGTTCAGTGCTCACAGTACGCTGCAACCGATGCCCGAGTTTGTCTGCGTTTACTGGCAGATAATGAAATCTTGCTGATTGCCGTTTATGAAGGCGTTTCATTGTGGCGAACAGGCGAAGTGAACGATGGAAAGATTGTTTTTTCGCCACGCGGCTGGAGTGATTTCTGCCCGCAAAAAGAGGGGGCGTTATGTCAGCTTCCCTGAAGAATCAACAAGGCTTTAGCCTGCCGGAAGTGATGCTGGCAATGGTGCTGATGGTGATGATTGTCACTGCGTTATCGGGGTATCAGAGAACACTAATGAACAGTCTTGGCAGCAGAAACCAGTACCAACAACTTTGGCGGCATGGCTGGCAGCAAACGCAACTGCGCGCGATTTCGCCACCTGCAAACTGGCAGGTCAACCGAATGCAGACATCGCAGGCGGGATGTGTCAGCATCAGCGTTACGCTATTTTCACCCGGGGGCAGAGAAGGCGAGATGACCCGCCTGCATTGCCCGAATCGTCAGTAGTCAGGAGCCGCTATGTTAAGGGTCTACCATTCCAATCGTCTGGACGTACTGGAAGCGTTGATGGAGTTTATTGTCGAACGCGAACGGCTGGACGATCCTTTCGAGCCAGAAATGATTCTGGTGCAAAGTACCGGTATGGCGCAGTGGCTGCAAATGACCCTGTCGCAGAAGTTCGGCATTGCGGCAAACATTGATTTTCCGCTGCCTGCAAGCTTTATCTGGGATATGTTTGTCCGTGTATTACCGGAGATCCCCAAAGAGAGCGCCTTTAACAAGCGGAGTATGAGCTGGAAACTGATGACTCTGCTGCCGCAACTACTTGAGCGCGAAGATTTTACACTATTGCGTCATTACCTGACTGACGATAGCGACAAGCGAAAACTGTTTCAGCTTTCCTCAAAAGCGGCGGACCTGTTTGACCAATATCTGGTCTATCGTCCGGACTGGCTGGCACAGTGGGAAGCAGGACATTTGGTTGAAGGGCTGGGAGAAGCGCAGGCCTGGCAAGCACCGTTGTGGAAGGCGCTGGTGGAATATACCCATGAACTCGGGCAACCGCGTTGGCACCGTGCCAATCTCTATCAACGCTTTATCGAAACGCTGGAGTCTGCAACGACTTGCCCATCCGGCTTACCTTCGCGCGTCTTTATATGCGGTATTTCCGCGTTACCGCCAGTTTATCTCCAGGCGCTACAGGCGCTGGGTAAACATATTGAAATCCATCTCCTGTTTACCAACCCTTGCCGTTATTACTGGGGCGATATTAAAGATCCTGCTTATCTGGCAAAACTGCTGACCCGCCAGCGTCGACACAGTTTTGAAGATCGTGAATTGCCGCTATTTCGCGATAGCGAAAATGCCGGACAATTATTTAATAGCGACGGTGAACAGGATGTCGGCAACCCGCTGCTGGCCTCCTGGGGCAAGTTGGGGCGCGACTATATCTTTCTTCTTTCCGATCTGGAGAACAGTCAGGAGTTGGACGCCTTTGTCGATGTCACGCCAGACAATCTGTTGCATAACATACAGTCCGACATTCTGGAACTGGAAAACCACGCCGTTGCGGGCGTGAACCTCGAAGAGTTTTCCCGTAGTGATAACAAACGCCCGCTTGACCCACAGGATAGCAGCGTTACCTTCCATGTTTGCCATAGCCCACAACGTGAAGTTGAAGTTTTGCACGATCGCCTGCTGGCGATGCTGGAAGAAGATCCGACACTCACTCCGCGCGACATCATCGTGATGGTGGCCGACATCGACAGCTACAGTCCGTTTATTCAGGCCGTGTTTGGCAGTGCGCCAGCGGATCGGTATCTGCCATATGCCATTTCCGACCGTCGGGCGCGGCAGTCGCATCCTGTACTTGAAGCGTTTATCAGCCTGTTATCGTTGCCGGACAGCCGCTTTGTGTCGGAGGACGTGTTAGCACTGCTGGACGTGCCGGTACTGGCGGCGCGGTTTGATATCACCGAAGAAGGGCTACGTTATTTACGTCAGTGGGTTAATGAATCTGGCATTCGCTGGGGGATTGATGACGACAACGTGCGCGAGCTGGAACTCCCCGCCACCGGGCAACACACCTGGCGATTTGGTCTGACGCGCATGTTACTAGGCTACGCAATGGAAAGCGCACAGGGTGAATGGCAATCGGTCCTTCCTTACGATGAATCGAGTGGCTTAATTGCGGAGCTGGTAGGACACCTGGCGTCACTGCTAATGCAGCTAAACATCTGGCGTCGCGGGTTGGCGCAGGAACGACCGCTTGAAGAGTGGCTGCCGGTTTGCCGCGATATGCTCAATGCCTTCTTCCTGCCGGATGCGGAAACCGAAGCGGCGATGACGCTTATTGAGCAACAATGGCAGGCGATTATCGCTGAAGGTTTGGGTGCACAGTATGGCGAAGCAGTGCCGCTATCGTTGTTACGTGATGAACTGGCACAACGCCTGGATCAAGAACGTATCAGCCAGCGTTTTCTCGCAGGTCCGGTCAACATTTGTACTCTGATGCCAATGCGTTCCATCCCATTCAAAGTGGTTTGCCTGCTGGGGATGAACGATGGAGTTTACCCGCGGCAGCTTGCGCCATTGGGCTTTGACCTGATGAGCCAGAAACCGAAGCGTGGTGACCGCAGCCGTCGCGATGACGACCGCTATCTGTTCCTGGAAGCGTTAATATCCGCGCAACAAAAACTCTATATCAGCTATATTGGCCGCTCTATCCAGGATAACAGCGAACGATTCCCGTCGGTTCTGGTGCAGGAACTGATCGACTACATCGGGCAAAGCCATTATCTACCGGGCGATGAAACGCTTAACTGTGATGAAAGCGAGGCAAGGGTAAAAGCGCATCTTACTTGTCTCCATACCCGGATGCCGTTTGACCCACAAAACTACCAGCCCGGTAACTTACAAAGCTATGCGCGCGAGTGGCTACCCGCGGCCAGTCAGGCAGGTAAGGCACATTCTGAATTTGTTCAGCCGCTGCCGTTTACCTTGCCGGAAACCGTGCCGCTGGAGACGCTACAACGATTCTGGGCGCATCCGGTGCGGGCGTTTTTTCAGATGCGTTTGCAGGTGAACTTCCGTACCGAAGACAGCGAAATCCCCGACACCGAACCATTTATTCTGGAAGGGCTTAGTCGTTATCAAATCAACCAGCAGTTATTAAATGCACTGGTCGAGCAGGATGATGCCGAACGCTTGTTCCGCCGATTCCGGGCGGCAGGGGATTTGCCGTATGGCGCCTTTGGTGAAATTTTCTGGGAAACGCAGTGTCAGGAGATGCAGCAACTTGCCGACAGAGTTATTGCCTGTCGTCAGCCGGGCCAGAGCATGGAAATCGATCTCGCCTGCAACGGCGTGCAGATAACGGGCTGGCTGCCGCAGGTCCAGTCGGATGGCCTGTTGCGCTGGCGCCCATCTTTATTAAGTGTGGCGCAAGGGATGCAACTTTGGCTGGAACACCTTGTCTACTGTGCCAGCGGCGGTAATGGTGTGAGTCGCCTTTTTCTGCGTAAAGATGGCGAATGGCGCTTTCCGCCACTTGAAGCAGAGCAGGCTTTACATTACCTCTCACAACTGATTGAGGGGTATCGTGAAGGTATGTCCGCGCCGTTGCTGGTGTTACCTGAAAGCGGCGGCGCATGGCTAAAAACCTGTTATGACGCAGAAAACGATGCCATGCTGGACGACGAATCCACGTTGCAAAAAGCCCGTACGAAATTCCTTCAGGCTTACGAAGGCAACATGATGGTGCGTGGCGAAGGTGATGATATCTGGTATCAGAGGCTATGGCGGCAATTAACGCCAGAGACAATGGAAGCCATCGTTAAACAGTCGCAACGTTTCCTGTTACCGCTGTTTCGCTTTAATCAGTCATGAGTGCTGTATAAAAATTGCGCAATTCATTCGCTTACTTTATGATGCGCACCAGTCACGGACTGATGGATATATAGACATAGGCTGACTCGTTCAGCACAAGATTAAATTCTACCGGATGATTATCGTTAACGTGTTGAATCTGGTTGGAAAATAAAGTTGATAATGAGGTCCGTGAATGCCCCGCAGCACCTGGTTCAAAGCATTATTGTTGTTTGTTGCCCTCTGGGTTCCCTTAAGTCAGGCAGAAACGGGATGGCAGCCGATTCAGGAAACCATCCGTAAAAGTGATAAAGATAACCGCCAGTATCAGGCCGTACGTCTGGATAACGGTATGGTGGTCTTGCTGGTTTCTGACCCGCAGGCGGTTAAATCGCTCTCGGCGCTGGTGGTGCCTGTTGGATCGCTGGAAGATCCCAAGGCTTATCAGGGGCTGGCGCATTACCTTGAACACATGAGTCTGATGGGGTCGAAAAAGTACCCGCAGGCTGATAGCCTGGCCGAATATCTCAAAATGCACGGCGGCAGTCACAATGCCAGCACTGCGCCGTATCGCACGGCTTTCTATCTGGAAGTTGAGAACGACGCCTTGCCCGGTGCGGTAGACCGCCTGGCCGATGCTATCGCTGACCCCTTGCTCGACAAGAAATACGCCGAACGTGAGCGTAATGCGGTGAATGCCGAATTAACCATGGCGCGTACGCGTGACGGGATGCGCATGGCGCAGGTCAGCGCAGAAACCATTAACCCGGCACACCCCGGTTCAAAGTTTTCTGGCGGTAACCTCGAAACTTTAAGCGACAAACCTGGTAACCCTGTGCAGCAGGCGCTGAAAGATTTCCACGAGAAGTACTATTCTGCCAATCTGATGAAGGCGGTTATTTACAGCAATAAACCGCTGCCGGAGTTGGCAAAAATGGCGGCGGATACCTTCGGTCGCGTGCCGAACAAAGAGAGCAAAAAACCGGAAATCACCGTGCCGGTAGTCACCGACGCGCAAAAGGGCATTATCATTCATTATGTTCCGGCGCTGCCGCGTAAAGTGCTGCGCGTCGAGTTTCGTATTGATAACAACTCGGCGAAATTCCGTAGTAAAACCGATGAATTGATTACCTATCTGATTGGCAATCGCAGCCCTGGAACGCTTTCTGACTGGCTGCAAAAACAGGGATTAGTTGAGGGCATTAGCGCCAACTCCGATCCTATCGTCAACGGCAACAGCGGCGTTTTAGCGATCTCTGCCTCTTTAACCGATAAAGGTCTGGCTAATCGTGATCAGGTTGTGGCGGCAATTTTTAGCTATCTCAATCTGTTACGTGAAAAAGGCATTGATAAACAATACTTCGATGAACTGGCGAATGTGCTGGATATCGACTTCCGCTATCCGTCGATCACCCGCGATATGGATTATGTCGAATGGCTGGCGGATACCATGATTCGCGTTCCTGTTGAGCATACGCTGGATGCGGTCAATATTGCCGATCAGTACGATGCAAAAGCAGTAAAAGAACGTCTGGCGATGATGACGCCGCAGAACGCGCGTATCTGGTATATCAGCCCGAAAGAGCCGCACAACAAAACAGCTTACTTTGTCGATGCGCCGTATCAGGTCGATAAAATCAGCGAACAAACTTTCGCTGACTGGCAGAAGAAAGCCGCCGACATAGCGCTCTCTTTGCCGGAGCTTAACCCCTATATTCCTGACGATTTCTCGCTGATTAAGACAGAGAAGAAATACGACCATCCAGAGTTGATTGTGGATGAATCGAACCTGCGTGTGGTGTATGCGCCGAGCCGTTATTTTGCCAGCGAGCCAAAAGCCGATGTCAGCCTGATTTTGCGTAACCCGAAAGCCATGGACAGCGCCCGTAATCAGGTAATGTTTGCGCTTAATGATTATCTCGCAGGGCTGGCGCTTGATCAGTTAAGCAACCAGGCGTCGGTTGGCGGTATTAGTTTTTCCACCAACGCTAACAACGGCCTTATGGTTAATGCTAATGGTTACACCCAGCGTCTGCCGCAGCTGTTTCAGGCATTGCTCGAGGGGTACTTTAGCTATACCGCTACGGAAGATCAGCTTGAGCAGGCGAAATCCTGGTATAACCAGATGATGGATTCCGCAGAAAAGGGCAAAGCGTTTGAGCAGGCGATTATGCCCGCACAGATGCTTTCCCAGGTGCCTTACTTCTCGCGTGATGAACGGCGCAAAATTTTGCCTTCCATCACGTTGAAAGAGGTGCTGGCCTATCGTGACGCCTTAAAATCAGGGGCCCGACCAGAGTTTATGGTTATTGGCAACATGACCGAAGACCAGGCAACAACACTGGCACGTGATGTGCAAAAACAGTTAGGGGCTGATGGTTCAGAGTGGTGTCGTAACAAAGATGTACTGGTCGATAAAAAACAATCCGTCATCTTTGAAAAAGCCGGTAACAGCACCGACTCCGCACTGGCAGCGGTATTTGTACCAACCGGCTACGATGAATACACCAGTTCAGCCTACAGTTCTCTGTTGGCGCAGATTGTACAGCCGTGGTTCTATAATCAGTTGCGTACCGAAGAACAGCTGGGCTATGCCGTGTTCGCGTTCCCAATGAGCGTAGGGCGTCAGTGGGGCATGGGCTTCCTGCTGCAAAGCAACGAAAAACAACCATCGTACCTGTGGGAGCGTTACAAGGCCTTTTTCCCGACAGCAGAAGCGAAACTGCGGGCGATGAAGCCAGAAGAGTTTGCGCAAATCCAGCAGGCGGTTATTACCCAGATGCTGCAGGCACCGCAAACACTCGGCGAAGAGGCATCGAAGTTAAGTAAAGATTTCGATCGCGGCAATATGCGCTTCGATTCGCGTGATAAAATCGTGGCACAGATTAAACTGCTGACGCCGCAAAAACTGGCCGATTTCTTCCATCAGGCGGTAGTCGAGCCGCAAGGCATGGCTATCCTGTCGCAGATTTCCGGCAGCCAGAATGGGAAAGCAGAATATGTACACCCTGAAGGCTGGAAAGTGTGGGAGAACGTCAGCGCGTTGCAGCAAACAATGCCCCTGATGAGTGAAAAGAATGAGTGATGTCGCCGAGACACTAGATCCTTTGCGCTTGCCCTTACTGGGCGAGCGCCTGATTGAAGCCTCTGCCGGCACAGGCAAAACCTTTACGATTGCGGCGCTCTATTTGCGCCTGTTACTTGGACTAGGCGGTTCTGCCGCCTTTCCCCGCCTGCTGACCGTTGAAGAACTGCTGGTGGTGACCTTTACCGAGGCTGCCACCGCAGAATTGCGCGGTCGTATCCGTAGCAATATCCACGAGTTGCGCATCGCCTGTTTGCGTGAAACCACCGACAACCCTCTTTACGCGCGCCTTCTGGAAGAGATCGACGATAAAGCACAGGCCGCGCAGTGGTTGCTGTTAGCCGAACGGCAGATGGACGAAGCGGCAGTCTTTACCATTCACGGTTTTTGCCAGCGTATGCTCAACCTGAATGCCTTTGAATCCGGCATGTTGTTTGAGCAGCAATTGATTGAAGATGAATCGCTACTGCGCTACCAGGCCTGCGCCGATTTCTGGCGTCGCCATTGCTACCCGCTGCCGCGTGAAATTGCCCAGGTAGTCTTTGAAACCTGGAAAGGGCCGCAGGCGTTGCTGCGCGATATTAATCGTTATCTGCAAGGGGAAGCGCCGGTTATCAAAGCACCGCCGCCCGATGATGAAACGCTGGCTTCCCGCCACGCGCAAATTGTGGCGCGTATCGATGGCGTAAAACAGCAGTGGCGTGATGCGGTGGGCGAACTGGATGCACTGATCGAATCTTCTGGTATTGATCGCCGCAAGTTTAACCGTAGCAATCAGGCTAAATGGATAGACAAGATCAGTGCCTGGGCAGAAGAAGAGACAAACAGTTATCAGTTACCGGAGTCGCTGGAAAAATTCTCTCAGAGTTTCTTAGAAGATCGCACGAAAGCGGGGGGCGAGACGCCGCGCCATCCGCTGTTTGAGGTGATCGATCAACTGCTTGCAGAACCATTGTCGATCCGCGATCTGGTGATCACCCGCGCGTTGGCTGAGATCCGCGAAACGGTAGCGCGTGAAAAACGTCGCCGTGGCGAACTGGGGTTTGACGACATGTTAAGCCGGCTCGATTCCGCGCTGCGTAGCGAAAGCGGTGAGGCTCTGGCGACAGCGATCCGTACGCGATTCCCGGTGGCAATGATCGACGAATTTCAGGACACAGACCCGCAGCAGTACCGGATTTTTCGCCGTATCTGGCACCATCAGCCGGAAACCGCATTGTTGCTGATAGGTGACCCGAAACAGGCCATTTATGCATTCCGTGGTGCGGATATCTTCACCTACATGAAGGCGCGCAGCGAAGTTCACGCGCACTACACCTTAGATACCAACTGGCGTTCCGCACCGGGAATGGTGAACAGCGTAAATAAGCTATTCAGCCAGACTGATGACGCTTTCATGTTTCGCGAAATACCGTTTATCCCAGTGAAATCAGCCGGGAAAAATCAGGCACTGCGTTTTGTATTTAAAGGAGAAACGCAGCCGGCGATGAAAATGTGGTTGATGGAAGGCGAAAGCTGCGGCGTTGGCGATTATCAAAGTACCATGGCACAGGTATGTGCCGCGCAAATCCGCGACTGGTTACAGGCCGGGCAGCGGGGCGAAGCGTTGCTGATGAACGGCGATGATGCTCGTCCGGTACGCGCTTCGGACATCAGTGTGCTGGTGCGCAGCCGCCAGGAGGCCGCCCAGGTGCGCGATGCCTTAACGCTGCTGGAAATCCCTTCCGTTTACCTTTCGAACCGCGACAGTGTTTTTGAAACTCTGGAAGCGCAGGAGATGCTTTGGCTGTTGCAGGCGGTGATGACGCCCGAACGAGAGAACACCCTGCGTAGTGCGCTGGCAACGTCAATGATGGGGCTGAACGCACTGGATATCGAAACGCTGAACAATGACGAAAATGCGTGGGACGCGGTGGTCGAAGAGTTCGATGGTTATCGGCAAATCTGGCGCAAACGCGGCGTCATGCCAATGCTGCGGGCGCTGATGTCGGCGCGCAACATTGCAGAAAACCTGCTGGCAACGGCAGGTGGCGAGCGGCGTCTTACTGACATCTTGCATATCAGCGAACTGCTACAAGAAGCTGGAACGCAGCTGGAAAGTGAACATGCGCTGGTACGCTGGTTATCGCAACATATCCTCGAACCCGACAGTAATGCCTCCAGCCAACAAATGCGTCTCGAAAGCGACAAATATCTGGTGCAGATCGTCACGATCCACAAATCGAAAGGGCTGGAATATCCGCTGGTCTGGCTGCCGTTTATCACCAATTTCCGTGTACAGGATCAGGCGTTCTATCACGATCGAGGCTCGTTTGAAGCTGTTCTGGATCTTAACTCTGCGCCAGAAAGCGTGGATCTCGCTGAAGCCGAGCGTCTGGCTGAAGATCTGCGTTTGCTTTACGTGGCGCTCACGCGTTCGGTCTGGCACTGCAGTCTCGGTGTTGCGCCGCTGGTGCGCCGTCGTGGCGATAAAAAAGGTGACACCGACGTTCATCAAAGTGCGCTCGGGCGCTTGCTGCAAAAAGGGGAACCGCAAGATGCGGCAGGGCTTCGTGCCTGTATTGAAGCATTGTGTGATAAGGATATTGCCTGGCAAACGGCACAAACTGGCGCTAACCAGCCATGGCAGGTTAATGATGCTTTAACTGCTGAACTGAATGCCAGGACATTACAACGATTGCCCGGCGATAACTGGCGCGTTACCAGCTACTCCGGTTTGCAACAGCGTAGTCACGGTATCGCCCAGGATTTGATGCCTCGGCTGGATGTCGATGCCGCAGGCGTTGCCAGCGTCGTTGAAGAAGCGACGTTAACACCGCATCAGTTCCCGCGCGGTGCGTCACCGGGGACGTTCTTGCACAGTTTGTTTGAAGACCTGGATTTTACCCAGCCGATTGACCCGAACTGGATGCGGGAAAAACTGGAACTTGGTGGTTTTGAAGCGCACTGGGAACCGGTGTTAACCGAGTGGATCAGCGCTATTCTTCAGGCGCCGCTCAATGAAACCGGCGTTACTCTGAGTCAGCTTTCCGCCCGTGATAAACAGGTGGAGATGGAGTTTTACCTGCCGATTAGCGAGCCGCTTATCGCCAGTCAGCTTGATACGTTAATCCGCCAGTTTGACCCGCTATCCGCAGGCTGCCCGCCGCTGGAGTTCATGCAGGTACGCGGCATGTTAAAAGGTTTTATTGACCTGGTGTTTCGCCACGAAGGGCGTTATTACCTGCTCGACTATAAATCCAACTGGTTGGGTGAAGACAGTTCGGCTTACACCCAACAGGCTATGGCAGCGGCGATGCAGGCACACCGCTATGATCTGCAATATCAGCTTTATACCCTGGCGCTGCACCGTTATCTGCGCCATCGCATTGCTGATTACGACTATGAACGCCACTTTGGCGGCGTTATCTATCTGTTTCTGCGTGGCGTTGATAAAGAACATCCGCAACAAGGGATCTACGCGACCCGACCCAACGCCGGGTTGATTGCCCTGATGGATGAGATGTTTGCCGGTATGACCCTGGAGGAGGCGTGATGAAATTGCAAAAGCAATTACTGGAAGCTGTGGAGCACAAACAGCTACGCCCGCTGGACGTGCAGTTTGCCCTGACCGTGGCGGGAGATGAACATCCTGCAGTCACCCTTGCGGCGGCACTGTTAAGCCACGACGCCGGAGAAGGGCACGTCTGTTTGCCGCTTTCACGACTGGAAAATAACGAAGCCTCGCATCCGCTGTTGGCGACCTGTGTCAGTGAAATCGGTGAGCTACAAAATTGGGAAGAGTGCTTGCTGGCTTCACAAGCGGTCAGCCGGGGAGATGAGCCAACGCCGATGATCCTCTGTGGCGATCGCCTTTATCTGAATCGCATGTGGTGTAATGAGCGCACAGTGGCACGCTTTTTCAACGAAGTGAATCATGCCATTGAGGTGGATGAGACGTTGCTGAAGCAAACGCTGGATAAACTCTTCCCGCCAGGTGATGAGATTAACTGGCAAAAAGTGGCGGCAGCAGTGGCGCTGACGCGGCGCATTTCGGTAATTTCCGGCGGCCCCGGCACAGGTAAAACGACGACCGTGGCGAAGTTGTTAGCAGCGTTAATTCAGATGGCCGACGGTGAACGCTGTCGTATCCGCCTGGCCGCGCCAACGGGGAAAGCTGCTGCGCGCTTAACCGAATCGCTTGGCAAAGCTTTGCGCCAGTTACCGCTGACCGATGAACAAAAGAAACGCATACCGGAAGATGCCAGTACCTTGCACCGCCTCCTGGGCGCGCAGCCGGGTAGTCAGCGTTTACGCCACCATGCGGGTAACCCGCTGCATCTTGATGTGCTGGTGGTGGATGAAGCGTCAATGATCGATCTGCCTATGATGTCGCGGTTGATCGATGCCTTGCCCGATCATGCGCGAGTGATCTTCCTCGGCGATCGTGATCAACTGGCCTCCGTTGAGGCTGGAGCTGTGCTGGGGGATATCTGCGCTTATGCCAATGCGGGCTTTACCGCAGAGCGCGCCGGGCAGTTAAGTCGCTTAACAGGAAGTCACGTTCCAGCGGGAAGCGGCACAGAAGCGGCATCACTGCGCGACAGTCTCTGCCTGCTGCAAAAAAGTTACCGTTTCGGCAGCAACTCTGGCATTGGTCAGTTAGCTGCGGCTATCAATCGCGGCGATAAAACGGCAATGAAAACGGTTTTTCAGCAGGATTTTACTGACATCGAAAAACGGCTTTTACAGAGCGGCGAAGATTATATTGCGATGCTTGAGGAAGCTCTTGCCGGTTACGGACGTTATCTGGATCTGCTGCAAGCGCGTGCCGAGCCGGATTTAATCATTCAGGCGTTTAATGAGTACCAGCTTTTGTGCGCCCTGCGGGAAGGTCCATTTGGCGTGGCTGGACTGAATGAGCGAATTGAGCAGTTTATGCAACAGAAGCGCAAAATCCATCGGCATCTGCACTCACGCTGGTACGAAGGCAGGCCAGTGATGATTGCCCGCAATGACAGCGCGCTTGGGTTGTTTAATGGCGATATCGGTATTGCGCTGGATCGCGGGCAGGGGACGCGCGTCTGGTTTGCGATGCCGGATGGCAATATCAAGTCAGTGCAACCGAGTCGCTTGCCGGAGCACGAAACTACGTGGGCGATGACGGTACATAAATCGCAGGGATCGGAGTTCGACCATGCGGCGTTGATTTTACCGAGCCAACGCACGCCGGTAGTAACGCGAGAGCTGGTTTACACCGCAGTGACACGCGCGCGTCGACGTTTGTCATTGTATGCCGATGAACGCATTTTAAGTGCGGCAATCGCCACGCGCACCGAGCGGCGTAGCGGGCTGGCAGCGTTGTTTGGTGCGCGGGAGTGAACGTAAATGCCTGATGCGACGCTGGCGCGTCTTATCATGCCTACGGTGTGCTGCGTAGGTCGGATAAGGTGTTCACGCCGCATCCGGCGATGAGTGCCAATGCCTGATGCGATGCTGGCGCGTCTTATCATGCCTACGGAGTGCTGCGTAGGTCGGATAAGGCGTTCACGCCGCATCCGACGATGAGTGCCAATGCCTGATGCGATGCTGGCGCGTCTTATTATGCCTATGGAGTGCTGCGTAGGTTGGATAAGGCGTTCACGCCGCATCCGGCGATTTCCATCGCTTATCCCAAATCCGCCATCAACACTTTGGATTTACGCTGGTAGTTATACAACTGCTTTTTGCTCTCCGGCAGCAAATCAATATCCACCGGGGTAAATCCACGTTCCTGGAACCAGTGAATACTGCGCGTGGTCAGTACAAACAATTTGCTTAAGCCGCTTTGCTTCGCCTGGGCCGCTATGCGTTCCAGCAAAACTTCGCCCCTTGATGAACTGCGGTAATCCGGATGTACAGCCACGCACGCCATTTCACCTATCTTCTCTTCCGGGAATGGATAGAGTGCTGCGCAGGCAATAGTCGTGTTATCGCGCTGAATAATAGTGAATTTATCGATTTCCATCTCCAGTTGTTCGCGAGAACGACGCACCAGAATACCCTGCTGCTCAAGTGGACGGATCAACTCCAGAATGCCGCCAATATCGTTGATTGTTGCGCGACGAATCTGCTCGGCGCTTTCCATCACAATCTGTGTACCGATACCGTCGCGTGAGAACAGCTCTTGCAACAGCGCGCCGTCTTCCTGATAACTGATTAAATGACAGCGACGTACGCCGCTGCGACAGGCTTTCACCGCGCCTCGCAAAAAGCGCACCGTACCAGAGTTGTAATCGCCTTTCTCTTCCTGGGCTTCTACCCGCGCTTGCGCCTCGTTAGGGAAAAGTTCGGAGACAATATCGCCATCGTCATTGGTGACACCTTGCGAAGAGCAAAAACCTATCATCTTCTCGGCTTTCAGTTTGATGGCCAGCTGAGTGGCAATCTCTTCCGAGGTCAGGTTAAAGCTCTCGCCAGTGACCGAAACCGCCACCGGCCCCATCAGTACAATCGCACCGCTGTCCAGTTGGCGATGAATCGCTTCTTCATCAATCCGCCGGATGCGCCCGCTATGGCAGTAATCCACACCATCATCTACGCCCAGCGGCTGGGCAATAATAAAATTGCCGCTGACGACGTTGATATGCGCGCCTTGCAATGGCGTGTTGTTGAGGCTCATTGACAGGCGAGCGGTAATATCCAGCTGTAACGTACCCGCAGCCTGCTTCACCAGCTCCAGCGTTTTGGCGTCGGTCACGCGCGTATTCTTGTGATATAGCGGCTCATGGTGATGCGCTGCCAGATTTGCGTCGATCTGGGGACGTGCGCCATAAACCACCACCAGACGAATGCCGAGGCTATGCAATAACCCAATGTCATTGACAATACTGGAGAAATTTTCATGCTCAATGGCTTCTCCGCCGAGCATGATGACAAACGTTTTTCCCCGGTGGGTATTGATATAGGGAACCGAATGGCGGAATCCCTCGACCAGCTCGGTTTTACGTTCCTTTACCACGGCACACCTCTTTGCATGATTATTCGAAATTACTGTATTTTTATTCTGTTTTTTCGCCGTGTGCAAGTGCGAATTTTATGCGGGAGCGACTTTTTTATCAGTAATACCGTGAATATAAATAGAATGTTTACCTTTTTATAGATGACAGATTATGCGTCTTTCGCTAAAGTTTCCGGTCAAATTGGTCGTTTACTTGTTACACAGCTTAGATTTCTTTTGCTCGGGAGAGGCATGTCAGGATCCAACACTGCAATCAGCCGCCGTCGTTTACTGCAAGGCGCGGGCGCCATGTGGCTATTGAGCGTAAGCCAGGTGAGTCTGGCTGCGGTCAGTCAGGTCGTGGCGGTGCGCGTCTGGCCTGCATCCAGCTATACCCGTGTGACGGTAGAATCAAATCGTCAGCTGAAATATAAGCAGTTTGCGTTGAGTAACCCTGAACGCGTGGTGGTGGATATCGAAGATGTAAACCTGAACTCGGTGCTCAAGGGGATGGCTGCGCAAATCCGCGCTGACGACCCGTTCATCAAGTCGGCACGCGTTGGCCAATTTGATCCGCAAACCGTGCGGATGGTTTTTGAGTTAAAGCAAAATGTAAAACCGCAGATGTTTGCCCTCGCGCCGGTCGCCGGGTTTAAAGAACGCCTGGTGATGGACCTTTATCCGGCCAATGCTCAGGACATGCAGGACCCACTGTTGGCACTGCTGGAAGATTACAATAAAGGCGACCTCGAAAAGCAGGTGCCGCCTGCACAGAGTGGCCCACAGCCTGGCAAGGCAGGGCGCGATCGTCCGATTGTCATTATGCTTGACCCTGGCCACGGCGGCGAAGACTCTGGCGCGGTGGGGAAATACAAAACGCGCGAAAAAGACGTGGTATTGCAAATAGCTCGCCGTCTGCGCTCTCTGATCGAGAAAGAGGGCAATATGAAGGTTTACATGACGCGTAATGAAGACATCTTCATTCCGTTGCAAGTGCGCGTAGCAAAAGCACAGAAACAGCGTGCTGACTTGTTTGTCTCTATTCATGCCGACGCCTTTACCAGTCGCCAGCCGAGCGGTTCCTCGGTGTTTGCGCTCTCTACCAAAGGCGCAACCAGTACTGCGGCAAAATATCTGGCGCAAACCCAGAACGCCTCTGACTTGATTGGTGGCGTGAGCAAAAGCGGCGACCGCTATGTCGACCACACCATGTTTGATATGGTGCAGTCGCTGACCATTGCCGACAGCCTAAAGTTTGGTAAGGCTGTGCTAAATAAGCTGGGTAAAATCAACAAGCTGCATAAGAATCAGGTTGAGCAGGCCGGGTTTGCCGTGCTGAAAGCGCCAGATATTCCATCCATTCTGGTCGAAACGGCGTTTATCAGTAACGTTGAAGAAGAGCGCAAATTGAAAACGGCAACTTTCCAGCAGGAAGTTGCGGAGTCTATTCTTGCGGGTATTAAAGCGTATTTTGCCGATGGGGCGACGCTGGCGCGAAGGGGATGATGTTTTAATTTATTTATTCAATGGGTTTATGTTTCATTGAGTCAATATTATTGATATGAATATTAGACAGTGATTTTGTGATTGTTGTCGAATATTTGAAAGTTGGCCAGAAAAATAAGTCTGGCGTCTCTTTTATTAAACACAATCCCGTGTAAGGTATACGCATTAGTTAGTCATCTTGTAACTGTTAAATCAGGCAAGGCAATGTTTGAAGTAATCATTACTTCTGACGTGCCTTGCCTTTTTTTTTGGAGCCATGAAATGATCATCGAAAAAGTCATGAACAATAATTGTGTGCAGGCATCGATGAATGGACAGGAGGTTATCATTTCTGGACCTGGCGTCGGTTACAACAAAAAATATGGCATGCCTGTACCTGAGCATCCTGCTAACAGAATTTTTTATGTCAGAAATGAGCAAAAAAATAAACTCTATAAATTGATTGAACATGTGGATATTGAGTATGTGTTTGTCGCCGAAAAGATAGTGCACTACGCGGAGTACAATCTTGAAAAAAAGTTAAATCCATCGCTATTGCTTATTCTTGCCGATCACATTTCGAATGCAATATCCCGAGTCACCGCCGGAATACAAATTAATAATGCTTTCCTT
The DNA here is from genome assembly GCF_001660175.1 of Escherichia sp. B1147. Lineage (NCBI taxonomy): Bacteria > Pseudomonadati > Pseudomonadota > Gammaproteobacteria > Enterobacterales > Enterobacteriaceae > Escherichia > Escherichia sp. B1147. The sequence continues at coordinate 519,638 of NZ_LFHY01000015.1, forward strand.
GAAGAAATCAAAGCGTTGTACAAAGCAGAATATGCTATAAGCCGGGATGCATTAACCATCATCAATGATCAGTTTAGCGTTCAGCTTCCGGATGATGAGATTGGTTTTATTGCATTACATATTTTAAATAACTATGAAAACTCAATTGATTATGAATCGGTACGGATTATTGAGTTGTCTCAAAAAATTACGGAGATTATCGAGGGTGTTTATAACCGAAGGGTGGACAGGAGTTCATTTAACTACTCAAGATTTATGATGCATCTTAAGTATTTTTCTTGTCGAGTATTATGCAATGAAAAAATAAAACAGAAAGATATTGGTGATATCTATGAGCAGTTTCTTGAGAAAGATATTCAGTTGCAACACGCTATTCATGAAATTGAAAGGTATCTGTACGCCACTTTTAAATATGAATTGATTTTGGAAGAAAAATTATATCTCTCTATTCGCACCAAAGTATTAATGGACTAATTATATATAACATTTATATGAGATAACCCGCATGAAACAAAAGAAAGCCTGGAGTTTTTTTCAGAGCCTGGGGAAGGCATTTATGTATCCCATCGCTCTGCTAAGTGTATGTGGCATGATGCTAGGGCTGGGAAGTGGTTTAGCCAGTGATGATATGGCAAAGTTAATTCCATTTCTGGCTATTCCAATAATTAAAACCATACTTGATTTCATTGTTAGCCTTGGTTTGTTTGCCTTTGTTAATTTACCTGTATTGTTTGCGATAGCGATTCCCTTAGGATTATTAAAAGAGAAAGAGGATAAAGCCTATGGCGCTTTTTCTGGCTTAATTGGTTTTATGGCAATGCATCTGGGAACGAACTTTTATCTTAAACAGCACGACTTATTGGTCGCTGCTGACCAAATGTCGACACATGGGCAAACCATCATTCTGGGGATCCAGTCCTACAATACCAGCGTGTTGGGGGGGGATTGTTGCTGGGTTATTAGTCGCCAGCATGTATAAGAAGATCGTTAACTTACGCATTCCAGAATCATTAGGTTTTTATAGTGGTCCGCGTCTGGTGCCTATCATTACACTGATTGTGATGAGCGGATTTGGCCTGATCATCCCTTTTATCTGGCCGCCGTTTTTCAATCTCTTCATGCTCATTGGCCACTGGATATCAACTTCCGGTCCTGTCGGTTATTTCTTCTATGCAGTTGCCGAACGCGTGACGATTCCTTTTGGCTTAAACCATCTGGTGACGTCAGTTTTCCGCTTTACTCCAATCGGCGGTTCGGCAGTGATTGGCGGCGAAGAGTATTACGGCACCCTGAACATGTTTATGGCGTACGTCAAAGAGAATACGGTCATTCCGCTGGATTTGGCGGGGAAAATGGAACAGGGCAAACTGATGATCCAGTATGGTCTGGCTGGTGCCGCGCTGGCGATGTATCGCACCGCCCATGCACAAAATAGAAAAGCTATCAAAGCATTGCTCATTTCTGGTGTGCTTACGGTGATTATTGGTGGTGTTAGCGAACCGATTGAGTTTTTGTTCTTATTTGTCAGTCCGCTGCTGTTTGTCTTCCATGCCTTTATGAATGGATTCGCCAACATGGTCTTGCCATATATGGGCGTGAAGATGGGATTTACTGGCGACCTGATTCAATTTATTAGCTTTGGCGTATTGCGTGGCACAAGAACAGGTTGGCCAATCGCGGTGTGTGTCGAAGTGGCCTATTTCTTTATTTATTACTTTGTGTTCCGTTGGACCATTCTCAAATTTAACCTGATGACTGTAGGACGTGAAGAGTCCAGTCCTGTCACGGTGAACGCTCAAGAACATACGGCTATAGCGGATATCCCAACTCTTAATAAATCAGAGCTGCAAGCGGCGGAGCAGATGGTTAAGGCGCTTGGTGGTAAAGAGAATATTAAATCATTGGATAATTGCGTAACTCGTTTACGTTTAACAATCGCAGATATGGGATTGATTGACGAGTCTGCAATAAAAAGAGCCGGCGGGATCGCGGTTGTTAAACTTGATCAAAATACCTTACAAGTCATTATTGGCACTAAAGTCATCGCCCTGCGTCGGGATATGGATAACTATATGGGGATAAGCTGATGGACTTTTTTAATACTCCTGTTTCCCGCAAAGGAACATATTGTACCCAATGGGACTTTTGTGAGGACCGATTTGGTGTAAAAGATGTATTACCATTCTCTATTTCAGATATGGATCTTCCGATACCGGAAGCTATCGTCAGGGCATTAAAAAAACGCCTGGAACACCCGATTTTAGGGTACAGTCGTTGGCAACATGATGAATATCTGAATGCAATAGTAAACTGGTATCATCAACAATATCAAACAAACATTAAACCTGAATGGATAACCTATAGCCCCAGTGTGATGTACTCCATTGCTAAAGCAATAGAGTTATTGACATCGCGTGGTGATAACATCCTCATTTTTACACCTGTCTATAACGCATTTTTTGATGTAATTAAACATAGCGAGCGAAATATTTTGACAACCTCTTTGATCATAAAAAATGAGGGGGGCTATGCTATCAACTGGCAAGATTTTGATCTTAAGATTAAAAGCGCAAAGATGGTATTATTATGTAATCCTCATAACCCGACAGGAACAGTCTGGTCGGAAGAAGATCTGCATAAAATCGCTGCAAGCTGTGTAAGACATAATGTCTGGTTATGTTCAGATGAAATTCATAGTGATTTTGTTTTTAATCGTAGTTTCACATCCGCGCTTAAAATAAAAAAAGAAAAAATAGTGGTGTTTAATTCGATATCAAAAACATTTAATGTTCCTGCGCTAACAGGATCATATATGATTTCAACTGACGAGAATTTTAATCATAAGTTCAGAACGATATCGAGGTATCGCGATTTCGTAAACTCCCCATCAGTACTGAATATAATTGCAACGATTGTTGCCTATAACGAATGTGAGGAATGGTTAAATTCATTGAAGGCACATATTGCCTCTAACATTCAATTCACCCAGCAGTATCTGAATGAAAACATTCCAGAATTGATCGTGAGGCCCGCTGAAGGCTGCTATTTTTCGTGGATTGATTGCTCTGCTATTGATTATCCCTTTGATGAATTCTACAGTCGATTAATTCATGAAGGTAAAGTGGGCATTATGGCGGGGTATGTCTACGGAACGGAGGGGGAGGGCTACCTTCGTCTGAACCTGGCCTGCGGTCGAGAAAAATTATATATGGGGCTTACGCGTCTTGCGAGTGTAATTAAAAATATTAATCAGGAAAAATAAAAATGAACAATACGGATCTTATCCATCTTATTAAACATTTTATGCGTAACGAACATAAAGCAGTTGAAGAAGTTATTGATTCCCCCCTTTCGGAAGTTGCAAATTTAATTAAAGTATTACAATCTTGTCAGGGGAAAGTTGTTTTTATTGGCGTTGGCAAGTCCGGTATTATTGCCAGGAAACTCGCCGCAACATTTGCCAGCACCGGAACTCCCTCGTTTTTCGTTCACGGTACTGAAGCCGTACACGGCGATCTTGGTATGGTGGCTAAAGACGATATTATTATTCTTATTTTAAACAGTGGTGAGACGGCGGAAATCCTGGCGACATTGCCTAGTCTGAAAAAAATGGGTAATTATTTGATCTCTTTTACCCGCAGTCATCGCTCATCGCTTGCGATAAGTTGTGATTTATCCGTTGAAATTCCCGTCAAAAGTGAGGCGGATAATTTAGGTTTAGCGCCATCATGTTCATCGACAGTCGTTTTGGTTGTTGGTGATGCGGTAGCGCTTGCACTCTCCGAATTGAAAAAATTTACTCGTGCTGATTTCGGCTTATATCATCCAGGAGGTGCGCTCGGCATTAAAGCAAATTCATAATTTCAAAATATAAATACAGTAACCGGTCACGCCATCTTTTGGGGTGGCGTTCATTGAAGTGAGTGTCAGCTATGAAAAACGTTCTGGTCACCGTTCCCAGCTTTTCAGCGCGTTGTGTTTCTGCCTGCAAGCTGCTAAGAGAAAATCATTTTAACCTTATTATTAAGAACAATATTGAACATCTGGTTAAATCGGAATCCACCGTATTACGAGAATCTATTTGTGCGGTCATTGCCGGAAAAGATTGTTATCAGGCGGACACGCTATCACTACTGCCCGGTGTGAGAATAATATCGAGATTCGGGACGGGGATAGATAATATTGATCTTCGCGCGACACGACAATCAGGTATTGTGGTCAATAATGCGGTTGGGATTAATTCAAATGCGGTCGCGGAATTTATCATTGGTCTTATTTTTGCGAGCATGAGAAATATCCCCGGTAGTTATCATGCGATGCAAAATGGTTATTGGGGTGAGTCGCATGGCTGCGAGTTACAAGGGAAACGTATTGGTCTGATTGGCTACGGCAATATTGGCAAAACTCTGGCGAAAAGGTTGTCTGGCTTTGATGTTGAGCTTTTAGCTTTTGACAAACAACCTGATTATCAGCTCGCCGACAAAGCTGGAGTTCAGTTTGTATCGATTGAAGATATCTTCATGCAGTCGCATGTCATCATAATTCTTCTGCCTTTTTCTCCTGATCTGGAGAACTTCATTAGCCACAAATATTTGTCGATGATGCGTAACGGCTCGTTGATCATCAATGCCGCCAGGGGAAAACTGCTGGATGAAGAGGCTTTACTTCAGGTTATTGAGGAACGGAATGTTTTTGCGGCGCTGGATGTATTTAGCACTGAACCGCTGGCGCAATTTAGTCCACTGCTGCATGCCAAAAATATCATTACAACGCCACATATTGCCGCCGCCACCGTTGAGTCATACCAGCAAACCGGTATACACGTAGCCAGGTCGATAATTGATTTCTTTGCGGGAAGGGAGATAAAAAACGTGCTGTGAGTTCAGCAAAGGAAGATTTCGGGTACAAAAAAACCGCAATCTGTGAAACACATTGCGGTTTATCAGCATTCTAATAAATTGGTTGCGGGGGCCGGATTTGAACCGACGACCTTCGGGTTATGAGCCCGACGAGCTACCA